>JBGANH010000066.1:0-16554 GCA_044222365.1 Candidatus Eiseniibacteriota bacterium
CTGTGGAGCGCGCTGCTCTTCCAGAAGGTGACGCCGTGAGCGCGGGCGTCTTCGACCGCATTCGGCGCCTCCGGCGCCCGCGGGTGCCGCACATCCAGCAGCTGAACCTCGCCGACTGCGGCGCGGCGAGCCTCGCGATGGTGCTCGCGTTCCACGGACGCCACGTGTCGCTCGACGAGGTGCGCGAGCGCATCGGCTCGGGCCGCGACGGCGTCTCGGCGTACGACCTGCTCGAGGCCGCGCGCACGTTCGGGCTGCGCGGACGCGCGGTGCGGCTCGAACTGCAGGATTTCGCGCTGCTGCCGCCGGGCACGATCCTCCACTGGCGCATGACGCACTTCGTCGTGCTGCAGGAGCCGCGGCGCGACGGCGCCGAGATCGTGGACCCCGACGGCGGCCCGCGCGTCGTGAACGCCGACGAGCTGAACCGCTCGTTCACCGGCGTCGCGCTGCTGTTCGAGCCGACGGACGAGTTCACGTTGCAGGCGCGCGAGGCGTCACGGCTGTGGGTGTACGCGAAGCGCGTGCTGCTGCGATCGGGCCTGCTCGGCCGTACGGTGGCGCTGTCGCTGCTGCTGCAGCTGCTCGCGATGGCGCTGCCCGTGGTCACGGGCACGGTCGTCGACCGCGTGCTGCCGCGCCAGGACGTGTCGCTGCTCGCGGTGCTCGGCGCGGGCGTCGCGCTGGTCGCCGTCTACACGTTCTTCGCGGCGTTCGTGCGCGCACACCTGCTGCTCGCGCTGCGCACGCGGCTCGATCTCGAGATGTCGATCGGGTTCCTCGAGCACCTGCTGCGGCTGCCGTTCCCGTTCTTCCAGATGCGGCAGACGGGCGACCTCATGATGCGGTTGAACTCGAACTCGGTCATTCGCGAGTCGCTCACGAGCGCCGCGATGACCGGCCTGCTCGACGGCCTGCTCGTGACGGGCTACCTCG
Organism: Candidatus Eiseniibacteriota bacterium; assembly: GCA_044222365.1. Taxonomy (GTDB): domain Bacteria; phylum Eisenbacteria; class RBG-16-71-46; order RBG-16-71-46; family RBG-16-71-46; genus CAIXRL01. Next base: position 937 of record JBGANH010000066.1, read on the forward strand.
TGGTCATCCTGTTCACGCACGCGGGCCTCGGGCTGCTCGTGCTCGCGCTCGGCGCGGTGCGGCTCGCCGTGTTCGCCGCGTCGCAGGGACGCTATCGCGAGCTCATGGGCGAGGCGCTGCAGGCGCAGGCGGACTCGTCGAACTACCAGGTGCAGCTGCTCGAGGGCATCGAGACGCTCAAGACGTCCGGCGCCGAACGGCGCGCGACCGAGGTGTGGTCGAACCTGTTCGTGGACGTGCTCAACGTGACGGTCAAGCGCGGCCGGCTTTCGGCGGTCGTGGACTCGCTGCTGCTCGCGCTCGAGACGGCCTCGCCGCTGATCGTGCTGCTCGTCGGCGCGCAGCTCGTGCTCGCGGGCCAGCTCTCGCTCGGCACGATGCTCGCCGTCGCCGCGCTGGCGGGCGCGTTCCTGCATCCGCTCGGGTCGCTCGTCGCCAAGGCGCTCGAGTTCCAGCAGCTCGGCAGCTACGTGGACCGCGTCGAGGAGGTGCTCGTGCGCGCGCCGGAGCAACAGGGCGCGCGTCCGCCCGCGCCGAAACTGCGCGGCGGGCTCGCGCTCGAGAACGTGTCGTTCCGCTACGCCGAGCACGCGCCGCTCGCGGTGGACGGCGTGAGCCTCGAGATCGCGCCCGGCATGCAGGTCGCGATCGTCGGCCCCTCGGGCTCGGGCAAATCCACGGTCGCCCGGCTCATCGCCGCGCTCTACGCGCCGACCGACGGCTGCGTGCGCTTCGACGGCGAGGACCTGCGCGAGTTCGACGTCGTCTCGCTGCGGCGCCAGATCGGGTTCGTGCCGCAGTATCCGTACCTGTTCGGCGCGACGATCCGCGAGAACGTCGCGATGGCCGACGTGCACGCCGAACTCACGGACATCGGGCGCGCCGTGCGCGAGGCCGACCTCGCGGCCGAGATCGAGGCGATGCCGCTCGGGTTCGAGACGCGGCTCGTCGCCGGCGGCACGAACCTCTCGGGCGGCCAGCGCCAGCGCATCGCGCTCGCGCGGGCGCTGCTGCAGCGTCCGGCGCTGCTCGTGCTCGACGAGGCGACGAGCCATCTCGACGCGCGCTCCGAGCGCCGCGTCTACGAGAGCCTGCGCGCCACGCCGTGCACGCGCGTCGTGATCGCGCACCGGCTGTCCACGGTCGTGTCGTCGGACCTGATCGTGGTGATGGACCAGGGGCGCATCGTCGAACAGGGCCGCCACGACGCGCTGCTGCGCGCGGGCGGGCTGTACGCCGAACTCAGCCGGCCGAATCGAGCAGAAGAAAGCGATCCCACTCCGGATCGCGGTCGCTGATCGCGGCGAGCAGCGCCAGTCCGGTGCCCGCGGCGCCGGTGAGCAGGCCCGCGTCTTCCAGGTACTCGCCGCCGTGGTCGCGTTCGAAGCTGAACGTCGCGAACCCCGCGATGTTCGGGACGTGCTCGACACGGGCGAGGCAGCGCTCGAACCAAGCGATCGCCGCGGTGCGGCAGGTCTCGTCGCCCGTCGCCTGGTGGAGCCGGTTGAACACGTGCGCGACGCCGGCCGAGCCGTGGCAGAGCCCGGCGTCCACGACCTGCGACGTCTCGAACGATCGCTGCGCGGCGGCGTGCGCGGTCGCGAGCGCCTCGCGCTCGAGCGCGGCGTCGCCGAGCGCACGCGCGGTGGCGAGCAGCGCCGCCGCCACGCCGGGATCGCCGTAGCACCACGCGAGGCGCGCGGGCTCCGGTGTGATGTCGTGCGCCACGTAGTCGGGGAACACGCTGATCGCGCCGCTCGGCAGGCGCTGGCGCAGCAGCCACGCCGCGCCCCCTTCGAGCAGCGGCGTCACGCGCGCGCGCAGTTCGGGGAACGACGCGAAGCGCGCGAGGATCGCGAGCACGCCGGGTATGCCGTGCGAGAGTCCGAGGTTGTAGTAGCGGTCGTCGGGCGCGACGTCCGCCGCCATCGCGCGGCGCGTCAGTCCGCCGCTCGGCCACGACACGCCGACGTCCTGCGGGTACGCCATGCGTTCGAGCCGGTCGAGCACCGCGGCGGCCAGGCGCGGCCCGTCCGGGCGCGCACGGCGCTCGAGCGCGTGCACGCCCATGCCGGCGAGCCCGCCGATCAGGTCGTAGCCGGGCCGGAACGCGGGGTCGGCGAACAGCCCGAGCAGCGCCTCGTCGATGCCCTCGACCGGATCGCTCCCGTCGGCGGCGTCGAGCACGCGCAGCACGTGCTCGGTCGTCCACGCGACACCGGGAAAGCCGCAGTAGAGCGACTCGTCCATCGTCGCCGACGGCAGGCCTTCGATCGCCTCGGCGAGCAGCCGCATCGCGGTCTCGGCGGCGCCTTCGGCGCCTTCGGCGCCCAGCACGCGATGGCGCCACGCGTGAAAGAGCGCCAAGCCGCAGCGCCCCAGCCCGAGCGACAGCGTGCGGATGCCGTTCGGGTTCCGCGTGTTCGACAGCGGCCACGCGTCCGCGTCACCCGAGAGCGCCGTGGCGATCTCGGCGATACGCGCTTCGGCCTCGGCGCGCGTCGCGCCGCTGAGCAGGGGCTTCCAGGAGGTCATGGGGCCAGACAGCAGGAACCGAGCAACCCCGTCGTGCGGGATCGCTCGGTTCCCCAGGGGCTCTGTCCGTCTAGCAGAAGATCGGGCAGGACGTGCGCGAGCTCGTGTGCGTACAGGGGCAGCTCTTCGTCAGGGCGGCGCCTTCGACACGCTTCGTCTCGGCTTCGGTCAGGTTGCGGAGCGTTTCGCGGTTCAGCTGGAGCTTCAGGACAGGGGCCTTCTTGCTTTCCATGAGCAGCCTCCAGAAGTGGGGAACCCGAACTACCGCACGAGCGCCTTGCTCGCACGCGGGGGACCATAGAAGCGCCGCTCGGAAACCTTCAAGGGCGAAGTGCCACTTCCGGTTCCGGGCACGGGACCGGTCGCCTTCCGGGAGCGGGCCAGCTGAACTTCGGCCTTGTCCGGTGCACATCCGTGCAGTAGCGTGCCGCGCACGGCATCCCCGCCACACTCCTCTTCCGGGAGTCCCGATGCACCCCGAGCAGCCCGCACCGCACCCCTCGCCGGCACTGATCCCGGCGCCCGCGCCCTCCGAACTCGAGCCGCGCACCGTCCTGCACGCCGACATCGACGCGTTCTTCGCCTCCATCGAACAGCAGCGCGATCCGCGGCTGCGCGGCAAGCCCGTCATCGTCGGCGCGGGCGTGATCGCGTCGTGCTCGTACGAGGCGCGCGCGTTCGGTCTCAAGGCCGGCATGGCACTCTCCGAGGCGAAGCGCCTCTGCCCGAACGCCGTGATCCTCGCCGGGCACGCCCAGGTCTACCGCTGCTTCGCCGAGCGCATCTTCGATCTCTGCCGCACGCTCTCGCCCGACGTCGAGACGTATCTCGACGAGGCCTACCTCGAACTCACGGGCACCGAGCGCGTGCACGGCGACTTCGTGCGCGCCGCCGAGGCGTTGCGCGAGGCGGTCGCGCGCGAGACCGGCATCACGGTCACGTGCGGCATCGGACCCAACCGCATGCTCGCGAAGCTCGTGGGCAAGACGGTCAAGCCGGACGGGCTCGCGCGGCTGTACGCGCACGAGGCCGACGCGTTCCTCGTGGACCGCCCGATCGAGCAGCTCGCGGGAGTCGGGCACGCGCACGCGCGCACGCTGCGCTCGATGAACGTGCGCACGATCGGTGAGTTGCGGCCGTTCTCCGCGGCGGCGCTCGAAGCGCTGTTCGGCGCGCCGGGGCGGCTGCTGTACGAGCGCTGCCGCGGGCGCGACACGGCGCCGGTCGTGGCGCGCGAGATCCCGGTCACGATTTCGCGCGAGACGTCGTTCCACCGCGACACCGCCGAGCCCGCGCAGGTCGAGGGCATGCTCGAATACCTCGTGGGCCGCGCCTGCCGCGCGACGCGCGAGCTGGGACTGACCGCGCGCACGGTGAGCGTGCGGCTGCGTTACTCCGACGGCGAGTCGGCCGAACAGTCGCGCACGCTGCGCGCGCCGAGCGCGGTGGATCCGGTGCTCATGGCGCTCGCACTCGAGCTGCTCGGGCGGCTGTTCACGCGGCGCGTGTCGCTGCACGCGATCGGCGTGACGCTGTCGGGCTTCGTGCGCGACGCGGCCGAACAGGGCGCGCTGTTCGACGAACCCGAGGCCGGGCGCCGCGCCGCGCTGTGCGCCGCGCTCGACGACGTGCGCGACAGCTACGGCCACGGCGCGGTCGTCTCGGGCCGCGCGCTGCACCTCTCCGACGGGCTCGAGCACGACCGATACGGGTTCGTGCTGAGAACGTCTTCGTTGACGAAGTGACCGCGGAGCCCGCGATCCCTCCCTTCACTCCGCTCCGCGTGCGGTCGCACGGCACGTTGCTGGCCGGGACGGCGAGTCCCGAGCAGCTCGTGGACCGCGCGCTCGAACTGGGCTGTGGCGCGCTCGCGCTCACCGACCGCGACAACCTCTACCTCGCCGTGCGCTTCCTGCAGCACGCGGCGAAGTCGGGCCTGCAGGCGCTGCCCGGCGCCGAACTCACGCACGGACGCACGGCGGCGCTGCTGCTGCCGGTGGACCGGCGCGGCTGGGCCACGCTGTGCGCGCTGCTCACCGCGCGCCGGCTCGACGGCTCGTTCGACCTCGTGCGTGCGATCGGTGCGAGCCACGCCGGGCTGCACGTGATCGTCGAATCGCCCGCGCTCGCCGCGGCGCTGGTCGCCGCGGGCGTGCCGCCGGCGATTCCCGCCGAGGCCGAGCACGCGCGTGCGCTCACGCACCGCGGCGGGCTGTGGCTCGGCGTGCGCGGGCTGCCGCGCGAGCGCGCGGCGCTGCGCGAACGGCTCGGCGCGGCGTGGAAGCTCGGCGTGCCGGCGGTGGCGACGGGCGACGTGATGCTGCGCGATCCCGGTGATCACGAGGCGCATCGCGTCGCGGTGACCGCGGCCGCCGGCGAGCTGATCGAGCGCATGCCGCCCGGCTCGTTCTGCGACCCGCTGGCCTGGCTCGCCTCGCCCGCCGAGTGGGAGCGCCGCGTGCGCGCGATGTGCGCGGGCGGCGGCTGCGCCGACGCGGCCGAAACGCTGCTCGCGAACAACTCGGCGCTCGTGCGGCGCTGCCGCTGCGAGATCCCGATGGGCGTGCCCATCCTGCCCAGCGCCCCGCTCCCCGAGGGCGTCACCGAGGACGGCGCGCTGCGCGCCGCCACGCTGGCCGGCATCGGGAGGCGGTACCCGACTCCGGCTGCCCGGAGGGCAGCGCTCCTGCGAATGGAAAGTGAATTGGCGCTCATCTCGCGCATGGGCTTCACCGGCTACTTCCTGCTCGTCGCGAACATCGTCGCGTTCGCGAGCTCGCGCGGCATCCCGAGCGTCGGGCGCGGCTCGGGCGCCAGTTCGATCGTGTCGTACCTGCTCGGCGTGACGAGCGTGGACCCGCTGCGCTACGGACTGTGCTTCGAGCGCTTCCTGCACCCGCAGCGGCGCGACTGCCCCGACCTCGACGTGGACCTGTGCTGGCGGCGGCGCGACGAAGTGATCGCGCACGTGTACGACACGTACGGTCACGATCGCGTCGCGATGATCTCGACGCACGCGACCATGGGCCCGCGCTCGGCGTTCCGCGAGGCGGCCAAGGCGCTCGGCGTGCCGCTGCCGCGCGTCAACGCGCTCGCGCGCCGCATTCCGCGCGGCGCGCTGCCCGATCCGTCGGCGCTCGAGAAGACGCTGCACGCGGGCAACGCCGACGAGTTCCGCGAGTCGCGCATCGCCGAAGCGTTGCGCCTCGCCGCCACGCTGTCCGGCGCGCCGCGCCATCTGGGCATCCACTGCGGCGGGCTCGTGATCGCCGACCGTGAGCTCACGCACTACCTGCCGCTCGAACGCGCGGCGAAGGGCGTCGTGGTCTCGCAGTTCGAGATGCGCGCGGTCGAGGCGATCGGGCTCGTGAAGATGGACCTGCTGGGCAATCGCGCGATCACGACGATCGGCGAATGCGTGACGCTCGCGAGCCGTGCGGCGCGCGAGGGCGTCGCGGGCGCCGAGCCGCCGCCCGATCCCGACACGATCGCCGAAGACGACGCCCCCACGGCGCACACCGTCACGACCGGCGACACGCTGCACTGCTTCCAGCTCGAGTCGCCCGCCATGCGCCACCTGCTGCGCATGCTGCGCGCGCGCACGCTCGACGACACGGTCGCCGCGGTCGCGCTCGTGCGCCCGGGACCGGCCGAGTCGGGCATGAAGGAGGCGTTCTGCCGCCGCGCGCGCGGGCTCGAGCCGATCGCGTACCCGCACGAGCGCCTGCGCGCCACGCTCGCCGAGACGCACGGCATCATGCTGTACGAGGAAGACGTCATGCGCGTCGCCGCCGCGTTGTGCGGCCTGCCGCTCGCCGAGGGCGAGACGCTGCGCCGCGCCATCGCGGGTTCGCGCGACGACGAGGAGTTCCGCTTCCTCGAACGCGGCTTCCTCGCGCAGGCCATGCGCACGGGCGTGGACGAACCGTCGGCGCGCGCGGTGTGGCGCGACCTCACGCGCTTCGCGGGCTACGCGTTCTGCAAGGCGCACGCGGCGGGCTACGGCAAGCTCGGCTGGCAGGCGGCGTACTTCAAGACGCACTTCCCCGCCGCGTGGGGCGCGGGCGTGCTCAACCATCACGCGGGCATGTATCCCGCCTGGGTGCACGTCGAGGACCTGCGCCGTCACGGCGTGACGTTCGCGCCGCCGTGCACGCAGGAAAGTGGCTGGGACTCGACGCTCGCGCCGGGCTCGCTCGCCGGCTCCGGCGGCACCGTGCGTGTCGGGCTGCACCGCGTGACCGGGCTGTCGCATGCGACCGGCGAGCGGCTGCTCGCCACGCGCGCGACGGCGGGACCGTTCGTGTCGTTCGCCGATTTCATGGACCGCGTGCGGGCGACGCCGCCCGAGCTCGAAGCGCTGGTGCTCGCGGGCGCCTGCGACTGGACCCGACGCGCGCGCGCCGCGCTCCTGCTCGAGGCCCGCATCGGCGTGGCGCTGGCGGCGCGCGCGGGCCAGTCGCTGCGCTCGGCGCGTTCCACGCCGCCGCCCGCGCTGTCGCTCGCCGACGGCCACACCCTCGCGGGCGCCGCGGCGGCGCCGAAGCCCGGCGGCGAGGCGCTGCCCGAACTCGCGGAGTTCGCGCTCGCGCGCGTCGTCGCTCGAGCGCCACGTCGGACGGCGCGTGAGCGTCGTCGGCATCCCGTGCGCGTCGCGCCGCGTGGAGTCGAAGGCCGGCGGGCACGTGCTCTTCACCACGCTCGCCGACGAGTCCGGGCTCGCCGAGTGCGTGCTGTTCCCGCGCGACTATCCGCGCTTCGGCCCGGCGATGCGCGCGGAGATCGTGCGCGCCGAGGGTCGCGTGGACGATTCGCTCGGCGCGCTCACGCTGGTGGTCGAGCGCGCGTGGGGCTTCGGCGGCGACGCGCGCCACGAGGGTGCGCCGAGCCGCAACCGCGACGACGCGCTCAACGGCCGCGCCGGCGAGACCGGGCCACCGTCGCGCTACCGCACGGGCAGCAGCGAAGCCGCGCGGGCGGCCGCCGCGGGGGCGTGAAGCGCCCTCACCGCTGGAAGCGGTAGGACGCCTTCGCGAACACCTGGCGCGAGGTCAGGTGCTCGCGGCGCTGCACGTCGTCCCAACCGCTGTTCACGCCCACGTAGAGCACCGTGCCCGGGTGCAGCACGTAGCCCGCGAGAGCGTTGAGCACCATGTGGCGAGAGTCGCTGTCGTACTGCGGGTAGAACCGCACCGACAGGCGCCGCGTGAACTGCGCGGTGGTCTTGGCGCCCACGAGCCACACGCTCAGGAGCGACGCGTCGCCGGCGTGGTCCGCGAGCCGCAGGTGGTTCGCGGTGGCCTCCACGGTGATCCACGACGTGGGACGCACGGTCGCGTTCAGGTCGTACGTCTCCTGCCATACGGAGTACGACGAAGCGTCGTCGCCGCCGTACCAGACGCCGGTGCCCGCGTCGAAGTCGCCCGAGAAGCTCACCGCGCGCCAGACGTTGTTCTCGTAGTACACGTGGAAGCGCGGTGTGTCGTAGTCGCGCGACAGCCAGTGCTCGCGCATGAACTGCATGCCCGTCCACACGAACTGGTTGCTGCGCAGCGCCCAGTCGATACCCGGCGTGAACTCGGCGTAGTCCAACCGTCCCGTGCGGTCGTGGATCAGCATGCACATCTGCGTCCACGACAGACGCTGGAACGGGCTCGCCTCGGGATAGAAGTTCAGCTGGCCGCTCACGCGCCGGTAGTCCACGCCGATGCGGTCCTCGGTGCCGATCTCGTTGCGGTAGCCCTCGCCCACGTGCCGGTAACCGAAACCCACGTGCGCGCGCCGGCTGCTGTGGTCCAGCCGCGTCACCCACAACGTGCCGCCCGGCGACTCGCGGCGCAGGCCGCCCGCTCCGTCGTCCACGTCGAATCGCGACTCCGAGCGAACCGCCTGGGACTCGTAGCTCCAGTGGTCGGAGAAGCGGCCCTGCACGTCGACCCCCAGGACCGCATTGCTCGTGCTCGTGCCGCCCGCCGCGGAGTCCTCGGCGTCCTGCACGTGACCGGCGAAGAGCAGTCCCACGCCCTGACCATTGCCGTACGGCAGCGTCTCGCGCGTGAGCACCCAGGTGCCGCGCTGCGAAAGTCCCCACGGGCCCGCGCCCACGCCCGCGAGCGACGCGCCGCCGGCGTCGCGCACGACCAGCGTGCCGGTGCGCACGCCACCGATGCGGCCGGTCAGCTTGAGGCCCCAGTCCGGGTCGCTCATGCGGCGCGAGTAGACGAGGCTGAGCGGCGTCTGGAACACCTCGCCGCCCTCGAGGAAGAACGGACGCTTCTCCGGGTACGAGAGCGGGAAGCGCCGGTTCGCGCCGATCTGCAGCCGGTCCGCCTCGAGCTGGCTGAAGTCGGGATTGATCGTGGCGTTGAGCGCGAGTGACGGCGTGGCGGAAGCCTGCACGTCGAGCCCCGCGTCGTCCGCTTCGCCGTGCGACCACGACGGCGCGACGCCGTCGCCGTCGAACACGCGCGTGCCGAGCAGCGCGCCGAACACGTACGGCTCGACCGTCAGGTTCTTGCCACCGGTCACCCCGTCCAGACCGGTCAGGTCGGCGGCCTGCAGCATCACGCCGCCGGCCTGGCTCTCGACCAGCAGCGGCCACGACGCCACTTCGTTCCACGCCGAGACCTCGCGCCGGATCCACAGGCGCCACGGCCGCGTCGCGTGCGTCGGCAGCCGCATCGCGCGGAAGGGGACCGCGAACTCGGCGGTCCACGCGCCGTCGCCGCGCTGCGCTTCGGCCTCCCACACGGCGTCCCACTTGAAGTCGGGGTCGCCCGTCAGCACGCCGTCCAGCTGCACGCCGTAGGGATTCACTCCGAAGATGTACGCGCGCTGGCCGTCGCCGTCGGTGTCGAGGTGCATCGAGATGTGGTCGCCGTCCGTGATGCGGTCGCGCGGCGTGAGGCTCGCGCGGAGCGGGCGCCGCGCGCTGCACCAGATGCCGAACACGATGCGATCGTCGTCGTACACCACCTTCACGAGCGTGCTCTCGGCCGGGATCTGGCCCTCGCGCGCGCCGGCGAGCCGGAACGCCTCGATCGCGGGAGCGGCCGCCCACGCGGCGTCGTCGAGCCGGCCGTCCACGTGGAGCTTGCCCGCGATCCGCGTGGCGGGCACGGAGGGGCGCTCGGCGCCCGGGGACGGAGACGCGGCGAACGACGAAAGCACGAGCGACAGGACGATCAGGCGGCGCATGGCGAGGGGATTCCACGGTTCGGGGACGGCGGCCGTGAGCGCGGCCGGTGGCGGCGCGCGGAGCCGGAGGATGGAAAGCGTCGCGCACCATACACGCGGGAGCCGGAAAGGTTGGCGGCCGATGCCGAGAACGGGCCGGCGCGCGCCGTTCGCGGCTCAACGACCGACGAACGCGGGCGCACGCGCGGCCGAACGGCCGTCAACCGCGGGCGGCGGCCTCCCGGCACTCGCGCACGATGTCCGCGACGGGCTCAATCGCGCGAATCGCCGCCACGCTCTTGCCCGCCTGCCACACGTCGCGCCCTTCGCGCGGATCGTAGGCGTCGCGCTTCATGAGCCACACGGAGCGCAGCGTGAACCACGTGCGCATCCAGTGCTTCGTGCGCGGGCCCTTGAGCATCCAGCGCTCGAACGCGTTCACCTTCGTGCCCGCGCGCTTCACCCACGGCGTGTTCAGCACCGCCACGGGCACGCCCGTGATGCGCTCGGACAGCACGACGTCGTCCTCCGACGCCGCGACGATCGCGCGCTTGTACGCCTCGCTCGCGTTGCACTCGGGCGTCGCGATGAAGCGCGTGCCCATCTGCACCCCGGCGTAGCCGAGCTTCAGCGCCGCGGCGAAGCCCGCGCCGTCACCGATGCCGCCCGCGCACACGACCGGCAGCCCGAACGGCTGCAGTTCGGCGAGCAGCTCTTCCATGCCGCGCGCGCCGGCGTGCCCGCCCGCGCGGCGGTTGACCGCGATCAGTCCGTCCACGCCGCCCTGCACGGCCTTCGCCGCCCACTTGCCCTCGGTCACGTCGTGGTAGACCACGCCACCGACCGCGTGCGCCTTGTCCGCGACCCAGCGCGGATTGCCGAGCGAGGTGACGAAGAACCGCACGCCCTCTTCGAGCGCGACGTCCACCCACTGCTCCATGCGCTTCATGTACTCGGCCGACGACTTCTCGATCAGCGCGTTCATGCCGATCGGCTTGCTCGTGAGCGAGCGGATGTACTTCAGGCCTTCGCGGAACTCGCGCTTGTGCACGTAGGTCAGCGACACGGGCTGCACGATGCCGATGCCGCCGGCTTCGGAGACCGCCGCGACCAGCTCGGGGTTGCCGCACGGGTACATCGCGCCGCCGATGAGCGGCACCTCGATGCGCGCGTGCCGCGTGAGCGGCGTGTCGAGCGGAACTCGCGCGACACGTAGGTCAGCGACACGGGCTGCACGATGCCGATGCCGCCGGCTTCGGAGACCGCCGCGACCAGCTCGGGGTTGCCGCACGGGTACATCGCGCCGCCGATGAGCGGCACCTCGATGCGCGCGTGCCGCGTGAGCGGCGTGTCGAGCGCGCTCGCGCTCACGACGCGGGCACCAGGCCGAGCCGCCAGCGCACGGTGATCACGGCGACGATCTCGTTCGCCTCGTCGCGGATCTCGGCGGTCACGTCGTGCTCGACGTCGTCGCCGGTCACCGCGGGCACGGTCACGCGGCTCTCGGCGGTCAGCAGCCCGCGCGCCTTCTTGCGGAAGTCGATGTGCAGCCCGGTCACGATGCTGCGGATGCCGCCGGGCAACGCGGTGGTCATCGCGAGCCCGCTCGCGAGTTCGCCCAGATTGCCGAGCGCGAGCGCGTGGATGCTGTTCAGGTGATTGCGCACGCCGCGGCGGTCGCGCAGGCGCACGATCACGCGGCCGGGCTCGAGCGACTCGACGCGCGCGCCGAGCGCGCCCGAGTACGGCACCATCGAGCCGAACGCGAGCATGAACAGCTCGCGACCGAACGGCAGGCCGGAGCACTGCCGCCACAGCTTCAGCACGCGCGCGCCAGGCGAGGCGTTCGCGCTCACTTCGCCGTGTCCTCTTGCTCGGCCGCGCGGCGCATGCGGCCGACCTGCACGAGCAGGTCCCACGACATGCCGGCGCCGTTCGCGAGCATCGCGCAGACGACGGGCACCAGCCGGTAGAGATGCGAGCGGGCCGGTGACGTGATGAGACCGTACGCGGTCATGATCGCGAGCCCCATGAAGAAGCCCGACACCACGTAGCGCCGGCGCAGGAACGCCTCGTGGCCCGTCGCCTTGCCCTTCACGCGGCTGCGCAGGCCGTCCCACAGCACGCCGCCCAGGCTCACGACCGACAGCACGATCGTGGCGATGCCGACGAGCAGCGTCTCGGTGCCCGGCACGAGGAAGAACAGGCTCAGCATGAGCACGAAGATGAAGTTCATGAACGCGAGCCGCGCCGCGGCCAGCAGGTGCGACCGCTTCTCGTGCAGCATCGCCTCGAGATGGAACGACAGCGCCACGAACAGCAGGCCCACGAGCGTGACCGCTGCGGTGCCGGCCATGAGGTAGAACTCGTGCCAGCTCTCGATCGTCTCGGCCGTCACGGGACCGCCGATCAGGTTCGAAATCGCGCTCACAATCCGATCTCCTCGCGCGTCGCTTTCAGCGCGTCCAGTGTGAAGGCGACGTGTTCGTCGAGGTCGACGCCGAGCTCGGCGGCGCCCTGCAGGATGTCCTCGCGGCTCACGTTGCGCGCGAAGTCCGCGCGGCCGAGCTTCTTCTTCACGGACTTCGCCTCGAGCGCCGCGACCGACCTGTCGGGCAGCACGAGCGAGCACGCGACGATGAAGCCGCACAGCTCGTCCACCGCGAACAGCGTCTTCGCCATGAGCGTCTCGCGCGCGACGCCGGTGTGCGTCGCATGACCGAGCACCGCGGTGCAGACGTCCTCGGGCCAGCCCTTCTCGCGCAGCACCGCGACGCCGGCGACGGGGTGCCGCTCGAGGTCGGGGTGGCGCTCCCAGTCGAAGTCGTGGATGAGCCCGGTGACGCCCCAGCGGTCGGGGTCCTCGCCGGCGCGCACGGCATGCGCTCGCATCGCGGCCTCGACGCACAGGCAGTGCTTGCGCAGCGCGGGGTTTTCGATCCACTCGTGCAGCAGCGCGAGCGCTTCCTCGCGGCTCGGACACGCGGTCGTGGTCATCGGGGCTCCTCGAAACACGGAAGGCGGCGCGTCACGCGCCGCCTTGCCGAATCGTCCGGGCGTCGGGCGCCGCGGACTACTTCGCGAAGAACGCGCGGTTCTTGGCCGTGAAGCTCGCCCACTTCTCGGGCACGCCGTTGTCCGGGAAGATCGCCTGCACCGGGCACGCCGCTTCGCACGCCTGGCAGTCGATGCACTCGTCGGGATGGATGTAGAACTGGTCCTCGCCCTCGTAGATGCAGTTCACGGGGCAGACTTCGACGCAGGACTTGTCCTTCACCCCGACACAGGGCTCGGCGATCACGAACGGCATGACTTCCTCCGGGTAGGGCTCGGCCTTGGGCCGGGCGGCGAGCTGGGTAGCAGCGCGGCACTACGAACGCGCGACAGGATAGGCAATGCGGCCGGACCGGGGCAAGGAACCCCGGCCCGGCCGTGGAAGCCCGTCCCGCGGCGGACGCTCAGCGCACCGCGGTCGGCGCGGGCGCCATCTTCGTCGCCGCCAGCTCCGCCTGGCGCGCGTAGTCGATCGCCTCGCCGAGGATGCGAGCCGCTTCCTGCGGGGCATGGAAGCCCATCGAGTTCTCGGCATTCACGAAGTCCACGCGCCATTGCGCCTTCTTCGCGAGCGCATACACTCCGGCCTTCTCGAACGCGAGGCTGTCGGCGCCGGCCTCACGCAGCGCCTTCGCGCGGTCGTAGAACTGCGTGAGCGCCTCCTCCGCGCGCGTGAGCAGCTTCTGGTTGCGCTCCTGGATCAACTCCGCGCGCGAGCGCATCTCGTCCGCGCTGAACGGATGGCAGGTGAGGCACGCCCGCTCGATGTTGAGCAGCGGACTGCGGATGTGGTGATCGCTCACCTTGATCGCGCCCTCGCGCTTGTACGGCATGTGGCAGTCCGCGCACGCCACGTTGCTGCGCGCGTGCACGCCCTGCGACCACATCTCGAACTCGGGATGCTGCGCCTTGAGCGCCGGGCCGCCGGTCTCGGCGTGCTTCCAGTCGTGGAAGCCGACGCTGTCGTAATACGCCTCGATCTGCTCGACCTTGAGGCCCTTCGCCCACGGGTACGTGACCACCTTGTCGGGTTTGCGGAAGTAGTACTCGACGTGGCACTGCCCACAGACGTAGCTGCGCATCTCCTGCCGGGTCGCCATCTTGTTCGGATCGTAGTTCGCGACACCGAGCGACGCCTTGTACGCCGCGATCCCCCGGAGGAAGCCGGGCCGCGTCACGCGCAGCGCCATGGTCTCCGGGTCGTGGCAGTCGATGCAGGCGACCGGATGCTGGACGAGCTTGCGCGCGTCGGCCCACTTCATCGCGCTCACCTTCTCGAACCCCGCCATCACGTCGCCGTCGCCCGCCTTGCGGTACGCCGGAATGATGGACGCGTGGCAGTGCAGGCACGAGCCCGGCTGCGGCCGTTCGAGCACGCGCCGCGTGCTGTCCTGGTCCGACAGGGTGTAGGCGTGGCCGCGCTCCTCGTTGAACTCGAGCGCGAACGCGTAGCCCGCGAAAATGCGCTTCAGGTGCGGATCGGCCTCGAGCTTCGAGAAGGCCTCACTGCCGCCGAAGCGCGTGCGCTCGGTGTCCACCGTGCGCTTGTACCCGTCGTACTGGCGCGGGAAGTTGCGCCCCCACACGGCCGGATCGGTGGTTTCCTCGTCGAGCTTCACGAGCTCGAAGCGGGTCTGCTTCGCTTCGGTCTTCCGCTGCAGCACGTTCATCAGCAGCGCGGTCACCCCGAACGTGAGCACGGCGACGATCGCGACGAGTCCGACGTAGTTCGGTTTCGAGGACATGGCTTATCTCCGTGGCCCGTGGCCCACTCCGGCGTGGCAATGCACGCAATGCAGGTCGCCCCCGGCGTGCTTCGCGCCGCCGGGAAAGATCTCGCTCACCATCTCTTCGTGGCAGCCCAGGCAGTTGTGCTCGAGCCGTTGCGCGTTGAGAGCGGTGATCCGGATGGGTTCGGGATAGTTCTGCAGGGTGAACTTGGAAGAGTGGTTCCAGCCGTTCTGAGCCTTCGTGACGAGCTTGCCGACGGGATCGTGCGGCGTGTGGCAGTCGTTGCACGAGGCGCGCGTGTGGTGGGGCGACTTGCGCCAGGAATCGAGGTGGTCGCGCATCGCGTGGCAGTTCGCGCACGCTTCGGGGTCGTTGCTGAAATACGAGAACCCCTGTGCGAACTGGAACGTGTACGCGCCGAGTCCCAGCAGCATGCCGACGGATGCGGCCAGCACGGTGGGCAGCTTCACGGGATCCTTCCCTTTTCGCGGAATGGGTGATGTCGGGTGCCGTCGCGCGGTGTCGATCCTCGG
Organism: Candidatus Eiseniibacteriota bacterium; assembly: GCA_044222365.1. GTDB lineage: Bacteria > Eisenbacteria > RBG-16-71-46 > RBG-16-71-46 > RBG-16-71-46 > CAIXRL01. The sequence continues at coordinate 15,966 of JBGANH010000066.1, forward strand.
CGGGAACAGTGCCTCGGCAACAAGGGCCGCGTCACGCGAAATGTACGCCTCGGCCGCACCCACGGGCATGACCGACGTCATGCCGGACGGGGAATGCCCGGCTCACGAGCGGCGGAGCACCGCCGGCGGCGCCGTTCGCCCGCAGTTCCGGGTCCCAGGTCACCCCGAATCGACCACTCGTCCGGTCCCCGGGGCCTTTCGCCGGGCGGAGCTTGACCCCCGCGAGCGCGGTCGCAATCATCCGCCCGGACTTTGCCCCATTCCACGCCTTCCCCGGGACGCACATGACGCCGCCCAGTGATCTCTCCGCGCTCAAGATCGATCGTTCGACTCCTCCCTCCGGCCGCTCCGGCATGCCGCTCGGCGCGATCGTGGCCATCGTGGCCGCGCTCGGCGTCGTCGCCTTCCTCCTCCTGCCCAAGCTCACGAAGAGCGCTCCCGCGGTGACCGTCGGGCTCGCCGAGGCGACGGGCGGCGGCAGCGCGTCCGGCGACGGCATCACCGCGAACGGCTACGTCGTCGCGCGCACGAAGGCGTCCGTGTCGAGCAAGATCCTCGGCCGGCTCGCGTGGATCGGCGTCACCGAGGG
>JBGANH010000067.1:0-16289 GCA_044222365.1 Candidatus Eiseniibacteriota bacterium
GACTCGGGGCGCGCGAGCGCCACGAGCACCCCGCACACGGCCGCGAACGGCCGGAGCGTGAACCAGAAGAGCCGGTCGCCGAGCGCCGCGAGCGTCGAGCCCAGCGCCGCCTTCACGCGCGCCATGCCGGCCGCGTCGGGCCCCGTGCCCTCGGCGCGCGCCTCCTCGAGCCTGGCTGCCGCGCCGAGCGCGAGCGACGCCAGCGTCGGCTGCGTGTTGAAGTACGCGGTGTGCTCGGCGAGCCGCTCGCGGCGCGTGGCCGCGTCGGGATAGAGCCGCTCGAGCACGGGCTGCAGCGCGTACGCCCAGCCCACGCCCTGCTGGCGCTCGAAGTTCCACGTCGCCTGCAGCAGGTTGGCGCGCAGCGCCACCTTCCAGAACTGGGATCGGATCGGCGCACTCATCAGGGCATCCCCATCACGAGCGTGAGCCACGCCCCGATCATGGACGCGCCGAAGATCGCGGCGCGCGTGAGGCGGCGCTGCACGAACGCGTTCAGCAGCTGGGCGAGCGCGAAACCGAGCCAGAGCGGCTGCAACACGGTCCAGGCGCGCGAGAGCCGCAGCGATTCGTGCTCGACGACGCCGCGCAGGCCGATCGTACCGGCGGCGAGCCAGAGCGCCACGGACGCCACACCGACGGCGAAGGCGAGCGCCACCCCGGCGGCGTGCGCCTGCCCGAGCGCGGACTCGTTGCCGGCGCGCAGTTCACTCTCGCACCAGCGGCTCAGGCCCTCGTTGCGGCGCCGCTGCCAGCGGATGAGCGGCACGCCGGCCGTCGCGGCGATCATGCCCACCATGACTCCGGCCAGCTGTGCCGCGTCGCGCCACGGCTGCATGCTGACGCCGTGCGACAGCGCGAGGGCCACGCCGGTGCCGGCCACGCCGCCCACGGCGTAGTCTTCGGGCGTGCGCGAGCCCACGGGCAGCGTGCTCGCGGCGAGCAGCTGCAGCACCACCCCGACGGCGAGCGCCGTGTGCCAGTCGTTCCAGACCCAGCCGAGGATCGCGGCGGTCACGAGGGGCTGCGACAACAGCGTCTGCGCGACCGGGGTCGCGTCCAGCGCGGCCACGCCGCCCAGCAGGACGGTGACGACGAACGCGACGTTCGTGTTCACGCCAGCGGCTCGAGCGAGGACAGCGGCACGGCCCGGCTCGCGGGCACGTCCTGCACGTCGAGCCCGATGTGGCGCGCGTGCAGCGCGCGCGCGGCGGCGCGATCGGAATCGTCGAGGTAGACGTACTCGGCGACCTTGTCCTTCCCCGGGGCGTGATGCAGCCCGCCCACGTTGAAGGCGGCGATCTCCGCGCCCGCCTCGACGAGCCGCAGGGCCGTCGGCAGGTCGCGCAGCAGCAGGAAAGCGGCGCCGGGCGCGGTGGCCTCGGCGGCGTACACGGCCACGGCCTCCGCGACACCGAGCACGCGGACTTCGATGCCGGGCGCGGCGTCCTGATAGAGCTGGCGCTCCCAATCGCTCGCGGCGACGGCGTCGTCCACGATCACGATGCGCTGCGGGGACAGGCGCTGCCCCCACGCCACGAGCACCTGTCCGTGGATGAGCCGGTCGTCCAGCCGGTGCAGGACCCAGCTCATGATTCGGAGCAGCGCTGGGCGCGGATGCTCTCGCGTCCCTTCGTCTGCAGGCGCTCGGCGAGTTCCGCGACCGAGTAGCGGTCGCGGTTGTGCAGGTAGTCGAGCAGCACGGGCAGGTTCACTCCCGTGAGCAGGAGTATCTCGCCGCGGCCGCGCGTGGCCTTGAGACCGCACGTGTGGCAGGAGCCGCCCCAGAAGTCCGTGAGCACGAGCCCGCCGTGGCGCCAGTGCCCGACCTGGTCGGCGATGCGCGCCTCGAGCGTCTCGCGAGAGAGGCCCGAGTTCGACAGCACCTCGATGCCCTCGATCGGCCCGTACACGGCGGCCGCGGCGTGCAGCAGCGCCGCGGCGAGGTCCGCGTGCATGACGAGCAGCGCGGGCACCGTGGTCGTGTCCGGGGATCCTCCGGCGGAACCCTGCGTGCCGGCGCTCACTCCGTGTCCTCCCGCACCCAGGCGCGGGCGGCGCTCTTGCGCTTCATGACTTCGAGCATGTGCTGGTTGAGCTTCTCCGCGGGCGAGAAGCCGCCGTACACCTTGACGAGGTAGTGCAGCGCGATGACCTCGGCGATGACGGTGATGTTCTTGCCCGGCGTGATGGGAACCTGCACGAGCGGGATCTCGACCCCGAGGATCGTGGTCTTCTTCTCGTCGATGCCGACGCGCTCGTATTCCTCCTCGTCCGACCATTCGCGCAGGTTCACTTCGACTTCGACGCGCTTCTGCAGGCGGATCGAGCGGATCCCGAAGATGGACTGGATGTCGATGATGCCCAGCCCGCGGATCTCCATGTGGTGCCGCAGGAGCTGGTTGCCCGTCCCGGTCAGCACGTCGCCGTGGCGGCGCGTGATCGTGACGATGTCGTCCGCGACGAGCCGGTGGCCGCGCTCGACCAGGTCGAGCGCGGTTTCCGACTTGCCGATGGCGCTGCGTCCCGTGAACAGCAGCCCGCAGCCGTACACGTCCACGAGCGAGCCGTGCACGCTCACCGTGGGCGCGAACATGTGATCGAGGTAGCTGGTCAGCGAATGGATGAAAGGCGTCGTGCTCTGCGGGGTGCGCAGCACGGGAACGCCACTCTCGTTCGCGCGCTGCACCAGGTAGGGCGGCACCTCTAGCCCCTTGCACACCACGATGAGCGGCATCGTGAAGCGGAACAGGCGGTCGATGGATTCGCGCACCCCGTCCGGGCTGAGCGTGGCGAGATAGGTCAGTTCGGTCTGCGCGAGGATCTGGATGCGTTCCGGCAGGAAGTTCTCCACGAAGCCCATGAGGGCCATGCCGGGACGATTGATGTCGCTGACCGTGATTTCACGCTTCGAGGCGAGCGACTCGGTGAGCAGGTCGAGCTGCAGGTCCTCGCGCTGGTCCTCGTAGAGCCGGGCGACGCCGAGAGTCTTCACGTCAGTCGAGGTCCTCGTCGAGATCGTCGTCGGTGGCGGCGCCGTCGGCCGCCGGGGCCTTCGCGCCGCGGTGCTTGTGCTCCGTGCGCTTGTCCTTGTGGCGGCGCAGCTGCTCCTCCATGCGATCGGCGGCGAGCTCGATCGCGGCGCCGGGCTCCCCCGCTTCCTGCTTCGTCACGAGCTCGGTGCCGTTCAGGCGGAGGGAAATTTCGGCCACGTGGTCACCGTGTTCCTTCGTGACGATCACGTGCACGCCGTGGATGTCGGAGGCGTACTTCTCGAGTTTCTCGATGCGCTGCTGGGCGAACTGACGGACGCCCGAAGAGACTTCGCACTGACGAGCGGTGATGCTGATCTGCACGGTGCTCCTCCTCGCTACGCGACTGCGTGAGGGACGATGCGGGTGATCAGGCGACCCGCCGGCGGAAACGGGCCGGCAGGATGTTGAGCTGCTCGCGATACTTCGCCACCGTCCGGCGGGCGATGTGCAGCCCCTTCTCGTGAAGGAGCTCCGCGATGCGCTGGTCGGACAGAGGTTCCTTCTTGTCCTCCTCGTCGATGAGCGTCTTGATGATGTTCTTGGCGGTCCGCGCCGACACGTCCTCGCCGTCGTCCGTCTCGAGACCGCTCGAGAAGAAGAACTTCAGCTCGAACACGCCGCGCGGGGTCTGCACGTACTTGCCGCTGCAGACGCGGCTGACCGTGGACTCGTGCATGTCGATCTGACGCGCCACCGCCGCGAGCGTCAGGGGGCGCAGGAAGGCGATGCCCTTGTCGAAGAACTCGCGCTGCTCGCGCACGATGCAGTTCATGACCTTGATCATGGTGCGGCGGCGCTGCTCGATCGTGGAGATGAGCCACTTCGCGGCGTTGAGCTTGCCCTGGATGAACTCGCGGGTCTGCTTCTCCTCGGTGCTCGCGTCGGCCTTCTTCTTCTCCTTGATCACGCTCTCGTAGGCCGAAGAGATGCGCAGGCGCGGGACGTTGCGGTCGTTCAGCATGACCACGTACTCCTCGTCCACGCGCTCGACGATCAGGTCGGGCGTCACGTACTTCGGGTCGTCGGCCGAAACCGACGTCCCCGGACGCGGGTTCAGCGTCGCGATCTCGTCGGCGGCGGCCTGCACGTCCTCGCCCGAAACCTTCAGCAGGCGGGCGATTTCGGGGAAGCGCCGGTTCACGAGGTGGTCGAAGTGGTCGTGGATGAGCTGCCACGGCATCGTGTCGCGGTCGCCGCGCGCGTCGAGCTGGATGAGCAGGCACTCGCGCAGGTCGCGGGCGCCGACGCCGGCGGGCTCGAGCGCCTGCACGACGAGCAGCGCCTTCTCGATCTCGTCCTGCGGCACCTGGAGCGAGTCCACGATCTCTTCCATCGGGGTCACGACCCAGCCGCGGTCGTCGAGCGAGCAGACGAGGAACTCCGCGATCCGCATCTGGGATTCGGGCAGGTTCAGGAAGTGCAGCTGCTCGAGCAGGCTCTCGGCGAGCGTCGTGCGCGTCACCGGCACCTTCTCGAGGAATTCGATGCTCGTCTCGCTCTGGGGCACGAAGGTGCGGTCCAGCGTGCCGTCGGACAGGTACTCGTTCCAGTCGATCGAGTCTTCCTCGGCGGGATCGTCGGCTTCCTGGTTCGCCTGCTCCTCGGGCGAATCCTCGCGCGCGAGATCCTCCTGGTCGACCACTTCGTCCACTTCCTCGAGCAGCGGGTTCTGCAGCACCTCCTGCTTGAGGAGCTGCTGCAGCTCGAGCGTCGGCACCTGCAGCAGCTTGAGCGCCTGCTGCAGACGCGGCGTCATGATGAGCGACTGCCGCTGGGTCAGGTGGAGCGAGTGTTTCATTTCCATGGCGGTCCGTCCCTAGAGCGTGAAGCCTTCGCCGAGATAGTACTGCCGCGCGAGCGGATTCCCAGCGAGTTCCTCGGCCGTGCCCGACAGCTGGATGCGGCCGTCGAACATGATGTACGAGCGATCCGTCGTGTTGAGCGTGACGCGCACGTTGTGGTCGGTGATGAGCACGCCCAGTCCGCGATCGCGGAGCCGGTGGATGATTTCCTGGATTTCTTCGACCGCGATCGGGTCGATGCCCACGAAGGGCTCGTCGAGCAGCATGAACGACGGCCGCCGCGCGAGCGCGCGCGTGATCTCGACGCGTCGCCGTTCGCCTCCCGAAAGCTTGGTCGCCTGCCGGTCCGCGAGGTGCGCGAGATTGAGGTCGTCGAGCAACTGGTGCAGCCGCTCGTTCCGCTCCGCCGCGCTCAGCTTCATCGTCTCGAGCACCGCCATGACGTTTTCGCGCACGGTGAGCCGCCGGAAGATGCTCGGCTCCTGCGCGAGATAGCCGAGCCCGAGCCGGGCGCGGCGGAACACGGGCTCACCCGTGATGGACTTGCCGTCGAGGCGGATCTGGCCTTCGTTCGGGTGGAGCAGCCCGACGATCATGTGGAACGTCGTGGACTTGCCCGCTCCGTTGGGCCCGAGCAGCCCGACGACCTCGCCCCGCTTCACCTGCAGCGAAACGCCGCTCACGACCCGCCACTTGCCGTAGTAGCGCACCAGCCCCTCGGCCACGAGGCCTTCGGTCGCGGTCGCTTCGCGGGTGGTGTCTTCGCCGACGGGCAGCACGGTCATGGCTTCCGCCGCGTTTCGAGGATGGCGCCGTTGCGCGTGCGCACCGTGGCGTCGACCTGGGACTTGAACTCGAACCGGCGCAGGTCGGGGTCGCTCGAGAAGCCGACGCCCTCCAGCGTGCTTCCCTCGCGCTCCACGCGTACGAGTTTCGTGCTCGTGATGAGCTGCTGGGTGTTGCTGAAGCGCATTTCCTGCGTGGTCATGCGCGTGCCTTCGGAAGTGGTCAGCACGACGTTGCCGCGCGCCGTCATGTCGCGCGTGTCCTGCTGGATCTCGCCCTCGCGCGCCGTGAGCTCGGAGGAGCGCTCGCCCTTCTCGTCGAAGAAGTCGACCCGGACGTCGCGGGCGACGACGAGGCTGCGCGACGTGTAGGTGGCCGCGTACTTGGAGTGCAGCGTCCACTTCGGGGCGCCCTGGTCGGTCTCCGTGAGCACGAAGTCCGTGACCTCCTGGTCCGGCATTTCGGCGGGCGACCCGACCGCGCTCCTCTCCCGCCCGGGCGCGCAGCCCAACGCCGTCACGGCCAGCAGGCCGAGGGGCAGGGCGGCGCCCAGAAGGCTTCTCAGGGCTGGGCGAAAGGTCATGGCTGGGGGGTCCGTCGGGTGAACTGCGCCTGTGACTGTGGCTTCCGTGCCACGCGAGGCACGCTAGCAATCGGGCACGGCGTGTGCAAGCACGGCATGTGCCACGGACATCCTCGGGGCACACTTGGACTTATCGGGCTTCCGCAGCATTCTCTTGACCAGTGAATGCCTCCGGCGTCGGCGATTCGTCACCCCGTTGGACGCCCTCCCGGCGGCGCCGGGTTCGGAGGCAGTTCGCCCGGCCGTGGGACAGCGCCAACCGTGCGGCGGGCCCGCCGGCTGGCAGGAGCCGACGGCCCGTGCGAGATTGCCGCGCATGCACGTTCTGCGCACCCTCACGCCCGCCCTCGCCCTCGCCCTCGCCTTGCTCGGCCCACCACTTGCGGCCGCGCGAGGGGCCGGGTCGCCCGCTCCTCCCCGGAGCGCCCGATTCGAGGCCCGAGGGCTGCGGACCTACTACGAAGTCCGGGGCACCGGCACGCCGCTGTTGCTGCTGCACGGCGGCGCCGGCGACGGCCGCCAGTTCGAACACCAGGTCGGCGTCTTCGAGCGCTCGCACCGGCTGATCGTTCCGGACTGCTGCTGCCAGGGCCGTACGACCTGCCGCGACGACTCCCTCACCTATCACGCGATGGCCGAGGACATGATCGCGCTGCTCGACCATCTCGGGGTGAGGCAGGTGGACGTGATGGGCTGGAGCGACGGCGGCAACATCGGGCTGGACCTCGCCATGCACCACCCGGAACGCATCCGGCGGCTGGTGACGTTCGGCGCCAATCTCGATCCGGGTGGACTGAACGAGCCGGACCAGCGCTGGGCGGCGACGGCCACACCCGACAGCCTCGGCCCCGGCACGCGCGCGGCGTGGATGGCGCTCGCGCCCGACACCTCGCGCTACGCCGAGGCCATGACGCGCGTGCTCGCGCTGTGGCGGACGCAGCCGAACTGGACCGCGGCCGACCTCGGGCGCATCCGCGCCCGCGTGCTCGTGTGCGCGGGTGAACATGATCTCGTCCGCCGCGAACACACCGAGTCCATCGCGCGCGCGATTCCCGGCGCGAAACTGTGGATCGTGCCCGGTGCCTCGCACGGCGCGATGCTCGAGAAGCCGGACTGGTGAACCGGCGCGTGCTCGAGTTTCTTTCGGGGAAGTAGCCGCGCCTCAGCGCGCGCGCAGGCAGTCGTGCAGGTGCAGCACGCCGAGCGGGCGGCGTCCGTCGTCCACCACGACCAGCGCGGTGATCGGCCCCTCGGGGCGCTCTTCCATCACCCGCACGGCGCTCGCCACGAGCGCATCGGCGCCGATCGTGCTCGGGTGTGGCGAGAGCAGGTCCGAGGCCTTCAGGTCCCACGGATCGGGATGCTTCATGAGCATGCGCTTGAAGTCGCCGTCCGTGACGACTCCGGCGAGCGCGCCCGAGGCGTCCACGACCGTCGTGATGCCGAGACGCTTGTTCATGATCTCGAGCATGACCTCGCGCAGCGTCGCCTGCTCGCCCACGCGAGGCAGTCCCTCGCCGGCGTGCATGAGTTCGCCGACCCTTCTCGCCGCCGCATGGCCGATCACGCCGCCCGGATGCAGGAACCGGAAGTCCTCGGCCGCGAATCCGCGCTGTTCCATGAGCGCGACGGCGAGGCAGTCCCCCATCACCTGCGTGAGCGTGATGCTCGTCGTCGGCGTGAGGTCGAGCGGGCAGGCCTCGGTCACGGGACCGAGCACGAGCGCGGCGTTCGCGCGCGCGGCGAGCGGGGAGCCCGGCTGCGTCACGATCGCGACGAGCGGCAGGTCGAGCCGCTCGAGATACGGCATGAGCGCGAGGAGTTCCTCCGTCGCGCCGCTCTTCGAGATGAACAGCGCCACTTCGCCCTTGGCGAAGAGTCCGGCATCGCCGTGCATCGCGTCGCTCGGGTGGAGGAACACCGCGGGCGTGCCGGTGCTCGTGAGCGTCGCCGCGAGCTTCTGCCCGATGAGGCCGGACTTGCCGACTCCCGACACGATCACCTTGCCGCGGCAGGCGGCGAGCAGTTCGACCGCGCGCTCGAACTCGGGGCCGATGCGCGCTTCGAGCGCGGCCACGGCGGCGGCTTCGGTGCGGACGACGGCACGCGCGAGGTCGAGCGGTCGCTTCGCCATCACCGGTCCCCGGCTTCGTAGCGGCGAAGCACTTCGTCCCACACGCCGTTGTGGCGAAGCACCGTCTCGACCACTTCGCGCACCGCGCCGAAGCCGGCGCGCGCCTTCGTGACCGTCTTCGCGTACGGCAGGATTTCGGGGCAGGCGTCGGCGACCGCGATCGGCCAGCCGACGCGCCGGAGCATCGGCACGTCCGGCAGGTCGTCGCCGACCATGACACATTCGTCCCAACGAACCTGCTCGCGCGCGAGGATCTTCTCGGCGACCGCGACCTTGTCGCGCGCGCCGAGGTGGTGCTCGAGCTTGAGGTCGTGCATGCGCGCCTCGACGGCGAGCGAATGCCGGCCCGAAATCGCGACGGGCAGGACGCCCAGCGAGCGTGCCCACTCGAGCGCGATGCCGTCCCGCACCCAGAAGCTGCGGTAGTCCCCTTCCTTCGTGAAGCCGATGACGCCGTTGGTCATCGTGCCGTCCACGTCGAGAAACAGGATGCGCACCGGATGATCGAACGGGGCGTCAGCCACGGCTCACCTCCGCCACCGCGTCGCGGACGCGGCAGGCTTCGTCGAGGAATGCGGCCGCACGGTCGAGCGGCAGCTGCGTCGCCGCGTCGCTGAGCGCGTGCTCCGGGTCGGGATGCGTTTCGAAGAACAGGCCGTCGAGGCCGGTCGCGACCGCGGCCCTCATGAGCGGGTGCGCGAAGCGCCGGTCGCCGCCCGTCGTGGCCCCGCCCGGACGCTGCAGGCTGTGCGTCGCGTCGTAGAGCACGGGCCAGCCCAGTTCGCGCATCACGACGAGTCCGCGCATGTCCACGACGAGATCGCCGTATCCGAACGTCGTGCCGCGCTCGGTGAGCAGGACGCGGTCGTTGCCCGCGGCCGTGATCTTGGCGGCGGCGTTGCGCATGTCGGCGGGCGCGAGGAACTGGCCCTTCTTCACGTTCACCGCACGGCCGGTGCGCGCCGCCGCGACGAGCAGGCCGGTCTGGCGGCAGAGGAAGGCGGGGATCTGCAGCACGTCGGCCACCTCGGCCGCGGCCGCCACTTCCGCTTCCTCGTGCACGTCCGTGACGATCGGCACTCCGGCCTCGCGCTTCACCTTCGCCAGCACGGCGAGCGCCTCGTCCATGCCGAGGCCCGCGAAGGACGAACCGCTCGAGCGGTTCGCCTTGCGGTACGACGCCTTGAAGACGAACGGCAGCGCACGGCCGGCGCACAGGTCGCGCATGCGCTCGGCCACCGCCAGGCACATCGCTTCGCTCTCGACCACGCACGGGCCGGACAGGATCAGCAGGCGCTCCCCGCCCGCCGTGGCATTGCCGATCGCGAAGGTGTGCATCAGGCCTCGGCCTTCTCGGTCACCGACTCGGTCGCCGGATCGAACGTGTCGTCCCCGAGCCGCGCCCGGCGGCGTTCGAGGGTCGCACGCACGAAGTCGCGGAAGAGCGGGTGCGGATCCTGCGGCCGGGACTTGAGCTCGGGATGGAACTGCACCGCGAGGAACCACGGATGGTCGGGCAGCTCGACGATCTCGACGAGCTCGCGCCCGACGCACTTGCCGGACAGCACGAGCCCGCGCGAGGTGAGCTGCTGCGCGTACTTGTTGTTCAGTTCGTAGCGGTGGCGGTGGCGTTCCTCGACCTCGCCCTGGCCGTAGGCCCGGGCGGCGAGGCTCCCCTCGCGCAGGGCGCACTTGTAGGCGCCGAGACGCATGGTGCCGCCCTTCTCGGTCACGCCGGCCTGGTCCGCGAGCAGGTCGATCACCTTGTGCTCGCTCGACGGATCGAACTCGCTCGAGTTCGCGTCCGCCCAGCCCACGACGTGCCGCGCGAACTCGATCGTCGCGACCTGCATGCCGAGGCAGAGTCCGAAGTACGGGATGCTCGTCTCGCGCGCGAACCGCACCGTCGCGATCTTGCCCTCGACGCCGCGCTCGCCGAAGCCGCCCGGCACGCAGATGCCGTCCACGTCGGACAGCACCGCGGCGGCTCCCTGCTGTTCGACGTCGGTGCTCTCGACCCAGCGCAGGTTCACGCGCGCGTCGTTCGCGGCGCCGGCGTGGATGAGCGCTTCGATCACGCTCTTGTAGGCGTCGCGCACGTGCGTGTACTTGCCGACGATCGCGATCTCGCACTGGCGGCCCGGATGCGTGACCCGGCGCACGAACGCGCTCCACGCGGCGAGATCCGGCGGCTGCACGTCGCGGGGCGGCAAACCGAGCATCTGCACGACGAGCTCGTCGAGCCCGCCTTCGTGGAAGACGCCCGGCACTTCGTAGATGGACTTCACGTCGGTGGCCGAGATCACCGCCTCGGTCGGCACGTTGCAGAAGAGCGCGATCTTCTCGCGCACGTCCGAATCGAGCGGCGCTTCGGAGCGGCACAACAGGATGTCCGCCTGGATGCCGATTTCACGCAGTTCCTTCACCGAGTGCTGGGTCGGCTTCGTCTTCACCTCGCCCGCCGCCTTGATGAACGGCACGAGCGTCACGTGCACGAAGATCACGTCGCGGCGCAACTCGAGCTTGAGCTGGCGCACGGCCTCGAGGAACGGCAGCGACTCGATGTCACCGACCGTGCCGCCGATCTCGACGATGTGCACGTCGGCCTCGGTCATGAGCGAGAGCGAGTGGATGCGGCGCTTGATCTCGTCGGTGACGTGCGGGATCACCTGCACGGTGCGGCCGAGGTAGTCGCCCCGGCGCTCGCGCGACAGGATCGAGTCGTAGATCTGGCCGGCGGTCACGTTGTGGCTGCGCGTGACGGACGCGTGCGTGAACCGTTCGTAGTGCCCGAGGTCGAGGTCCGTCTCGGCGCCGTCGTCGGTGACGAACACTTCGCCGTGCTGGAACGGGCTCATCGTGCCCGGATCGATGTTCAGGTAGGGGTCGAGCTTCTGGATGGTGACCCGAAGACCGCGCGCCTTGAGCAGCAGCCCGAGCGACGCGGCGGCGATGCCCTTGCCGAGCGAAGAAACCACACCACCGGTGACGACGACGATCTTGGCCAAGGCTCTCCCCCTCTCAGGAGTTGCGAACCGGAACGAAGGAAATCGAATGCAGGAACATCACGATCGGGGCCCCCGCGCTTCGAGCGCGGCCATCTGTTCGGGAGTGTCCACGCCCGCGAACGGGCGCGCGCCCTTCACGACGAAGATGCGTACGCCGCGCTCGACGGCGCGCAGCTGCTCGAGCCGCTCGGCCTGCTCGAGCGCGCCCGGGGGCCACGTCGAGAACTCGAGCAGCAGGTCGCGGCGAAACGCGTACACGCCCGCGTGACGCAGCGCCGGGCCGCCACGCGAGGCACCCGCGAGGTCGGCGCGGCTGAAATACAGCGCGAAACCCGCGTCGTCCACGACGCACTTCACGACGTTCTCGGACCGGAAGAGCGACGCGTCGGGCTCGTGGTGCGCGATCGTGCCCATGCGCACGTCCGGACGCGCGCGCATCGCGCGCACGAGGCCCGTGACCGCTTCCGTCTCGAGTTCGGGCTCGTCGCCCTGCAGGTTGAAGACGATGTCCGCGGCGGGACGGCGGCGCGCCACCTCGGCGACGCGGTCGGTGCCGCTCGCGCACTCGGGCGACGTCATCTCGACGTCGGCGCCGAAGGCACGCGCCACGCGCTCGATGCGCTCGTCGTCGGTCGCGATCACCAGCTCGTCGAGTCCCTCGGCCGCGCGCGCGCGCTCCCAGACGTGCTGGAGCATCGGCTTCCCCCACAGCGTCGCGAGAGGCTTGCCGGGGAAACGCTGGGCGCCGAAGCGCGCCGGAATGACGGCGAGGACACGCGCGCTCACGCGCACACTCCCGGGCCGGCGAAGGCCGGAAAAAGAGACGCGCCGTCACGGACGAGGGAAGCGCCCGAGGCGGCGACGATGGATGGCCGGATTCCCGTGAACACGGGACGGCAAACTAGCACAGCCCGCTGCCGAGGTCGAAGCCCCTTTCGCGGCGATCAGGGGCGGGCGGCCGTGCCGCGGAACACGAACCACACCGCGGCCAGCATGCACAGCGCCGCCCACAGGAAGTCGAGCCGCGGGCGTTCGCGCAGGAACAGGATCGCGAACGGGACGAACACGGTGAGCGTGATCGCCTCCTGCAGGATCTTGAGCTGAGAGACGCTCATGACGCGATGGCCGATCCGGTTGGCCGGCACCTGCAGCAGGTACTCGAAGAGCGCGATGCCCCACGACACGAGGGCGGCGACGAACCACGGCCGGTCCTTCATGTTCCGCAGGTGGCCGTACCCACGCGATCGTCATGAAGACGTTGCTGGCGGCCAGCAGGGCGACCGTGACGAGTTCCGGGCGCACGTCGCGGCGGCACTGCATGGGCGCAATGCGCTCAGTACCACCACCTGCCAGGGCGCGCGTCCAGTCGACGGCTGCGGCGGGGAGCCGCGATGCGCCGCCGCCTTCGAAGTAGACCCGCCACTGCTCGAGGATGTCGCGTTGCGCGTCGCGAGGCGCCACCCACGTCATGCCGCGTGCGGCGTTCTCGCCCGCGAACGGGACCGCCCCGGTGCTGTCGGGCGCGAGCCACGTCTTCTCGTCCTCGACCAGCCGTGCCCGCGTACGCGCCCGGAACGTGAGGCCGGTGAGGCGCTGCAGGACGCGCACGCGCCACACCATGTTCGGGGCGCCGAGCGAGAGCCCGCGCGGGATGGAACGGAGCGTCGGCATGAGCAGCACGACCGTGCGCCGCGGATGCGCTTCGAAGACCTTCCACGCGACCATCGTGTCCGCGCCCTGCACTACGCCGCGCATGCGGTCGAGCGAGGCGAGGATGAGCGAGTCCGTGCGCGCGAGGGAGGCGAACTCGGCGGCGGAGCTGTCCGCCGCGGGGCCGGCCAATGCCGGGGCGGGCGCCGTCAGGACGAGCAGGAAGGCGGCGCAGGCGCACGCGAGGAGGCGCAACTGTCGAAGGGGGAAACGCACGGCGACGGACGCTAACACAGCGTTCCACGCGGCGCGAAACACGACGGCCCCGGCGCGTGAACGCCGGGGCCGTGCGTGAATGCGATGCGGACCGGACTCAGGCGCCGAGTTCCGCGATCATGTCCGCCACGTCCTTCGCCGACTTCTCGAGCGCCGCCTGATCCGCGGGGTCGAGCTTCAGTTCGACGATCTTCTCGACACCCTTGCCGCCGAGCAGCACGGGCACGCCGATGAAGAGGTTCTTCAGGTTGTACTCGCCCTCGAGCAGCACGGAGCAGGGCACCATGCGCTTCTGGTCGGTGAGGATCGCCTCGACCATCTCGACGGCACTCATCGCCGGCGCGTAGTAGGCCGAGCCGGTCTTGAGCAGCTTCACGATCTCGGCGCCGCCGTTGCGCGTGCGCTCGATGATGGACGCGAGGCGGTCGGCCGGCACGAGGTCCGAGACGCTGATGCCGCCGACGGTCGTGTACTTCGGCAGCGGGACCATGGAATCGCCGTGCCCGCCGAGCACCATCGCCTGGATGTCGGCGCCCGAGACGCCGAGTTCCATCGCGAGGAACGCGCGGAAGCGGGCGGAGTCGAGGATGCCGGCCATGCCGAGCACGCGGTGCTTGGGGAAGCCCGTGGTCTTCCAGAACAGGTGCGCCATCACGTCGAGCGGGTTCGTCACGACGACGACGTAGGCGTTCGGCGCGTGCTCCTTCACGGCCTGCGCCGCGGGAATGATGATGTCGGCGTTCGCCTTGAGCAGGTCGCTGCGCGACATGCCCGGCTTGCGCGGGAAGCCGGCGGTCATCACGACCACGTCGGCGCCCTTCACGGCCGCGAGGTCGGTCGCACCCTCGATCTTGCCGCCCTTGTGCCACAGCGGAGCGGCCTGGGCCATGTCGAGGGCCTTGCCCTGCGGCATGCCGTCCATCTCCGGACGATCGATGAGCACCACGTCCGCGAGTCCACGCTCGGCGACGTACAGCGCCGCGCTCGCTCCCACGTTGCCAGCGCCGATGACGGCGACCTTGTTCTTCACGGGATCCCTCCGTTGTATGTGTCGTTGGCTCTTCGGTTCAAGAGAAACGCCGCCACCGGTCGCTTCCGACCCGTGGCGGCGTGAAAAATCGTGCTGCGAGAAATCAGTTGGCTTCGGCCGTCACCGGAAGCACATGGATCTTCTTGCGCGTCTTGCCGAAGCGCGTGAAGGACACCTGACCGTCCGCGAGGGCGAACAGCGTGTCGTCCTTGCCCTTGCCGACGTTCTGGCCGGGGTGCACGACGGTGCCGCGCTGGCGCACGAGAATCATGCCCGAACGCACGACTTCACCACCGAACTTCTTCACGCCAAGCCGTTGCGCGTGGGATTCGCGGCCGTTCTTGGTCGAGGACTGGCCTTTTTTGTGAGCCATGGAAGGACCTCTGTCTTACGCCGAGATGGCGGTGACGCGAATGCGGGTGAGCGCGTCGCGGTGTCCCTTGCGGCGGCGATAGGCGCGCCGGCGCTTGAACTTGAAGATGCGGAGCTTGGGCCCGCGCAGGTGCTCGACGATTTCGACGGCGACGGACGCACCCTTGATGGAGGGCTGGCCCACCGAAATCTTGTCGCCGTTGCCGACGAGGAGCACCTTGTCGAAGGTGAGCTTGGCGCCCGGCTCGCCGGCGAGCGCGGGAACTTCGAGCACCGCGTCGGGCGTGACCTTCGTCTGGTTGCCGTTGATGTCGACGATCGCGTACATGAGTTGCAGTACTCCCTGAAGACCGCGGGTACGACACGTCCGGTTCGCCCTGCGAGTGGGTGGGCGCACACCGGCGACCCATCGGCCTTGCATGACCTCTGGGGTGGTTTTGGAGCGGGAGTTTGTAGCATGGCGCGCGCGGACCTGTCAATCTGCGGCCGAGTTCGGACCCGGAGAAGCCACCCATGAAGACCTCGTCCCCCGCCCTGCCGGCGCTGCTCGTGACCCTCCTGCTCACCCTTGCACCGGCCGCGATTCCCGCGGACCGGGCCGCGGCCGCCGAGGGCGGCGCGCCCCCCGCCGACAGCGCCGGGACCGCCCGGACGACGGGGGACGTGCCGGCGGCCCCGAGAGTCCCGGCCGAACCTCCTCCCGCACCGCTCCTGCTCGACCCGCTCGACCTGGGGTTCGGAACCTCGGTGATCTTTCCGAGGATCCCCACCACGCGCGACCTGTCCGACCTGGCGTACTACCCCGCGGTCCAGCACGTCGTGATCCAACTCGAGCGCTGGCCCGACGGCTGGGAGGGCATTCGCCCGATGCAGGACTACCCCCTGCCCGAGGGAGCCGACCTGATCGTCGTCATTCCGGGGTACCCCCCCTCCCGCCAGGCTGCCGAGGCGTGGAACTACCTGCGGCGCCCGCTGCGGATCGTCATGCTCGTGGACGGCCCACCGACCGATCGTGGCACCATTCTCGAGCTGAACGCCATCCGCGGCCTCGAGCGCGTGATCGCCGACATGACCATGCCCTCACGCTCGGGCTTCGAACGGCTGCAGCGCCCGCTGAGCTTCCGCGTGTGCAAGCGTTGAGCGTGCGCGGCGGCGGCGCTCAGAAGAAGAAGATGGGCGCGGGGCCGTCGTCCGGCGCGCCGGTCGCGAGCGGACGGCGCGAGTACACCCACAGCCAGTAGCCGAAGAATCCCCAGCGCCCACGCAGGCGCAGCGCGGGATCGGTCTGCACGGCCTCGTACATGGCCTCGTCGTAGGTCTCGCGGCCGCGGAACTCGTTCGGGTACATGCTGTGGATCACGACCACGTCCGGCTTCTGGCCCATCACGTACGAACGGTCGAAGCCGTGCGTCGCGATGCGTCGGTCGGTGAGCCCCCAGATGTCGATCGTCCGCATGCCCGATTCGAAGGGCACGAGTCCGCAGTCGGAGGCGGCGAGCACGTCGGTCGGGCCGTAGGCCTCGGCGAGCAGCCGGCCCACGGGAATGTGCGCATGCTGGTAACCGCGCGCCTCGTTCTCGGCGTAGGTGCGCATCTCGAAGATCGGCGCCAGC
>JBGANH010000068.1:0-16248 GCA_044222365.1 Candidatus Eiseniibacteriota bacterium
TGCGTTCCATGGCGACCATCGGGTCGCCCACGACCGCGCCATCCTCGTCGAAGCCCTCTTCCTCGATGTGCTGGTCCTCGTAGCCCATCACTTCGCCCTGCGGATCGAACGGCCGCAGGTACCAGGGCAGGTCGCGGAACGGCTCGCGCGAAGCGATCGCGACGAGGAAGCCCTGGCCGACGGTCTGGTCCACGACCAGTTCGTACGGCGAATCGGCGGGAGGCAGGCGGTACGTGCGATGCCCCTCGACGACGGCGCCGGTGCGGCGCCACGGGTACAGCACGGAGATGCGCCCTTCGGCGTCGATCTCGTACACGAGCAGGTAGGCGTCGTCGGTCGCGCGCACCTTCACCTGCATGGCTTCGCCGGGACTGTAGACGGCGTCGTCGCCTCGGTCGGTCCAGACGTCCACGCCGAGCGCGCGCCCACGCGCGTGCGCCGCCGGAGCTCCGGCGGAAACGGCCACGAGCATCGCGGCCAGAACGAGCCAACCCTGCGTGCGCTTCATGACGCTCACTCCTGATGAGGATGCCGACTGCTCCCCTCCGAATCCGGAGGGCTGCGCTTCATCCTACCCCGGAACGCGGGAACCTATTCCCGCAAAGTAGGGACGGACGGGGAGCCCGAGGGGTCCCGGCCCCCCGTCCGGGTGATTCAACGCAACCAGGCGATCGGGCGGAGCGTGCCGTCCTCGCCGGCCGCGGGGCGGGCGCGCAACTCGCCGTTGCCGGCGGCGGTCTGGTAGGCCCAGTCGAAGACGACCAGCGAGTTCGTCAAGCTCGTGACACGGAACTTGGCGTAGTGGTTGTCGCGGGTCCACACCACGTAGCAGTGACCCGGGATCACTTCCACCGTACCCGTGGGCGACCAGCCGTTCGCCGGCGCGTAGTCGATGGCGTCGAGCGAACTCGCGTAGCCCATGTCCTGGATGTCGGTGACGTTGTCGCGCGTGAACATCTGGTGCACGGAGCCGTTGTAGCCGTAGAACACGTCGGTCTGGGAGTCGTCCGACGCACGGCTGATCGCCGCCGAGAAGTCCCAGCCCGCCCCGCTCGTCGAGTTCACGAAGTTGCCCAGCGTCGCGCCGGAGCCGGCGGGACGCGACGTGTCGTAGACGTCCTCGACCGTGAGTTCGGATTCGTTGCCGTCGCGGTCCACCGCGGCGACCGCGTAGAAGCGCGTGACGCCGTTCGAGAGCCCGGTCACGACGAAGCTCGTTCCGGTGGCGGTGCCGATGCGGTCGTACGGGCACGACGAGCCGCTCGCGCAACTCGACGAATAGACGCGATAGCCGATCACGTCGCTTTCGGTGTTCGCGAGCCAGCGGAGCGTGACCTGCGCGTCACCGGTCGTGCTGTAGAGGCCGCGAGGCGCGGCGGGCGGAGTGGTATCGCGCGGTGCCGTGGTTTCGTCACAGCCGGCGAGGGCGAACGCGAACAGCGCGAGCACGAGGGCGAAAATCTTCCGACGCATGAGGGCTTCCTCCTTCGGGGCGTGAAAAGTGGTCGCTCCGACGGAGGGGCAACGGCTGTGCCACTCCGCGAGGGCACGTCCCGGGCCGAACGGCCGGAAACGCGCGGACCCTTGCGAATCAAGGGCGAATCGGGCGCGTGGCGGGTGAAAAAAGAACCGCCGCCGGGTGCGACCGGCGGCGGTCCGAGGTGTGCGCGGCAGACTCACGTGTGTGAACGGTGCGACACACCTTCAAGAAAGAGGACACTGGCCTTTCGAGATCACGGCGACGACCTGGACATCCCCCAATGTAGGCCGACGCTGCGATGGACCAGTGTCCTTACACCTTCGGAGCGATCTGGAGCCCCGCGTGGTCGATGGCACTGACCGGGTACTTCGTGTGCCACCGCACGAGGCCGTCCCTCCATCTCACTTCCGAAGGAATCTCGAGCACTCCAAGCTAGCCGGTCGCGGGAACTGATGCGTTGTCGTGAGACGGGGCTCGTACCCTCGAACAGACCCCGCTGAACCGGCTAGCCCAGATGGTGGTCCAGCGATGTGTTGCTGGACTTTGTTTGGAGGTCCCCCCCTCCGCACGAGACATAGAGCAGCCGCCATGCCACGTGCCGCACGTGGCCCCAATATCTTTGCAAGACGTTGTGGGAAAGCTCGATGCGTATGCGCGGCGAATTCGTCCACGAGCGCGGCGCGCAAGGGCTTTCGCACCAGAATGTCGAAAGTTTTTTTCGACATTTCGCCCCGGACGGCGAACTCGCTGTCCGGGGCGAAGTTGGTGCATGAAAGTTTTTTTCCATCACGAGTCGAAAGTTTCTTTCAGACTCGCTCGGCCTCGAGGCCGTAGGCGCGGATCCGGCCCAGCAGCGTCGGGTAGCTCAGCCCGAGTTCGCGGGCCACGCGCGCCTTGTTGCCGCGCAGGCGGACGAGCGCCTCCGCGATCACCTGCTTCTCGAGCTCGGCCACGGAATCCCGAAGCAGTCGGCCCGCGACCACGGTGGCTTCCGGCCGGACGGGCTCGACGGCGGCCGGCGGGGCAAGGGGCGCCGCCGGTCGCGCGTCGAGCACGTCGGAAGGAAGCAGGTCGAGGCCGAGTTCGGCGCCGTCGTCCGCGAGGACGACCATGCGCTTGACCGTCTTCTCGAGCTCGCGCACGTTGCCGCGCCATTCGTGCGCGAGGAACACGCGCAGCACTTCGGGCGTGAATCCGCGCACCGACTTGTCCATCTGCCGTGCGTAGAGCGCCAGGAAGTGCTGCGCGAGCAACGCGATGTCTTCACGGCGCTGGCGCAGCGCAGGCACGCGCACGGTGATGTCGTTGAGGCGGTAGTAGAGATCCTCGAGGAAGCGGCCCTCGCGGATGCGGTCGCGCAGGTCGCTGCTCGTCGCGCAGATGACGCGCGCGTCCACCTTGCGGTTGCGCGTCGCACCGACCGGGCGGATCTCGCCGCGATCGAGCACGTGCAGCAGCTTCGCCTGGACGTTCTCGGGAATCTTCTCGATCTCGTCGAGGAAGATGGTGCCGCCGTCGGCCTCCTCGAACAGGCCGATCTTGTCGCGGGCCGCGCCCGTGAACGCGCCCTGCACGTAGCCGAACAGCTCGCTCTCGAGCAGCTGGTCGGGCAGCGCGGCGCAGTTCACCTGCACGAACGGGCGATCGCGGCGGTGCGAGATCTCGTGCACCACTTGCGCGAACAGGCCCTTGCCGGTGCCCGTCTCGCCCATGAAGAGGATCGTCGCGGTGCTGTCCCCCACCTTGCGGAGGAGCTGAAGCACGGATTCGATCTCGCGCGAGCGCGTGACGATGCGCTCCGAGCCGGGGCTCGGGCGCAGCTGGTCGCGCAGCTGCTGGTTCTCGGCGAGCAGCAGCGAGCGCTGCGCCTCGACGATCGCCACCGCGGCGCTGTTCGCGAGCACGGCGAGCATGTTGAGCTCGCGCTGCTTGAACGCGCCGAGCAGGTTGTCGTTCAGGCGGTCGACGTAGACGAGGCCGACCGACTGCGACGGGAAGTTGAGCGGCACGCAGACGAGCGAGCCGACGCTCTCGAGCGCATCGGTCAGCGCCGGCGCGAAGCGCGGATCGGCGGCGACGCGGCTGGAGAAGACCGGACCGTTCTCGGTGAACCGCGCCCCCGCGGCGCCCTCCAGAACGCGCTGGATGCGGCGCGCGCGATCGCGGCCGAGGCCGTGCTGCGCGACGACGTCCAGACGCCCGGCGCCGGAGCTGAACGCGAGGAATCCGCGATCGCCGCCGGCGTGCTCCACGGCGAGCTTCACGATCTGCGCGAGCAGTCCGTCCATGTCGCTCGTTTCGCGGAAGAGCCGGTTGGCCTCCTCGAGCGCACGGAACTCGTTGCAGGTGGACAGGGACACGGCGACGTATTGGCGCTCGATCTCGCGGCGCAGCGCGGCGGCGCGCTCTTCCGTCTCGGGATCGGAGCCCTCGCTCAGCCAGCTCTCGGCCTGTTCGAGCAGCGACGACGCCTGGTCGAAGTGCTCGCGCTCGGATTCGAGCCGCGCGAGCGTCAGCAGCGCTTCGGCCGCCAGCGACACGACGCCGAGCTGGCGGAACTGCGCCGCGGCGCGGCGGGCGCCGTCGGAGACGCCTTCGAGCGCGACGCGCAGACGCACGCTCGCCGGCAGCAGGAGCAGGTATTCGCCCCACGCCGACAGCGTGCTCGCGAGCTCGTACATCTCGCCGAGCTGTTCGAAGATCTGCGCGGCCTCGCGCATGCGCGCGTCCATGGCCGCGTACTGGCCCTGCACCGCCTCGAGCCGAGCGACGACACGCAGCGCGATCGCGTACTCGATGCGGTCGCCGAGCCGTTCGGCGAGCGCGAGTCCGCGCAGCGCGTGGGCGCGCGATTCCTCGTGCCGGCCGACCAGCTGCAGCGCGTGCGCCGTGCGGATCTGCAGCTCCATCGCCATGTCGCCCTGCGGCGCGCGCTCGAGCGCTTCTTCGAGCGCGGGCTGGAGCAGCTGCAGCGCGGCGAGCCCGGCGCCGCGGTCGAGCTCGATCTCGGCGAGGAACTCGCGCGCGAGCTGGGTCTCGCGAGCGGCACGGGCCTGCGTCGCGAGTTCGAGCGCACGGCGGAAGTGCTCACCGGCGCGCTCGTACTGACGGCGGCGGCGGGCGAGCATGCCCTGCGCGAGCAACGCCTGGGCTTCGCTCGTCGCGTGACCGACCTCGACGCTGATGCGCAGCGACTGCCGGAAGTGCTCTTCGGCGAGGTCCCACTGCCCGAGACGGTATCGGATCAGGCCGAGGTTCTGGTGATGGCCGCGCATGCGCGCGTACAGGCCCTTGCGCTCGTCGAGCGACAGCGCCTGCTCGAGGAAGCGGATCGCCTCCCGCCACTCGCGCAGGTTCTTGTAGATGAGGCCCAGGTTGTTCAGCGCCATCACGAGCCCGTCGGAGTCTTCGATCCGGCGGTAGGTGGCGCACGCATTCTGGAACCACTCGATCGCGCCGTGCGGATCGCCGAGCTTCTGGATGTTGTTGCCGATCGCGAGCGCGGCCGCGCCGACGGCGCGGTGCTCGTCGGAGTCCTTCAACGTCTCGTAGGCCCAGCGCGCGTAGCGCAGGCTGCGCCGGTAGTTCGCCGTCTCGTTCAGGATCGCGGCGTAGCGCACCGCGATGAGCGCGAGCACCCTCGGATCCTCGAGCAGCCTCGCATCCTCGCGCGCGGCGCGGGCGGCCGCGAGCGAGGCGTCGTAGGCGCCACGATGGAACTCCGCCTGCGCGATCCGCAGCTGCAGGCGCACTCGACCGGGCACGTCGGCCCGGCCGGCCTCCGCCAGCGCGAGCCCGTAGGCATCGATCGCGCCCGCGAAGTTGTCGGCAGCGAGATGGAGGTCACCGACAGCCTCGTGCTGACTCGTGCCGTCCTTCGACACGAGTACGCGGCGAGACGAATCGGGGGGGATCGCTCTCTGCACGTTGTAGACCCTCGACGACGGTCAAACCCGGTGGACCACACCGGTGCTGCTTCCGGTGGGTCTGGTCTTCATCGAGAACGCGTACGGCGCTGGGCCGGGTCCAGCCGGCTCAGCGCGTGCGCGTGTGACGCCTTGATTCGAGCTTCCAGGTCAGCTGGAACCACTGCCCCAGGAACCATGAGGTTCCGGCGGGACCGACGACGGTCGGCGAAGTCGCCTTCGGAAGCGGCGAGCCGTTGTTCCCGTTGTCCGGTTCGCCATTGGTGCATGGACCGAGCACACGGCGCACGGGAGACTTCGACGAATCGCCGACGCGGTTTCGCGCACGGGCGGCTTCGGCGGTCTCAGCCCCGAGCACCGCGAACAAGGTCGCGGCGAGGACCAGTGTGACGAGGACGCTTCTGCGAAGCTTGGTCATGGAGATGCCCGCTCCCTCCACCAACATGGCAAGACGTCAACAACCACGAGCCGTCTCACGAGGGAAGCGAGACGGGGATGCCGGATGAGTCACGAGAAGGGGGGACCAGCCGTTTGCCGAACAGGAGTATCCGGCGGTCGTCAAGAGACAGTCAATGAACTTTTTTGACAGTCCCGCGGAATCACCGCTTCGTGGCCCATTCCTCGGCGGCCAGCCGGACCAGCGCGTAGCGCAGTCCCTGCGTGGAGCACACGAGGCCCGGTGCCTGGAACCGGTCGATCAACGCCTCGACCACGAGGGCCCCTGCTCCGATGATGTCCGCGCGCCCCTCTCCCATGATCGGGAGCTCACGGCGCTGGACGTGCGAGGCGGTGACGAGCCGACGGATGATCTCGCGTGCCCGGGACTGGTCGATCCACAGTCCCTCGAGCAGCGCGGGGTCGTAGTCCGCGAGGTCCCGCTCGATCGAGGCGAGCACCGTGACCGTGCCTCCGACACCGGCGAGCAGGGTCGTACGTTCGGGCATCAATGCACAGCCATGCATGACAACTTCGGCGATGTGCGCCCGCGCGGACTGGATGGTTTCTTCGGAAGGCGGGTCGCCCGGCAGCCAGCGCTCGGTCAGGCTCACCGCCCCGAAGGGCAGGCTGTTCCAGCGGCCGGGCTGGTGTCCGACGCCGCTCACGACCTCGGTGCTGCCGCCACCCAGGTCGAATACCACGCACTGGCTCTGGCGCGCGCGCTGGCCGAGACCGAGCACCACGGCGCGATACATGAGCCGGGCCTCGTCGTCACCGCTCAGGATGCGGACGGGAAGGCCTGCGCGCTCACCGAGCCGCGCCGCGACCGTTTCTCCGTTCCTCGCACTGCGAAGCGCCGCGGTGGCGGCCGCGATCACGTGCACCGCACCGAGAGAACGCGCCCGCCGCACGAACTCCGCGGTCAGGTGCGCGGCGCGTTCGACCAACTCCTCGGCGACCATGCCGGTCTCGTGGAGCCCGCGACCGAGCCGGCAGGGCTCGCCGGCACGCGCGACCGTGTCCAGGGTCGCGGTCCAGCAATCACCCTCGCTCAGCTCGCCGACGAGCAGGCGAATCGAGTTGGACCCGATATCTATTGCACCGAAGCGCATAGTTCTCCGGCGTGGAAAAGGAAGGGGTTCACAGCAGGAAGTCCTCGAGAGCGCGGCGGTTCACCGGCCTGGAAACCTCGGAAGGGTCCTGCTCGACCTGCGCGGGCGCAGATGTACCAGAATCCGGGGCCGGAACGGGAGTGCGTTCTTTGCCTTGCGGCTTCCGGGCCGCGACCGATCGCGGCGAAGCCGGGCGGTCCGCGCCCCGATCCAGGCGGGCAGGCGTCGGCGGCCGCGTGAGTGCGCCCGCTCCCGACGCGGGTGCGGCGGCCATCCACTCGAGCAGGGTGCGTACGACGTCGTCGTCGGATCGGACCGCCACCATGACGCGCTTGCCGTCGCGCCGGCACTCGACGGCACCGGCAGCCGTGAGCGCCTGCACATGCCGCGTGGCGCACGACTGCGACAACCCGACCGTCCGGCCGAGTTCGGAGACGTGCCGGGCCCCGGCCGAGAGCACGCACAGCATGTGGAAGCGCGAGCGGTCGGCGAGCACGAGCAGCAGTTCCTGGATGCGTCTCTGGCGGTCGTTCATTGCAGCGACATGCATAGCATGTGCGACCGTTGACCACAACTGCCGCCGCGCTTAACTTGCAGGCCTTCCTTCACCTTGGAGTCGCGATGACGCACGCCGGTCCGGGCCCTGGAGCAGGCGCCCCGGTCTCCCCCAGCTTCTATGGCCTCAGCCGTGACCGCCTCGGCGACCGCTTCGGCGAACTCGGCGTGCCGCGTTACCGCGCCGACCAGGTGTTCTCGTGGGTCTACCAGAAGCACCACCGCGACGCCGAGGCGATGACCAACCTGCCGGCCGCGTTGCGCGCGAAGATCCCGGCGGTGTGCGACCTGTCGCTGCCCGCGAACCCGAAGGTGTACGCGACCGCCGACGGCATGACGCACAAGTTCGTGCTCGAACTGCGCGACGGAGCGCGCGTCGAGAGCGTGAGCATGCGCACCGAGAAGCGCCTCACGCTCTGTGTCTCGAGCCAGGTCGGCTGCGCGCTCAAGTGCTCGTTCTGCGCGACCGGCCTCATGGGGCTCAAGCGCAACCTGAAGGCCGAAGAGATCGTCGCGCAGGTCATCGCGATGGGCGATCACCACGCCTGGCAGGACGAACGCTTCAACATCGTCTTCATGGGCATGGGCGAGCCGCTCGCGAACCTCGAGGCCGTGTGCGACGCCGTGCGCATCCTTCACGACGAGCGCGGTCTCAATCTCGGCGCGCGTCGCATCACCGTGTCCACGTCCGGCCTCGTGCCGCAGATCCGCGAACTCGCGAAGCTGAACCTGCAGGTCGGGCTCGCGATCTCGCTGCACGCGACCACCGACGAACTGCGCGACCAGCTCGTGCCCGTGAACAAGCGCTGGCCGATCGCGGAGCTGCTGGATGCCGCGCGCGAGTATGGGCACACCGTGGGCCGCCGGACGACGCTCGAGTACACACTGCTCGGCGGCGTGAACGACGGCATGGCGGACGCCGACCGCCTCGCGAAGTTCGCGCGCGCGCTGCCGAGCAAGGTGAACCTGATCCCGTACAACCCGGTGCCCGGCCTGCCGTGGAAGCGCCCGTCACCCGAGGCCGTCGAGGCGTTCGCGCACCGGCTCTACCCGCACGCGCCCGCGGTGACGATCCGCGACACCAAGGGTGGCGAGCTCTGGGCCGCCTGCGGGCAGCTCGGGGGGCTCTCGCCGAGCTGACGGCGAGACGAGCGATGACGTTCCGCGCCCGGCTCCTGGTCGCACTGCTCGCGCTCGCTCTGCTTCCCACGCTCCTGCTCACGCTGTTCTTCTCCGGCGAAGTCGGGCGCGCGACGGAGCGTTGGCACCTCGGCGTGGTGGACCGCGCGCTCGACGCGTCGGTCGAGGTGAACCACACCGTGCTCACGCGGCTCGAGGCGACGCTGCTCGACCGCGCCGACACGTGGGCGGCCGCGGCCGACGGCGCGTTCGAGACGCGGGGCCGCGACGGCCTCCGCTCGGGCCTGCGCGACGCCGGGCTCGATTTCGCGCAGTTCTACCGGCGTTCGGGCGATCGCTGGCGCCTCGTGGACCAGGTCGTACCGGCCGGCGTCCTCACCGCCGACTCGATCGACGTCGCGACCGAGCTCTCCGCAGCGCTCGCCGCGGACCGGCTCGTCGCCGCGCCGGGCGGGGCGCGCGTCGCCGTCGCGGCCATGAGCGATTCGACGGCGCTCGCCGTGGGCGTGCGCCTGACGCCGGACTTCTTCGAGCGGCTGCGCGAGATCGAGCAGGCGCGCACGCAGTACGCCCGCCTCGGCGTGCTCGTGGACGTGCAGCGCAACTACGTCTGGCTGCTGCTCGCGGCACTCGTGCTCGGTGTCGCGGTCGGCGCGCTGCTGCTCGCGCGCGCGCTGTCGAGGCAGATGACGCAGCCGCTCGTGACGCTCTCGGACGCGTTCCAGCGCGTCGCCGAAGGCGACCTCGACACGCGCGTGCCCGCGAGCGGCGCGGCGGAGCTGCAGGCGCTCGCCGGCACGTTCAACTCGATGACGCAACGCCTGGCCGAAGCCCGCGTCGCGCTCGCGCGCGCCGAACGCGAGTCCACGTGGCGCGACGTCGCGCGGCAGCTCGCGCACGAGATCAAGAACCCCCTCACCCCCATGCGCCTGTCGCTGCACCGGCTCCAGCGCCGCGTGGATCACGTGCCGGAGTCCGAACGCGCGGCCGTGCGCGACAGCATCGCGGCGCTGCTCACCGAGATCGAGCACCTCACCGGGCTCGCCGAGCACTTCTCGCAGTACGCCCGGCTGCCCGGCGCACGCATGGAGACGCTCGACCTCGCGGCCCTCGCCCGCGACGCCGCGAAGCTCTACGAGGACGGCGCGGTCGCCGTGCGTCCCTCGGCCGAAGTCACCGTGCAGGGGGACCGGTTGCTGCTCACGCGCGCGCTGCATAACCTGCTGCTCAACGCTCGCGAGTCCGCCGGCGAGGGGAGTACGGTCGAGCTCGAGGCGGGCAGCACCGGCGCCGAAGGCTGGCTCGCCGTGCGCGATCGCGGCCCCGGCCTTTCCGAGGCCGCCGCGGTGCGGCTGTTCGAGCCGTATTTCAGCACCAAGAACCGTGGCAGCGGCCTCGGCCTTTCGGTCGTGAAGGACATCGCCGAGCGCCACGGTGGAAGCATCACGCTCACCAACCGCGAGGGCGGCGGCGCCGAGGCCCGCCTCACCGTGCCGCTCGCGCACCGAGGATGAAACCGAGCCCCATGTCGAAACCCGAAGGCTTCGCGCTTCTCGTCGTGGACGACGACGCCGCCATCCGCCGCCAGCTGCGCGGCGTGCTCGAGGACGAAGGCCATCGCGTGAGCGAGGCGGCGAACGCCGCCGAGGGCTACGCCGCCGTCGAGCGCGAGCGTTTCGACGCCGTGCTGCTCGACCTGCGCATGCCGGGCGAGCACGGACTCGACGCGCTGCTGCGGCTGCGCGAGCGCGCACCCGACACCGCGGTGCTGATCGTGTCCGGCGAAGGCACGCTCGAGAACGCGGTGAAGGCCGGTCAGCGCGGCGCGTTCGATTTCGTCGAGAAGCCGATCCGGGACCCGGAGCGGCTCCTCGACACGATCGCCGAGGCGGTACGCGTGACGCGCCTGCGCCGGCGCTCCGCCGCGCCCGCCGGCGCGGACGACGACGCCACGCTCGGCATCCTCGGCGAGAGCGCGCCCATCGAGCGCCTGCGCGAACAAGTGCGCCGTATCGGGCCTTCGAACGGCCGCGTGCTCGTCACGGGCGAGAACGGCGCGGGCAAGGAACTCGTCGCCGAGGCCGTGCACCGGCTTTCGAAGCGCGCCACCGGGCCCTACGTGAAGCTCAATTGCGCGGCGATTCCGCGCGACCTGCTCGAGAGCGAGCTGTTCGGCTACGAGAAGGGCGCGTTCACCGGCGCGGTGCAGACCAAGAAGGGCCGGCTCGAGATGGCGGACGGCGGCACGCTGTTCCTCGACGAGATCGGCGATCTCGCGCTCGAGTCCCAGGCGAAGTTGCTGCGGGCGATCGAGAGCGGCGAGATCGAGCGGGTCGGTGGCACCCGTTCGTCCCAGCTCGACGTGCGGATCGTGGCCGCCACGAACAAGGATCTCACCGAAGCCGTCAAGGCCGGCGATTTTCGGGAGGACCTCTACTTCCGGCTGAACGTGCTCCCGATCGTGGTACCGCCGCTGCGCGAGCGACGCGGCGACGTCGGGCGGCTCGCGCGCCACTTCCTCGCCGCGTTCGCCGCGAACGAGGGCCGCGACGGCCTCCGCCTGTCCGACGACGCATTGGAACTGCTCGAGGACTACCACTGGCCGGGAAATGTGCGCGAACTGCGGAATCTGATGGAGCGTGCCGTCGTACTGGCTCCGGGTGACGCGATCGGGGCGGCGGACCTGCTGCCCTGGCTCGAGGCCCGCCCGGAGGAATCCGACGACGCCGGGCTCAAGGGACGCATCGCGCGCAGCGAGATCGAGTCGATCCGCCGCGCACTGGAGGGCGCCGACTGGAACGTGACGCAGGCTGCCACGAGCCTCGGCATCGACCGAACGAACCTGCACCGCAAGATGCGCAAGTACGGCATCAGCCGCCGATGAGCCGGGGGCGCGACGGAGTGTGGCGGCTTCGCCACACCGGCGCGGCCGCGCTCGCGTGCGCACGCGATCGTGAGCGGGAAAAACCGCGGGTTTCGCGGTCTCTCGCGGGCATGGCCGCGATGCACACGTGGTACGAGGATTGCCTTGGGAAGGGGCGCACCCCCCTACGTCCCGGAGAATCCGTCATGGTCCGCACTCGATCGTTGATCCTCGCGCTCGCGGCGCTCGCCGCGCTCCCGCTCGCGTTCCGGCCGGCCCTGGCCGCGGACGCCACCGCCCCCGACACCATGGTCTTCCGTCCGGTGGACGGTGAGACCCCGGCGGACGCCGACAGCTCGGACCGGTCCGTCACGGTCTCCGCGACGTTCCGGATGGGCGACAACGGCGAAACCGAATGGCTGCGGGCCCCGATCGGCGACCACCTGCTCACGCATCCGGACCAGTGGCGCTCCCGCGACCGCAGCGCCAAGTCGAATGACGTCTCGGTCCTGCTCGACTACAACCGCGCCGACCTCCTGCGCTACGGGCTCTGGTACCAGGCACAGGCCCCCGCCACGATGTTTCCTCGCCTCGGAGGCCGCCTCGAATACGCCACCGGGCGCCGGCGCGTGCTCTACGGACTCCAGCTCGAACAGCCGTTGCTGCCGACCGCCCGCTTCGTGGCCGGTCTGAGCATGGTGCGCCGCACCGATCACGGCGACCTCCAGCAGACCGACGACGCCGAGAACAGCCTCGCGCTGCTGCTCGCGCACGAGGACTGGCGCGACTACTTCGAGCGCGAAGGGCTGGGCGCCTACCTGTCGTGGCGCGTACCGGACTTCTCGACCGTGAGCGTGCACGTGCGCCGGGACGACTACCGCTCGCTCCCGACGGCGAACCACGTGCGTTCGTGGTTCCGCACCGACCGCCCCCTGCGCGACAACCCCGCGATCGACGACGGCGAGTCGCACAGCGTGCTCGTGCGGCTCGAGCGCCTGACCCGCAACTCGAAACAGAAGCGCGCGGGGCTGTACCACTGGATCGAGCTCGAGCGCAGCGGCGGCCAGGGCGGCGGCGACTTCGACTACACACGCACGCTGGCCGACCTGCGCAGCATCCTGCGCCTGACCCCGGCGCTCACGCTGTCCGTGCGCGGGGTCGCGGGCGCCACGCTGCAGGGCGACCTGCCGCGCCAGCGCCAGTTCGTGATCGGCGGCGTGGACGGCCTGCGCGCGCACGCGCTCGGTTCGGTGCAGGGCGACCAGGTCGCGCTCGTTCAGGCCGAATACTCGATCGGCCTGTGGCAGCTGCACTCCGGCGGCATGGAAGGCGGCCTGCATGCGCTCGTGTTCGCGGACGCCGGCACGGCGTGGTACGGAAACGAGAAGTGGGACGTCGGCCGCCAGAAGTTCGCGGTCGACGGCGGCGTGGGGCTGACCACGTCCGACGACAAGCTGCGCGTGACGTTCGCGCGCAACCTGCAGGACCCGAGTTCGAAGTTCGTCTGCGCGATGAGGCTCACGAGACCGTTCTAGCCGAAAGCGGATTCCCTTGCGGCACGAGCTCCCCTCCCCGAATCGAACCCGGCTGTGGCCGGCGCTGGCGGCGCTGCTGATCCTCGCGGCGCCGCTCGCGCGCGCGTTCGAGTTCGCCGCCGCGACGCCGTCGCGCGACGAGCTCGGGCGCGTGTGGGTGACGGTGCGGCTCACCGAGCCGCTCGAGGAGCGCGTGGCGAAGAGCCTGCGCCGCGGCATGCCCGCCACGCTCGCGCTGCACGCCGAGCTCTGGCGCAAGCGCAGCGGCTGGTTCGACCGCATGGAGCATGCGTTCGACGCGAACCTGCGCCTGCGCTACGACGTCGGCGAGGACGCGTGGACGGTGCAACGCGGCACGGGCGGTCCGCTCGTCGTGCATTCGCTCGACTCGCTCCAGACCGCGCTCTCGGGCCCCATCGCGCTCCCGCTCGCGAAGCTCTCGGCCTCGCAGGCCCAGGCGCGCTACTTCGTGGTCGTCACCGGCACCGTGCAGCCGCTCAACGTCGAGGACGTGGCCGAGGTCGAAGGATGGATCTCGGGCGAAGTGCGCGCGCCGCGCGAAGGCGGGCTCGGCGTGCTGACGCAACTGCCGTCGTCGGTGTTCGACGCGGTGCGGAACTTCGCCGGCTTCGGCGATTCACGCACGCGCCTGCTCACGCCGGAGTTCGTGCCGGCGTCGCTGCCGGTGAGGCGCTGACGGCTAGAGGCGCGTGACGCGGACGACGCCGCCGCGACCGTCACGCGCGCGGGCGAAGACGACCTCGCCCTTGACCGCACGACCGGTGAAATCGCGGCCGTCCCAGTTCCACGTCGCGTTCGAACCGTTGGCGACGGGAGCGAGCGTCGTGAGGTGACGGCCCGTGACGTCGTAGAGCTCGAGCGACGAGGCGCCCATGCCGTCACGCGTGAACTGCACGGCGCCGCGGAAGCCGGAGCCGGCGACGCGCAGCGAGGTCATCGCGACCGGCGCGTCGGCCAGTTCGATCAGGAAGGCGTCGAGGCCGCTCACCGCCGTCGGGTAGGCCAGGTCGGCGTTTTCGATCGAGCCGGAGTAGTTCGCGAGGGCGTCGCCGAACAGGACCCGGAAGTCCTCGGCGAAGATCTCATGCGGACGGTCGCTGTGCGCCGCGGCGCCGACGTTCGTCGCGTCGAGGTTGCGCAGGCGGCGGTAGCGGTTCCAGCCGGTCGTGTCGGCGTCGGGCAGCACCGTGTACTGCACGACGTGACCCAGTTCGTGCGTGAACTCGGCGTGCTGCTGCTCGAGCGACAGCGCGCGCACGCCGGGCGACAGCAGGATGAGGCCGGGGCCGGCGGCGGAGTCGAGGCCGTTGCGGCGCGGGAAGGGCAGCACGAAGACTTCCGCGGCGACGCGCTGCAGCGGGTAGCGCACGCCGTTCAGCGCGCTGCGGACTTCCGCGGCGTCGTAGGGATGGAACGAGCCGTCACCCTTGTTGACGATGGAGGGGTCCGTGATCGACGTGATGAGCTCGTAGCTCGCGCCGCCGGGCACGTTCAGGTACAGGCGGTCGCCGTTCCAGCTGCAGTAGTCGCGCAGCGTCTCCTCGGCCGAGTGGATCACGATGCCGTTGGCGCGCGCGGACGAGGAGAGCTCGTTCGCGGAAGCGCCGGAGGCGGCCGTCAGCGACAGGGCGGCGAGGCTCGTGAGGGCGAGGAGGCGGATGTGCGAGAAGGTCGTCATGCCCATACCCTAAGGCGACGATCGTGCCACTCGTGGTCAATCCACCCCCGCGCATTCGCGTTTCGCAACGTGGCCGCAGCGCGCTGCGGGGCAGCGCGTTGGGAGCTCGCTTCAGGACGGCGACGAATGTGTCTCCGGCGCTCACCCGCCGCGGCGCCGCGAGTTCGGGGGAATGCCCCCCAAACGGAAGGCCGCCCCGGGGATTCTCACCCAGGGCGGCCTCACGCGCGCTCGCGAACTCAGGCCATCGTGCTTCCGGCCGATTCCGCCGGGGACGACGCTCCGGCGCCGGAGCCGCCGAGGTCCTTCGGAAGCGCTCCGAGCCGCGAGAGCAGGATCGCTCCGCTGCCGATCGTGGAGAGCGCCAGCTGGAGGAGGATGCCGGTCAGGAACAGGAAGATGGCGATCGCCGTGGGCAGGCCGGGCTTCATCCAGAGCAGCGCGCCGCCGAGGAAGAACAGCGCGATGAGGGTCGTGCCCGCGACGATCGGCCCGAGAGCGGGCCCTTCGCCGAGGCGGCGGCGAAGCAGCTTGCAGCCGAGCACGTAGGTTCCGGCGAGCTGGCCGGCGTACGAGGCGACCGGGCCGACGAACCACATCATGATGCCGATGGGCGCGCCGATCAGGGTGAAGATGAGCAGCAGCGAAACGATCGGCCAGCCGAACCAGGCGAGCACGGCGACCACGACCGACAGCACCGTGCGCCGCGACGACGTGACCGCGATCCGCGCGAGGCGGTCCGGGAACAGCGTCGCGAACACCCATCCGAACAGCACGGACAGCAGCCAGCCCGTGAAGATGAAGGCGATGACAGTCGGCAGCATCGGCATGCCGAGCGTGAGCGGGAGGAACTCGAGCGAAACGCTCTGCCCGCCGATCTGCGTGCTGTCCGCCTCCGATACGGCGCCGCCGATCGACACGGCGTCGCCGCCGACCCTCGCACCCTGCTGAAGCGTGGCGGAGCCGAGCACCGCGACCGCGTTGCCCGCCACTTCACCGCCGGAGCGGATCGAGCCGAGCACGGAGACGGCCTCGCCTTCGACGTGCGCGCCGGGTTCGATCGTCACCGAGCCGAGGACCGCGACCACCGCGCCGGTGACCACGCCGGCGACTCGACAGTTGCCGCCGATCGCGACGACGTCGCCGTCCACGCGGTCGCCCGCCTTCACCTCGGCGTTCGAGAGGAACCTCACGACGCCCGTGCCGTCGTCGACGATCAGGGCGCCTTCACCGAACGAATCCACGTCGGTGGAGACACGCGTGACGTGCGGCGCGGACGCGTCGGTCGTGACGCGCACGCCACCCGCGTCCACCGTGACTCGCTCGACGACGCCGGAACTGTCGGAGTTCGCGACCGTCCGGATCTTGACCCGCGCCGAAGCGGGTGCGGCGAGCGTCGCGACGCAGGCGAGCGCGCAGAGCGCGGCGGCCGCACCGCGGCGGAACTCAGAAGCCGAGAATGCCCACATGGTGATCTCCCTCTGCAGCGGTGTGCTTCTC
>JBGANH010000069.1:0-16199 GCA_044222365.1 Candidatus Eiseniibacteriota bacterium
GTTCGTGAGCACCGTCAGCGGGGCCTCGGCCAGCGTGCTCTCGACCAGGCGCTCGATCTCGGGATGCAGGAACGGCTCGCCACCCGTGAAGTAGATCTCCTTCACGCCCATCGCCAGGCCTTCGGCGACGCGCGCGGCGACTTCGAGACGGCTCTGCATCTCGTGACGATTCACGCCCGGGCCGCTCGGCACGAAGCAGTGCGCGCAGGAAAGATTGCACTGCGTGCCCGCCACCTGAATCCACAGGGTGTCGAGGTGATGGAAGGGCTGGAGGTGCTGTCGGGGCACTCGAAGGCTCGCCGGGATCGGGGCTGGAACGGTCACGAATGGGCTCCGGACGAAGAGTGTTCGCCCGGGCTCGTGGGAAACGTCACGGAGGGGCCAAATCTCCGCCGGGGGGCTTCCCGGAGGCTTTGACGCCACGCGAGGCTGTTCCTAATGTATCGCGTTCTCATGCAACGCCGTGGGGCACCCGAGTTCGCGCGAAGCGCGAGTCCTGCCCGGCGGCTTCCGGAGGCACTATGCGAGAGCAGGTCGAGAAAGTCATCGAGCAACTTCGGATCAACGTCGTGCAGCCCGACGGCGGCGACCTCGAACTGGTGAACGTCAGCGACGACGGGGTGGTCACCATCCGCCTCCACGGCGCCTGCGTCGGCTGCGCGAGCTCGACGACCACGCTGCGCAACGGCATCGAACGCTACCTTCGCCACAAACTGCCGCAGGTCACGCAGGTCGTGGCGGAGTAACGGTGTACTTCTACGGTCTCATCGTCGCCACGTCGCTGATCGCGATCACGGTGGGCATCGCCATCGGGATCAATCGCGTCCGCGAGTGGTGGGAAGAGCGCGAGCGCCAGCGCCGCGCGCCGTAGTCGCCCTTCCATCCGGCGCGACGCGCGCCACAGACAGGAACCGCATGTCCACGATCACGAAGGAACAGGTTCTCGCCGCGTTGGGAACGGTGCAGGATCCCGACCTCCACCGCGATCTCGTGACGCTCGGCATGATCGAGGACGTCGCCGTCGAAGGCGGCACGGTCTCGTTCACGCTGGTGCTCACGACCTCGGCCTGCCCGCTCAAGGGCCAGATCGAGGACGACTGCCGCCGCGCCGTCAGCGCGATCCCCGGCGTCACGAAGGTGGACTTCAAGACCACGAGCCGCGTACGCAAGCCCAAGGACCCGAGCGCGGACCGCAAGGCGCTCGCAGGCGTCGCGCACGTGATCGCGGTCGGTGCGGGCAAGGGCGGCGTGGGCAAGTCCACGGTCGCCGCGAACCTCGCGATCGCGCTCGCGCAGACGGGCGCGACGGTCGGCCTCATGGACGGCGACATCTACGGGCCGAACCTGCCGCGCATGATGGGCGTGAACCGCCAGCCGTTCACCAAGGACGGCCGCATCATCCCGATCGAGGCGCACGGCATCCGCTTCATGTCCATGGGCCTGCTCGTCGAAGCGGGCGAGGCCGTGGTCTGGCGCGGGCCCATGCTGCACGGCGCGGTGAAGAGCTTCCTGCACGACGTGGACTGGTCGGGCTGCGACTACCTGATCGTGGACCTGCCGCCCGGCACGGGCGACGTGCAGCTCTCGCTCATCCAGCAGACGGTCGTGACGGGCGCGGTGATCGTGACGACGCCGTCCACGGTGGCGATCGAGGACGCGGTCAAGGCGATCGCGATGTTCGACAAGCTGCAGGTGCCGGTGCTCGGCGTGATCGAGAACATGAGCTACTTCGTCTGCAACAAGTGCAACGAGCGCCACGACATCTTCAGCACGGGCGCGGGGCAGGATCGCGCGCTCGCCATGGGGCTGCCGTTCCTGGGCGCGATCCCGCTGCATCCGGAAGTCCGCGCGGGCGGCGACACGGGCAAGCCCGTCGTGGCCGCGCAACCGGACAGCCCGTACGGCATGGAACTGCGCAAGATCGCGGGCGCGCTCGCGCAGCGCGTGAGCATCCACACGCTCAGCCCGGCGGGCGCGAACGCATGAAGCACGTCTACGCCGATCACGCCGCCACCACGCGGCCTGCGCCCGAAGCGGTGCAGGCCATGCTGCCGTGGGTCGCGGACGGGTTCGGCAACCCCTCGAGCGTGCACACGCGCGGCGAGGCGGCGCGCGACGCGGTCGAAGCGGCGCGCATCGAGGTCGCGCGCCTCATGGCCGCGCAGCCCGAGGAGATCGTTTTCACCGCGAGCGGTTCGGAGTCGAACAACCTCGCGCTCAAGGGCGCGGCGATGGCGACCGACGGCACGCGCCGCCGCCTCGTGGTGAGCGCGATCGAGCACCCCTCGGTGCTCGCGACCGCGCGGCACCTCGAGGCGCGCGGGCACGCGCTCACGGTCGTGCCGGTGCAGGCGAACGGCCGGATCGATCCCGACGAACTCGGCGCCGCGCTCGGCGACGACGTCGCGCTCGTCTCGGTGATGGCGCTCAACAACGAGACCGGCGTCACGCAGCCGCTCGACGACATCGGCGCGCGCGTGAAGGCCTGCGGCGCGCTCTTCCACGTGGACGCCGTGCAGGCGCCGGGCAAGCTCGCGCTGCACGTGGACGGCTGGAACGCGGACCTCGTGAGCATCGCCGCGCACAAGTTCGGCGGCGTGCCGGGCGCCGCGGCGCTGTTCGTGCGCCGCCGCACGCGGCTCGTGCCGCTCGTGCACGGCGGACGGCAGGAGCGAGGCCGCCGCGCGGGCACCGAGAACGTGCCGGCGATCGTGGCGATGGGCGTGGCGGCCGTGCTGGCGCGCACCGCGCTCGCGACCGGCGAACCCGGGCGCCTCGCCGACCTCGGCGAGCGCCTGCTCGCGGCGCTGCTCATGCGCGTTCCCGACACGCGGCTGAACGGCGACCTCAACCAGCGCGCGGGCGGCATCCTCAACGTGTGCTTCGCCGGCGTGGACGGCGAGGCGCTGCTGCACGAACTCGATCGCGCGGGCGTGATCGTGTCCACGGGCTCGGCCTGCAGTTCGGGCGAACAGGGCCCCAGCCACGTGCTCACCGCCATGGGGTTGACGGCCGAGGACGCGCACGCCAGCGTGCGGTTCTCGCTGGGGCGGGAATCGACCGCCGAAGACGTGGAGACCATCGCGGAAGTCACGCCGCCCATCGTCGAGCGCCTGCGGGCGCTCTCGGGGCCGGCTCTGGGCAAGAGCGCCTGAACCGCTCTTCATAGGGGAGAAGACATCATGAAGCGTGCGAACAAGCGCGGCGCGGCCAGCGCCTCGAACGGACACAAGGGCAACGGCAAGCCGGCCGACCGGCCGGCCGCGCGGAGCGGCCCGGCGATGAGCCAGGCCGAGCAGTTCCGCCTCAAGGTCGGCCTCGCCGAGATGCTCAAGGGCGGCGTCATCATGGACGTCATGAACGTCGAGCAGGCCGAGATCGCGCAGGAAGCCGGCGCGGCGGCCGTCATGGCGCTCGAGCGCATTCCGTCGCGCATCCGCAAGGACGGCGGCGTCGCGCGCATGAGCGACCCCTCGATGATCCGCCGCATCCAGCAGGCGGTGGACATTCCCGTCATGGCGAAGTGCCGCATCGGTCACATCGTCGAGGCGCAGATCCTCGAGGCGCTCGAGATCGACTTCATCGACGAGTCCGAAGTGCTCACGCCGGCCGACGAGGCGAACCACGTCTGGAAGCACGACTTCAAGGCGCCGTTCGTGTGCGGCTGCCGCGACCTCGGCGAAGCGCTCCGCCGCATCGGCGAAGGCGCCGCGATGATCCGCACGAAGGGCGAGGCCGGCACGGGCAACGTCGTCGAGGCCGTGCGCCACATGCGCACCGTCGTCTCGCACATGAAGCGCCTCACGACGCTCACCGCCGACGAGCTCATGGCCGAGGCCAAGAACCTCGGCGCGCCGTTCGATCTCGTGCAGCAGGTCGCGAAGACCGGCAAGCTGCCGGTGCCGAACTTCGCTGCGGGTGGCGTCGCGATCCCCGCGGACGCCGCGCTCATGATGAAGCTGGGCGCCGAAGCCGTGTTCGTCGGCTCGGGCATCTTCGAGGTCGGCGATCCGTCGCGCCCGAAGGAAGCGCGCAAGGCGCAGGCGCGGATGGCGAAGGCCGTCGTGCAGGCCGTCGCGAACTGGGACCGCCCGGACGTGCTCGTCGAGATCAGCACCGGGCTGCCGCAGGCCATGCGCGGCATCTCGCTCGAGACGCTCACCGAAGACCAGCACCTGGCCAAGCGTGGTTGGTGAGACGGACGAGATGACGGCTCCGCGCGCGAAGCGGAAGGGTGAAGCGCCGCGCGTGGGGCTGCTGTCGCTGCAGGGCGACTTCGAGCGGCATCGTGACGCGCTCGAGTCGCTCGGCGCCGAGGCCGTGCGCGTGTCGCTGCCCGAGCACATGCGCGCGCTCGACGCGATGATCCTGCCCGGCGGCGAGTCGAGCACGATGCTGCGCCTGCTCGATTCGACCGGGCTGCGCGCGGGCGTCGAGGCGTTCGTGCGCCGCAAGCCGGTGCTCGGCACGTGCGCGGGGCTCATCCTGCTCGCGCGCGACGCGGACCGCCTGCCGGCGCCCACGCTCGGCGCGATCGACATTTCGGCCTCGCGCAACGCGTGGGGCCGCCAGGTGCACTCGTTCACCGACGGCGTGCACGTCGCGCCGCTCGGCGGCGACGTGCAGGGCGTGTTCATCCGGGCGCCGCGCGTCACCCGCGTCGGCCGTGGCGTCGAAGTGATCGCGTCGTACGACGGCGAGCCGGTCGGCGTGCGCCAGGGGCACGCGGTCGCGATCGCGTTCCATCCCGAACTCACGGGCGACACGCGGCTGCACGCGTGGTTCCTGCGCGATGTCGCGAAGCTCGAGCTGCCCGGGAGCGCGCGATGACGGGCGTCACCGCCGCCACGCCCGATCGCGCCGCGCTGCACGCGTTCGTCGCGAAGCACGGCAAGCTCCTGCTCACGACGCACGTGAATCCGGACGGCGACGCCATCGGCTCCGAACTCGCGTTCGCGCGCTGGCTGCAGGGGATGGGCAAGCAGGTGCGCAT
The DNA here is from genome assembly GCA_044222365.1 of Candidatus Eiseniibacteriota bacterium. Lineage (GTDB taxonomy): Bacteria > Eisenbacteria > RBG-16-71-46 > RBG-16-71-46 > RBG-16-71-46 > CAIXRL01. The sequence continues at coordinate 4,994 of JBGANH010000069.1, forward strand.
TCTCAACGACTCGCCGACGCCGCACGCGTTCTCGTGGCTCATGGTGCACCACACGGTCGAGGTCTACGACGAAGCGCTCGCCGAAGCATGCTTCGAGTGGGCCGACGCGCTCGTCGTGCTCGACACGGGCAACCGCTCGCGCATCGGCCGGCTTTCCGATCATCTCGACCGCCACCTCGTCCCGATCGCGGTCGTGGATCACCACGCGACGCACGACGGCTTCGGCGCAGTCAACGTGATCGAGCCCGCGCAGGCGTCCGCGTCGAGCCTCGTGTACGAGCTCGTGCGCGAGAGCGGCGCGGCGATCGACCGCGCCATGGCCGACGCGCTCTACGTGGGACTCTCGACCGACACGGGCAACTTCAAGTACTCGAACACCGACGCCGCCGCGCACCGCATGGCGGCCGAGCTGGTCGCGCTCGGCGTCGAGCCGCAGGTCGTGCACCTGCGCGTGAACGCGACCGCCCCCGCAGGCCGTCTACGATTCTTCGGTGAAGTCCTCGCGCAGCTCCAGGTGCTCGAGAACGGCCGCGTCGTCGTGATCGAGGCGTCGCCCGAGCAGTTCGAGCGCCACGGCCTCGTGGGCGCGGACACCGAAGGCCTCGTGGACATGCCGCGCGTCATCGCCGGGGTCGAGGTCGTGATGCTCGTCTCCGAGGTCAAGCCGAACAAGACCAAGGTCTCGCTGCGTTCGATGGGACGCGTGAGCATCGACCAGGTGGTCGCCCGGCTCGGCGGCGGCGGGCACGCGCACGCCGCGGGTGCGCAGCTGCCCGGCTCGCGCGAGGACGCGAAGGCGAAGATCCTGCCCGAGCTGTCCAGGCTCATCGCCCAGCTCGACGCCGCGGAGCGCCACGCGTGAGCGTGACCGCGCTCCGCATCGCGGGCGAGGAGATCGCGCACCGCTTCGGTCCGCGTGTCGCCGTGAAGCCCGTGAGCTTCGACGTGAGCGCCCCGGGCGTCGTCGCGGTGACGGGCGAGAACGGCTCGGGCAAGAGCACGCTCCTGCGTATCCTGTGCGGGCTGCTGCGGCCGAGCCGCGGCAAGTGCGTGTTCGAGGTCGACGGGCGAGAGGTCGAACCGCGCCGGCGCCGGCTCTTCACCGGGCTCGCGACGCCGGAGCTGTCCTTCTACGAGGAGTTCAGCGCCGCCGAGAATCTCGCCTTCGCGGCCGAGACACGGGGATTGCCGAATCCCACGTCCGCCGTGCAGCACGCACTGGAGCAGGTGGGGCTGACGCCCCGGGCGGACGACCGCGTCAGTGCATTTTCGTCCGGCATGAAGCAGCGGCTGCGGCTGGCGTTCGCGATCCTGCACGAACCGCCCGTCGTCATGCTGGACGAGCCCGGCTCGCATCTCGACGATGCTGGCCGCGCCGTCGTGGAACACATCGTGCGTACGTACGGGCCCCGACGGCTCGTGCTCATCGCCACCAACGAACCCCGGGAGATGGCGCTTGCCGAACGGCGGATCGAACTCAGCGGTCGCGGTCTGGAGCGTACTGCGTAAGGAATGCCGGACGGAGTGGCGCACGCGTTACGGTTTGAACGCGGCGCTGCTCTTCGCCGTGGCGAGCCTGACCGCGGTCAGCTTCGCCGCGGGCCGGCTCGGGAACCGCACCGACATCATGGCGGCGCTGTTCTGGATCGTGCTGCTGTTCGCGACGCTCGCCAGCATGAGCCACGCATTCGTGCGCGAGGTCGAGTCGCGCACCATGCTGCTCCTGCGGCAGGTCGCGACCCCGACCGAGATCGCGGTCGGCAAACTCCTGTTCAATCTTCTCTTCCTTCTGGTCATCGAAGCGGTCACCGTGCCGCTCTTCATGGTGCTGATGGGGGCGCCTCCGGTACGGTGGGGGCAGTTCCTGGCCGTGCTGGGTCTGGGCACGGTGTCGTTGGCCGCCTCGTCCACGCTGGTGGGGGCGGTGATCGCACAAACGCGAGGACGCGGGGCGTTGTTCGCCGGCGTCTCGCTGCCGTTGTTGTTGCCGGTTCTGGCTGCAGCCGTGGGGGGGACCCGCGAGATGTGGGCCGCGAACTCCGTCGCACCGTCGCTCAAGCTCCTCGGGGCCTACGCGGTGGCGTTGCTGGCGGCGAGCCTGCTACTTTACGACCACCTCTGGGAGGACTAGACCCCTCATGCTGTGGCGCATCCTGATCTTCGTGTGGCTCTCCGTGTGGATGGTGGTGGCGCTGCTGTTCGCCCCCCAGGTACCCGTCCTCCACGAGACCACCCGAGTCCTCTACTTCCACATTCCCGCCGCATGGATCGCGGTCCTCGCGCTCGGCTGGGGCATGCTGCACAGCGTGCTCTACCTGGTGAAGCGGGACCTGAACCACGACGACCAGGCCGCGGCGGCCGCCGAACTCGGCGTGCTGTTCACCGTGGTGGCGACCGTCAGCGGTTCGCTCTGGGCCAAGGCGATGTGGGGCTCGTACTGGAACTGGGACCCGCGCGAGACGTCCATCTTCTTCGTGCTGATCCTGTACATCGCCTACCTCGCGCTGCGCGGCAGCATCGAGGGGGAGGAGAAGCGCGCCCGGCTGTCCGCGATCTATTCCGCGATCGCGTTCGTCGCCGTGCCGTTCCTCATGTTCGTCGTTCCGCGCATGTACGAGGGACTGCATCCGGATCCCATCATCAACAACCGGGGCAAGGTGGACATGGATCCGCTGATCCGCCTGTGCTTCTTCATGATGCTGATCGGCTTCACCGCTCTCTACTTCTGGCTCCAGACGCTGCGCGTGCGGGTCACGCGCCTCGAGCGTCGCCGTGAGCTCGCTCGGGGAATGTGACCATGGACCGCAACTGGGTCGTGTTGGGTGTCTCGCTGCTCGTGTGGGGGCTGCTGTTCTTCTGGCTCCTGCAGGTCGAGAAGCGGGTCAAAGAACTGGAGAAGTAACCCATGAACTTCAAGACCATCCTCGCCATCGGCCTCGGTGTCGCCGCGATCGCGATCGGGGTCAGCAGCTTCAAGCAGACGATGACGCCCTACATCGGCTTCGCCGAAGCGCGCAAGGCCAGCGGCCTCGTGCAGGTCAACGGCAAGCTCGCGAGCAAGGACTACGTCATCAACAAGGAAGAGCAGTACCTCAAGTTCAAGCTGCAGGACTCGAACGGCGACGTCATGCCGGTCGAGTACCGCGGCGTGATCCCCGGCAACTTCGACCAGGCCGTGAGCATCGTCGCGATCGGCCAGTTCAAGGGTGACCACTTCGAGGCCAACCAGCTGCTCGTGAAGTGTCCGTCGAAGTACCAGGCGATGGAGAAGGAGACGGGCGGCAAGCATCCGGACGGTGTGCCGCGGCGGCTACCTGCTGAGCACGAACGTGATCAACCCCGGTCAGTGGACCACGTGGGTCGCGTTCATCGCCTCGCTCGTCTCCGGCTTCGCGTGGCTCGCCGCCGCGCTCGGCCGTGGGCCGAACGCCGAGGCGGCCGCGCGCGCGTCGTTCCGCATCCAGTGGGGCGCGATGCTCGCGGGTACGGTGTTCCTCTGGTGGATCCTCTTCAGCCACCAGTTCACGTACCAGTACGTGCACGACTACTCGTCCAAGACCATGCCGTCGCACTTCGTGTTCGCGGCGTTCTGGGGCGGGCAGGAGGGCACCTTCCTGCTGTGGGCGTTCCTCACCGCGTGCCTCGGCCTCGTGCTCATGAAGTGGAAGCACGAGCTCAAGGCGCCGGCGATGTTCTTCCTCAACCTGCCGCTCGTCATGCTGACGCTCGTGAGCGTCATGCGCGGGCCGTTCCTGCGCGCGACGGAGGTCTTCACCGACGGCGTCGGCCTCAATCCGCTGCTGCAGGACTACTGGATGACGATCCACCCGCCGGTGCTGTTCCTCGGGTTCTCGTCGTTCGTCGTCCCGTTCGCGATCGCGGGCGCCGCGCTCTGGAAGCGTGACTACGACGGCTGGGTGAAGCCCGTGATGCCGTGGGTCGTGTTCTCCACGGCGGTGCAGGCGACCGGGTTCATCATGGGCGGCGTCTGGGCCTACAAGGTGCTCGGCTGGGGCGGCTACTGGGGCTGGGACCCGGTCGAGAACGGCTCGCTCATCCCGTGGCTCGCCACGGTGGCGCTCCTGCACGGACTGCTCGTGCAGCGCGTGACCGGATCGCTGCGGAAGATGAACTTCTTCCTCGCGATCACCGCCTATGTGCTCGTGCTCTACGCGTCGTTCCTCACGCGCTCGGGCGTGCTCGCGGACTTCTCCGTGCACTCGTTCGCGAACCTCGGCCTTTCGGGCTTCCTGCTCTCGTTCATCGGGATCGCGGGTCTCGCCGGCTACGGCCTGCTCATCTTCCGCCTGCACGACATCCCGAACCCGCCGGAGCCGCTCGGCAGCTATTCGCGCGAGTCGTTCATGTGGCTCGGCCAGCTCGTGTTCATGCTCATGTGCCTGCTCGTCACGCTGGGCATGAGCGCGCCGCTCGTGACGCGGCTCTTCGGGCCGCCGGCCAACGTGCAGACGTCGTACTACAACCTCGTCAACGCGCCGCTCGCGATCGCGATGGGCCTGCTGCTCGGCATCTCGCCGCTGCTCCGCTGGCGCCGGAACGACATTCCCGAGCAGGCGAACTCGCCGGGCGTGAAGAACCTGCTGTCCGCGTCGTTCGGCATCCTCGCCCTCGGGCTGCTCGCGTCCTTCCTGCTCAAGGGCTCGAACCCGATGGCGGCGCAGGGCACCGCGTGGTTCGGCATCGGCCTCATGGGCTGGCTCGTCACGGTCATGGTGCTCTACGCGCCCGTCACGCTCATCGCGGTGGTCGGCGGCGTGATCATCACCGCGGTCGCGATGTTCCTCGGCATCCGGGACGCGCTGCCGGCGGCGGTCGTGTTCGCCATGGCGTTCGCGCTCGTCGCGAACTACGGCGCCACGGTCCGCGGTTTCCGCGCGGGCTGGAAGCACGGCATCGCCTACATGGGACACATGGGCGTCTCGGTCATGCTCATCGGCGTGATCGCGTCGTCGGGCTACGGCCAGTCGAAGCAGGTCCAGCTGCCGAAGGGCGAGTCCGTGAACGCGCTCGGCTACCAGATGACGTTCGAGGGCATGCAGCGCGGTTCCGACGGCAAGGACCTCGCGGTCATCGCCGTGAAGGGCGCCGACCGCACGTTCACCGCGCGCGCGCACTTCTTCTGGAGCGAGTACAACCAGGGCTACATGAAGAACCCGCACATCGAGCGCTTCGCCCACAAGGATCTCTACATCTCGCCGCTCGAGATGATGGGCGACGACCCGAATGCGCACGGCGTGAAGTTCCTGCCGGGCGAGGCCAAGCAGCTCGGCCAGGTGAAGTACACGTTCGAGGGGTTCACGCCCGAGATGGGCGACGGCAAGATGAAGCTGACCGCCAACCTCACCGCCGAGCAGGGCGGCCGCACGGTGCCGCTGCACCCGACGTTCGAGGTGCAGATGGGCGGCGGCAGCGGGCCGGTCATCACTCCGGACTACATCCCCGGTGGTGGCCAGGTGAGCATCGTGTCGGCGAGTCCGCAGGACGGCAGCGTCGTGCTGAGCATGCCCGGCATGGAGCAGTCCTCGGGCGCCAACGAGATCCTCGCCGTCGAGGTGAGCACGAAGCCGTTCATCAATCTCGTGTGGCTCGGTTCGCTGATCATGCTGATCTCCACGTTCCTCGTGGTGTTCCGCCGCGGCGGAGACGTGGCTCGGGACCAGGCGGCGGCGTGAGCCGTTCGCTGCGCGCGCTTCGGGGCGCCGTCATCGCACTCGCGATGACGGCGCCCTCGCGTTTTCCGGCGCCTCCGAGTGTGCGGCCGGCGGCGCCGCGCCGCTGCGGTTCGCGGGCGTCGCATGGGGCACGCGCGAGCCGCAGGTCGTGAAGGCCTACGCGAAGCAGGGCTGGGTGCTCCGCACGGCGCGCGAGGGGGGCGGCACCCGATACCTCGGACGCGTCTGGGACCGCTCGGCGGACATCGAGCCCGAGTACGACGCGAGGGGGGCGCTCGCCGCGGTGACGCTGAAGTTCCATCCCGAGAGCGAGGGAGACGCGCTGCAACTGTACGGCGCGCTCGTCGAGCACATGCGCCTCGCGCACGGCCCGTGGACGGAGCAGGTCGCGCCCGGACGGCCGGTGCTGCGCGAGTGGGTGGGACGCGAGCGCCGGCTGGTCGCACGGGACGAGCTGACCGCGGCCACGCTCTGGGTGTCGCCCGCCGAAGACGCCGCGGCGGTCCAGCTCGACGCCGACCGGTACGTGTGGGTGCGCTTCGAATCGCGTGCCTGGGCGCTGGCGCACTCCGACACTTCGGCCACGGGCGTGCGCTGACGAGGATCCCGCGGAAACCACCCGAAATCGGCCGTGGACCAAGTGCCCATCCGTGCAGTATGGTGCGCGCGGTGCCAGGGCAGAATCCCAGATGTTCGAATCACTCGACGATCCCGTGGACGTGCTCACCGCCTTCGTGGACGGTGCGATGCGTCCGATCCGATTTCGCTGGCAGGGCCGTGTCGTGCCCGTGCGGCAGGTGACCGGGCAGTGGAACCGCCGCGAGGGGCAGGCGGTGCTGCGTTACTTCGCCGTGCAGGGACCGCACGAAGAGAGCTACGAACTGTGCTTCGATTCGAGAGGTCCGCGATGGCTGCTGCACCGCGCGTGGTCGGGGCCCGCCTGAACCGCCCGCGGCGCCGGAGCGCGCGCGCGTGATCCTGCTCGTGGACATGGACGCGTTCTTCGCGTCGGTCGAGCAGCTGCATCACCCGCACCTGCGCGGCAAGCCCGTGGTCGTGTGCGGCGATCCCACGCGGCGCGGCGTGGTGACCGCGGCTTCGTACGAAGCGCGTCCGTTCGGCGTGCGCGCCGGCATGCCGACCGCCGAGGCCAAGCGCCTCTGCCCGCATGCCGAGTTCGTGGAGGGCAGTCCGCGCAAGTACGTCGAAAAGTCGCTCGAACTGCTCGAGATGTTCCTCACCTACACGCCCGACGTCGAACCCTTCAGCGTGGATGAGGCGTTCCTCGACCTGTCCAAGCTCGGCGAACGCGGCGCGACGCGCGAGGCCGCGGTCGCCATGGCGCGCACGATCCAGCAGCGCATCGCGGACGAGCACGGGCTCGGCGCGTCGATCGGCATCGGCCCGAACAAGCTCGTCGCGAAGATGGCGTCCGGCGTGAACAAGCCGCGCGGGCTCACGGTGCTGAGCGAGGAGGAGTTCCGGCAGCTGTTCTGGCCGCAGGACGTGCAGGAACTCTGGGGCGTGGGCCCGAAGATGTCCGAGCACCTCAAGCGACTCGGCATCCTGACCGTGGGCGACCTCGGGCGCGCGAGCGAACCGATGCTCGAGCAGTCCTTCGGCGCGGTCGGCGTGCATCTCAAGCACGCCGCATGGGGGCGCGACCAGACACCCGTCGTGCCGTACCACGAGGGCGTGGATCCCAAGTCCATGGGGCACGAGGTGACGCTGCCCGAAGACAGCCGCGAGGAGGCGTTCCTCGAGGGCACGCTGCTGCGGCTCGCGGACCAGGTCGCACGCCGGCTGCGCGGCGAGGGGTTCGTCGCGCGCACGGTGACGCTCAAGCTGCGCGACTACCGTTTCCGCACGATCACGCGGCAGAAGGCGCTCACCGCGGGAGTGGACGATCATCTCGCACTCTTCGAGGTGGCGAAGGCGCTGTGGCGCGCGAACTGGAAGGGCGAGCCGCTGCGCCTGCTGGGCGTGAGCGCGAGCGCGCTCGAGCACAAGGGCGAGGGCGAGCAGGGCGAACTGTTCGTGCAGGACGACCGCAAGAAGACGCTGCAGGAGGCGCTCGACAAGGTGCGCGACAAGCTCGGCGAGGCTTCCGTCGTGCCCGCGGGATCGCTGACCCACCGGCGCGAAAGCGGCCACGTGCCCTTCGGGGCGATGAAGCGCAGGGACGCCGGCGCGCCCGGCGCGGCGGGACCGCAGGTCACGCGCGAAGGCGCCGCCTCGCAGGTGAAGCGCACGCTGCGCGACCAGAAACGGAAGGAATCGTGAGCGCGGCGGCGGCGCCGGCGGTGCACGTCGGCACGTCCGGCTACTCCTTCGCCGACTGGGTCGGCCCGTTCTATCCGCCCGGCACGAAGAGCGGCGACTACCTGCGCCACTACGCGACGCAGTTCTCGTGCGTCGAGGTGAACTCGACCTACTACGGCATCCCGAAGCCGCAAGTGCTCGACGCGATGCAGCGCAAGACGCCGGACGATTTCCGCTTCGTCGTGAAGCTCAACCAGGCGATGACGCACGAACGCGCGACGGGCGAAGGGCTGTACCGCGACTTCCTCGGCGCGATCCAGCCGCTCAAGGACGCGGGCAAGTATCACGGACTGCTCGCGCAGTTCCCGTGGGCCTTCCGGCGCGAGGACGCGAACAAGTCGCACCTCGAGTTCCTGCGTGCCGCCTTCCCGGGCGAGCCGCTGTGGGTCGAGTTCCGGCACGCGTCGTGGGTGCATCCCGCGCTGCCCGGCTGGCTGCGCGAGCGGCAGCTGGGCTACTGCGACGTGGACGAACCCGCGCTGCCCGGGCTCGTGCCGCCGCTGGGGCACGTGACCACCGACACCGCCTACGTGCGCTTTCACGGACGCAACGAGAAGACCTGGTGGGCGCGTGGCGGTGGGGGCGACCGCTACGACTACGACTATTCGCAGCGCGAACTGCTCGACTGGGTCGAGCGCATCCGCAAGTTGTCGGAACAGGCGAAGCAGACCTACCTGTTCTTCAACAACTGCCACGCCGGGCAGGCGGCGCGGAACGCGAAGCTCATGGAAGAGCTGCTGCGGCGCGACAAGCTCGCGGTCTGAGCGCCGGCCGCGCCCGAGCCTCGCGCGCGCATGGGGTGGCCGCGGGCGTTGACGCCCGTGGGCCCGGTCGCTAGCGTGCGCCCGTCCGCGAGTTCCGCAGGGCGTCATCCCACGGAGGGAACGATGGATCATGGGCCGAAGTCGTACTGGGCGGAGTTCCTCGGCACGTTCACGCTGTGCTTCATCGGGCAGGGCGCGATCGTGCTCAACCAGGTGACCGGCGGCCAGCCGGGCCTGCTCGGCATCGCGGTGGCCCACGGCCTCGCGCTCGCCGTCATGATCTCGGCGCTCGGCGCCACCTCGGGCGGGCATTTCAACCCCGCCGTCACCTTCGGTTTCGTGGTCACGGGGCGCCAGTCCTGGACGAGCGCCATCACGTACTGGGGCTCGCAGGTCCTCGGCGCGGTCGTCGCGAGCTTCCTGCTGCGCGCGGTCGTGCCGGGCGAAGCCGGCGACGCCGTGCACTACGGCGCCGCGGCCGTGAACCCGCTCATCACGCCCATGCAGGCCATGATGATCGAGTTCGTGCTCACGTTCTTCCTCGTGACCGCGGTGTGGGGCACGGCGGTGGACGAGCGCGCCCCGAAGATCGGCGGCTTCGGCATCGGCCTCACCGTGCTCATGGACATCCTCATGGGCGGCCCGCTCACGGGCGCCGCGATGAATCCCGCGCGGGCATTCGGCGCCGCGCTCATCTCCGGCACGTGGGGCGACCACTGGATCTGGTGGGTGGGCCCGCTGCTCGGCGGCGCCGCCGCCGCGCGCGTCTACAAGAGCGTCGTCCTGAAGCCCTGAGCGCATGACCGAACCCCTCGTGCCCGCGGCGTTCATCACGCGCCCTCCCGAAAAGGTGCTGTTCCTGTGCCTGCACAACTCGTCCCGCAGCCAGATCGCGGAGGGGTTCGCGCGCGCGCTCGCACCCTCCACGGTGGTCGTGATGAGCGCCGGCACCGAACCGCGCGGCGTGAACCCGCACGCGGTGACCGTCATGCAGGAAGCCGGCATCGACATCTCGTCGCAGGCTTCGCGGCACATCGACGACCTGCCCTGGCGCGAGGCCGACACGGTCGTCACGCTCTGCGGGGAGGGCGCCGAGGTGTGCCCCACCGTCGCCGGTGACGTGCGGCGCGTGCACTGGCCGCTGCCCGATCCCACGCAGGCGCCGCCCGAGCGGCAGCTCGAGGTGTTCCGGGAAGTGCGCGACGAGATCCGCTGGCGCGTCGCCTCGTTGTGGCCGGGCGGCGAATAGCCCGGTGAAGTTCGAGCTCCCCTCGACTCCAACAGAACGGATGCCCATGAACCGAAAGACCACGTATCGCTCGATCGCCGGTGCCGCGATCGTGTCCGCCGCGCTGCTCGCGGGCTGCAACAAGGAACTTCCCGTCACGAGCGTCAAGACGCTGCTCGACGATCCGGGGCAGTACGACAAGAAGATCGTGCACGTCGCGGGCGAGACCTCCGGCGGCATGAGCCTGATGGGCTACGGCGCCTACATGCTCGACGACGGCACCGGGCGCATCACGATCGTGACCAAGGAGAACGGCGCGCCGCGCGACGGCGCGAAGGTCGGCGTCGAGGGCGAGTTCCGCAAGGCCTTCACGCTCGGCATCCGCACCGGCGCGATGATCATCGAGAAGGAACGCGTCACCCAGTGACGCGTTCGAAGGTCCGGCTGCTGCTGCTGGACATCGACGGCACCCTCGTCGGGCAGGGCGGCGTGCACGAGAGCACGTGGCCCGCGCTCGACGAGGCGCGCCGCGCCGGCGTGAGGCTCGGCATCTGCACCGGGCGCATCGGTCTCGGCTACGCCCGCGATCTCGCGCGCCGGGTGGCGCCCGAAGGGCTGCACATCTTCCAGAGCGGCGCGGTCGTCTCGCCGCCGGACGGACCGCCCGCGCACGCGAGCACGCTGCCGGACCGGAGCTTCCGCGCGCTCGTCGAGATGTCGCGGCGCGAGCGCGAGCCGCTCGAGGCGTTCACGCCCGACGGCTTCTTCCTCGAGAGCCACACGGAACTGCTCCGCGTGCACGCGCACCATCTCGAACTCCAGCCCGTCGTGACCGACCTGCTCGCGCTCGAGGCGCCCGTGGTGCGCGCCCAGTGGGTCGTGGACGAGTCGCGCTGGCCGCACTTCCGCGCGCTGACCGAATCGCTGGACGGGCTCGCGATCAATCCCGCCACGGCGCCGTGGGCGCCCGGCGCGGTGTTCTCGAACATCACGTGCGCCGGCACGAACAAGGGCTCGGCGTTGCGCTGGCTGGCCGGGCACCTCGGGCTCGGGATCGACGAGGTCGCCATGGTCGGCGACGGCGAGAACGACCTCGACGCGATCGAGGCCGCCGGCCTCGGCATCGCGATGGGCAATGCGCACGCGAGCGTGAAGGCGAAGGCGCACGTGACCGTCGCCGACGCCGACGCGGGAGGGGT
>JBGANH010000070.1:0-16196 GCA_044222365.1 Candidatus Eiseniibacteriota bacterium
GGCGGCGCGGATTCGCGCTCAAGCCGCCGCCGCGCAACGCCGATGCTTCCCGCAAATTGCGCGGCTTGCACGGTGCACGAGGCTCCGTGGGCCGCGCCCTCGAACCCTCGCGAGGCCATTCATGAACGACCGCGTTTTCCCGTCGCGGGTGGGCGGCTCCACGCCCGCTTTCGCTCCGGCCATCGGGCTCCGTGAAGTGCTCGAGGCGTCTCCGGACCTGCTCTTCTGCTGCGACACCTACGGCCGCTTCGTCTGGGTCTCGTCCGCCTTCGAACTGCTCGCGGGCTACCGCGGCAGCGATCTCGTCGGCTCGGTGTTCGCGCACCTCGTGGATCCGGCCGAGCGGCAGGGCGTCCTGCGCCACTACTCGCGCCAGATCCTGCGCGGCAGCCCGTTCAGCGAGAGGATCGTGCCCGTCCTCCGCAAGGACGGTTCCAGCGTGCGCGTGTCGGTCCGCGTGCGCCTGTTCGAGGGCACCGATTCGGAGCGCTACTTCGTCGGCGTCGCGCGCGAGTGCGACGCGTGGGAGGCTCCGGCGCCGCGCCAGGCCGTGACGCAGGCCGAACTCGTCACGCTCCGCGAGCGCGCCGCGGAGAGCGAGGCCGAACTCGTGGCACTGCGCGGACGCCTCGCGGAAGCCGACGCCGAACTGGCGGCGATGCGTGAGCGCGTCGCGCAGGCGGCGCCCGAGCGCGACGTGCTGCTGCGCGAACGCGACGACGCGCGCGCACAGGCGCGGCTCAAGAGCGAGTTCCTCGCGACCATGTCGCACGAACTGCGCACGCCGCTCAACGGCATGATGGGCATGGCGAGCATGCTCGCGCAGGGGCCGCTCGGCGTGGAGCAGCGCCGCATGGTCGAGCTGCTGCAGCAGTCCGGTCAGTCGCTGTTGACGCTCGTCAACGACACCACCGACTACTCGCGCCTCGACGCGGGTCGCATGGCGATCGACCGGATCGACTTCGACCTGCGGCGTGCCGTGGACCAGGTCGCCACGCTGCTCGGGCCGCTCGCGACCGAGAAGTCGCTGCAGTTCGAGTCGCGCGTCGAAGCGCTCGTGCCTTCGCGCCTGCAGGGCGATCCGGGCCGGCTGCGCCAGGTGCTGCTCAACCTGTGCGGCAACGCGGTCAAGTTCACCGAGCAGGGCGCCGTGTCGCTGAGCGTCGAGCGCATGCACGAGGACGACCAGCGCGTCGGGCTGCTGTTCCGCGTGACCGACACCGGCATCGGCATGACGTCCGAGCAGCAGCGCGGGCTGTTCGAGCCTTTCGCGCAGGCCGACCCGACCATCGCGCGCCGCTTCGGCGGCACCGGTCTCGGGCTCGCCATCTCGCGCCGACTCGTCGAGCTCATGGGTGGTGAGATGGGCGTCGAGAGCGAGGCGGGGCAGGGCAGCACGTTCTGGTTCCGGCTCTCGTTCGAGAAGCAGGCCGCCGCTCCGGCGCCCGCGCCCCAGGACGTGGACCTCACCGGCGTGCGCCTGCTGCTCGCGCACCCTTCGGCCGCGGTGCGCCGCCTCATGGCGGACGTCGCGGAGGCGTGGGGCTGCGAGATCGCGGAAGCCGAGACCGGCATGGAGGCGCTCGACGCCGTGCGCCACGCGGCGGGCTCCGGAAAGCCGTACCACGTGGCGGTCGTGAGCATGCACCTGCCCATCCTCGACGGGGAGGACCTCGGCCGGGCGATCCGCGCCGACCGCGAACTCGACGCCACCCTGCTCATGCTCACCACCGAGCAGGGCCGTCCCGGCGACGCCCAGCGTGCGCGCGATCTCGGCTACTCGGCGTACATGCTGGAGCCGATGGAGGTCGCGCAGTTCTACGACGCGCTCGCGGAAGTCACGGGGCGCGGTCACGACCCGCTCGCCGCGCAGGAGCGGCCGCTCGTCACGCGGCACTCGCTCGCGGAGAGCCGCCGCGGCCGGCTGCGCATCCTGCTCGTCGAGGACGATCTCGTGAACCAGCTCGTCACGAAGAGCGCGCTCAACCGCGTCGGCTACCACGTCGAGGTGGCCGGCAGCGGCCGCGAAGCGATCGAGCGCACGACGTCCGAGCGCTGGGACCTGATCCTCATGGACATGCAGATGCCGGGGCTCGACGGCTGCGCGGCGACCTCCGCGATCCGCGCCCGCGAACGCGGTGTCTGGCGCACGCCGATCCTCGGCCTCACCGGGCACGCCTCGCACGCCGCGCATCGCGACCGCTGCCTTTCGGCCGGCATGGACGACGTGTTCGGCAAACCGGTGGATCTCGCCGAGCTGACGACGGCGGTGGAACGTTGGACGCTCCGCGCCGAGTCGCGCGTCGAGCCGGTGTCGCCGCTTCCCGCCGCGGAAGCCGGCGCGGCGGCGGCCACGCCCGTGCCTCCCACCGAGGTCGCCCCGCCGCTCGCGCTCGTCGAGGTGCCGGAGCACGACGTGATCGCGGCCGACCTGCCCGTGCCGGCGCTGCCGGAGGGCCCGGCGATCGACCTCGAGCAGCTCAACGTGGCCAGCATGGGGCTGCCGGCGCTGCGCACGTCGCTGCTGCAGACCTATCTCGGCGACGTCTACCCGAGGCTCGCGCGGTTGCAGGAGGCGCTCGACGCCGCCGACGCGACGCGCATCGAGTTCGAGGCGCACGGTCTGTGCGGCATGTGCGCGACGATCGGCGCGACGGGATGCACGATGCTGTTCGGTGAGATCGAGCAGCGTGCGCGGGAAGGCCGACTCGGCGACGGGCACGAACTGCTCTCCGCCGGGCGCGCCGAAGTCGCCCGCACCGAGGTGTTCATCGAGCGCTTCGAACGCATGGTCACGCGCGACGCCGCCTGACCCGCGACCGGAGGACCCGCGACCGCGCTCGCGCGCGGACGTGGAACGCACGAGCGCCCGTTCGACCGGGCGCTCGTCGTGTTTTCACCGCCGTGACGGGCCGCGCGGCCGCCGAGCGTGTAGAGTGCGCGCACTCATGCGCTCCCACATCACGCCCCGGCTCGCGGTGCTGTCGCTCGCGCACTTCACGATCGACTCGTACTCGAGCTTCTACATTCCGCTGCTGCCGCTGCTCGTGCACCGCCTCGGCCTCAACTACACGATGGTGGGCAGCCTCGTCGCGCTCGGCTCGATGTCGTCGTCGTTCTCGCAGCCCCTGTTCGGGCTGCTGTCCGACCGGCTGTCGCGCCCCTGGTTCGTCGCGCTCGGTCCGCTCGTCGCGGCGGTGTTCCTGTCGAGCATCGGCGCCGCGCCGAGCTACGCGGCGCTCGTCGCGCTGCTCGTCGCCGGCGGCATCGGCGTTTCCGCCTTCCACCCGCAGACCGCCTCGCTCGCCGGCACGAGCGCGCCCTCGCGCGGCATGGCCATGTCGTTCTGGGTCACGGGCGGCACGCTCGGCTGGGCGCTCGGCCCCATGTTCGCCACGCAGACCGCGCGCGTGTTCGGCCTCGAGCGGACCTGGATCGCCGCCGTGCCCGGCGTGCTGCTCTCGCTCGCGCTCGTCGTGTGGATGCGCCGCATGCCGGCGGTGCCGCACGCCGCGCGCTCACGCGCGAAACTTTCCGAACTCGCGCCGGTCGCGCGCCCGCTCGGCATGCTCTACCTGACCGTGGTCACACGCTCGGCGGTCTCGTCCGGTTTCGCGACGTTCCTGCCGCTCTACGTGCACGAGCACGGCTGGTCGGTCGAAGCGGGCGGCGTGCTGACGACCGTGTACCTCACGTGCGGTGCCCTCGGCGGCTTCGCGGGCGGTGCGCTCGCCGACCGGATCGGCGGGCACCGCGTCGTGCGCGTCTCGTTCCTGCTCGCCGCGCCGTTCTTCGCGGCGTTCTTCCTCCTGCCGCTCGCGCCCGGGCTCGCCTGCCTCGTGACGGGCTACGCGTTCCTGCAGGCGTCGCTGCCCGTCAACGTGGTGCTCGGCCAGGAGCTTTCGCCGCGGCACGCCTCGACCATCTCGAGCCTGCTCATGGGCGCCGCGTGGGGCGTCGGGGCGCTGCTCGTCGGGCCGATCGGCGCGCTCGCGGATCACTCGGGGCTGCGGGTGGCGCTCATGGCGCTGTCGAGCCTGATCGCCGTGGGTGCGCTCTGCGCGCGCGGCATCGAGCCTTCACGCGCGCACCGTCATCCGGCGGGACCGGCGCGCGCCTGAGCGGCGCGCCGGCTCAGCTGCGCGAGAACTCCTCGAGCACGGGTTCCGGTGCGGGCGCCGAGGCCACCCAGCGTTCCGCCCAGCACTGCAGCGACAACAGCGTCCAGAGCGTGCGGCCGCGGTCCTCGCGGCCGTCGAGGTGCTCGCGCACCACCTGCTGCACCGCGCGCGAGTCGAGCACTCCGGCGCGTTCGATGCGCGCGGGCGAGAGTTCGTCGAGCACGATGCCGCGCAGCGGACCGCGGGCCCAGGCCGAGAACGGGGGCGAGAAGCCCTGCTTGCGGCGCGCGAGGAGGTCGGCGGGCAGCAGCGCCTTCGCCGCCTGCTTGAGCGCCCACTTGCCGCTCGTGCCGCGCAGCTTCGCGTCGTCGGGCAGCGCCAGCGCGAACTCGATGAGCGGGCCGCGCAGGAACGGCGCTCGCGATTCGACGCCGTGCGCCATCGTGCAGCGGTCCACCTTCGTCAACAGGTCGCCCGACAGGTAGGTCTCGAAGTCGAGCAGCTGGTAGGCCGTGATGCCCGCGCGGCCACCCGGCTGCAGGATCTGCATGTCGCCGAGCACGTGCTCGAGATGACGCACGTGTCCGAGCGGCGCGTTCGCGTTGGCCGCGGCGCGCAGTTCGGGCGAAAGCAGCGCGAGCGCTTCGTGCGCGCGCGCCGTGCCGAACCACGCGAGGTGGCGCTCGAACGGCGACAGCCCACGCACGCCGAGGAATCGTTCGAGCAGGTGCGCGATCGTGACGTGATGGTGCCTGGGGCGGAAGCGCCGCGCGAGCGCCACGACGGCCGCGGCGAGCGGCCCGGGCACGCGGTTCGCGAACGCGGCGTGGCGGTGGCCGAGGTAGGTCGGATATCCGCCGAAGAGCTCGTCGCCGCCTTCGCCGGTGAGCACGACCGGCACGTGGGCCGAGGCGAAGCGCGCGAGCGCCCACGTCGGCAGCACGCTCGGATCGCCGAGCGGCTGGTCCATGCCCGCGGCCCACGTCTGCAGGGCCTCCTCGCCCTCGCGGTCGGTCATCACGAGCTCGTGATGCTCGGCGCCGATGGATTCGGCGACGCGGCGCGCGTACGCCGACTCGTCGTAGCCGCGGTGCGCGATGCGCATGCTGAACGTCGGGAACGCGTGCTTCAGGTGGCGCGCCGCGAGCGTCGCGACCAGTCCCGAGTCCACGCCGCCCGAGAGAAAGACGCCGAACGGCACTTCGCCCGGCACGCGCGAAGCGACCGCCTGCGCGAGCGCGCGTTCGGCGAGCGCCGGCGTTTCCGCCACGGCGTGACGGCCGTCGTTCGCGAGCAGCGCGTCCCACGGGCGCCACCAGCGCCGCGTGCGCAGTGCGCCGTCGCGCCACGTGAGCGTGTGCGCGGGCGGCAGCTGCTTCAGTTCGGCGAACGCCGAGTCGGCGCCCGCGAAGTAGCCGTGTACGAGGTAGCGCGAAATCGCGTCGGCCGACGGCCGGCGCGACACCCACGGCAGCATCGCGAGCGCGCCGGGTTCCGAGGCGAACGCGAACCGCCCGCCGGCGGTCGTGTAGAAGAGCGGCTTCTCGCCGGCGCGGTCGCGCGCGAGCGTGAGCGTGCGCCTCGCGCGATCCCACAGCGCCACCGCGAACATGCCGTCGAGCGTCTCGGGAAACAGGTCGCCACGCTCCTCGTACAGATGCGGGAGCACCGCGGTGTCGGGACCCGAGGGAACCTCGTGCCCGCGGGAGCGGAGTTCCGCGAGCAGCGGGTCGTGGTTGTAGATCTCGCCGTTCGCGACCCCGACGACGTCGCCGGTCTCGCTCTCGAGCGTGCGCGCCGGCTGGTTCGGCGCCACGATCGCGAGCCGCGCGATGCCGAGCGCGATGCCCTCGCCGCCCCACAGCGCTTCGCCGGAGGGGCCGCGATGGCGCATCCGCTGCACCATGGCGCGGACGAACTCGAGGCGTTCGGGAGCCGAAAGGTCCGGCGCGATCAGGCCGGCGATGCCACACATGGAAAGTCGGATGCTCCCGTCAGCGTTCGGTCGCGCGCTCGCGGCGCCAGGCCGTGAAGCGCGGTCCCTCGTGGATGCGAGTCCAGCCCGCGCCGGGCTCGGGGCCCGGACGGTGGTGCGACTGGACCCGGACGTCGGCGTCGAGGACGGCGGTGGAGTCGTCCTCCGCGCGCAGCGTCCACAAACCGCGCTCGCGCAGCGACTCGCGGTAGCGCACGACGTACGTGCTCGTGATCTCGTGCCCCTGGTCGGCGAGCACGGTTCCCGAGCGGCCCAGCAGGAAGTCGGTGCCGGGACTATAGCAGCGCTCGTAGAGCACTGTCCCGCCACCGGAGCCCCGGATCGCGCGGGCGAGGGCCGCTCCGGACTGGGACTCGGCATAGCGCAACACCAACGGCCGCCCGAGCACCAGCGCGAGGGGGATTGCACCCAGCGCGAACGCCGCCGCGAGGCCCGGCACGCGCCGTCCGGACGCCCGCCACGCGGTCGCGGCGAGCCACGCCATCGCGGGGATCGCGGGCAACAGGTAGGTGACGAGCTTGCTGCGCGAGAGCGTGAAGAACACGGCCGCGAAGACGAGGAAGCCGAGCGCGGCGCGCGTGCCCTTGCTCGTCGCGGTGCCTCGTGCGCGCCACCACGGCGTCGCGAGCGACCACGGCAGCGCCCCGCCGGCCAGCACCGCGGGCACGAACCACACCGGCTGCTCGCGCTTGAACGAACCCGACGTCATGCGTTCGAGCGATTCCTCGAGGAACGCGTAGCGCGCGTATTCCGGGTGACGGCGCAGCGCGAGCGCGAACCAGCCGCCCGCGACGCCGAACACGAGCACCCAGCCGGGCCACCAGGCGAGCCACCGCAGCGGCGCGCGGTCGCGCGCGAGCAACGCCGAGACGGCGCTGCCGCCGAGCACCCACGCGAGCATGACGGGGCCCTTGAGCAGCACGCCGAGCGTGACCGCCGCGAACATCGCCGCGCGGCGCGCCGGCGAGGGACCGTGCTCCCACTCGATCGCGAGCAGCGTCCACACCGCGGTGACGCACGCGGCGAGCGGCATGTCGAAGATGACGTACGCCGCGAGCACCGTGAAGAGCGGTGCGCTCGCGGTGAGCGCGACCGCGAGCATGGCGTGCGCGTCGCCCTCGAGCCGCCGGGCGGCGCGGGCGAGCAGCAGCAGCGCGGCGAGCGAGGCGAGCATCGCGGGCAGGCGCGCGGCGAGCGGGCTCGGGCCGAGCACACGAATGCAGGCGGCGGCCGCGGCGAAGAGCGCCGGCGGCTTGTCGAGGTACGGCAGGCCCGCGAGGTGCGGGATCACGACGTCGCCGTTCGCGGCCATTTCACGCGCGACCTCGGCGTTCCGGCCTTCGTCGGGATCGATCAGCGGGAAGGCGAGCGCGAGGTACAGCGAGAAGGCGAACGAAGCGGCGAGCAGCGCGAGCAGGGGGCGCGGCAGGCCGCGCGAGGACGGGGTGTTCACGGCAGGCACGCTAGCACGAGCCGCGCCCCGCGCGCCCGCGGGCACGTGCGCGTCGTCACCCGGATCGCGGGCGCTCCGAAAGCCGGTGCAGCGGGACGTGACACGGGCCGATGACGGCGGGACGAGCATCGGGCGCACGGCCTTTCGGGGTTGCGCGCCGTGGGGCGCAGGCGTTTCATGCGCCGGTGAACGAGGGGGCGACCGCCCCGCACGACGACGGACCGTCGGACGCGCTCGCGCGTCCCAGGGAAGGGAGTGGCGATGGAACTCGGATTTCTCGGCCTCGGCCGCATGGGATTCAACATGACGCTGCGTCTCCTGCGCGGCGGGCACCGGGTGGTGGCCTGGAACCGGAGCGCGGACAAGGTGCAGGAGGCCGTCGCACAGGGCGCCGTGGGCGCCGCCTCGGTCGCCGAACTCGTCGGCTCGCTCGCCGCGCCGCGCGTGCTGTGGATCATGCTGCCGGCCGGCAAGGCGACCGACGACATGATCGACCAGCTCGTCCCGATGCTGTCGAAGGGCGACCTGGTCGTGGACGGCGGCAACACGAACTTCCACGACGACAAGCGCCGCGCCGCCGCGCTCGCCGCGCACGGCATCGGCTATGCGGACGTCGGCACCTCGGGCGGCGTGTGGGGGCTGCAGAACGGCTACTGCATGATGGCCGGCGGCACGGACGCCGACATCGCGCGGCTCAAGCCCGCGCTCGACACGCTCGGACCGCCGGACGGCTGGCTGCACACCGGCCCCGTGGGCTCGGGCCACTTCTCGAAGATGATCCACAACGGCATCGAGTACGGCATGATGCAGGCGTACGCCGAAGGCTTCGAGATCCTGCAGGCGAGCGAGTACGACTACGACCTCGCGAAGCTGTCCCACCTCTGGAACCAGGGCAGCGTGGTGCGTTCGTGGTTGCTCGAACTCGCCGTGCTCGCGTTCCAGCAGGACCCGAAGCTCGAGAAGATCCGCGGCTACGTCGAGGATTCGGGCGAGGGGCGCTGGACCGTGCTCGAGGCGATCGACAAGAACATTCCCGCCGAGGTCCTCACGCTTTCGCTCATGCGGCGCTTCCGTTCGCGGCAGGAGGACACCTTCACCGATCGCGTGCTGGCCGCGCTCCGCAACCAGTTCGGCGGCCACGCGGTGAAGGAGAAGTAATCCGTGACCACCCGCATCGAGGTGCCGATCGGCGTCCCGCATCCCAAGCAGGCTCCGGAGGCGCCGCCGTGTGTGACCGTGGTGTTCGGCGCGACCGGTGACCTGACTCGGCGCAAGCTCATGCCGGCGCTCTACAACCTCGCGGCCGGCGGCCACGTGCGCGACCGGTTCGCGGCCGTGGGCTGCGCGCGCCGTCCGTGGACGCGCGAGGAGTTCGCGGCGCAGATGCGCGCGGGAGTGGACGAGTTCTCGCGCAACAAGCTCGACGCGCGCACGTGGGAGTGGCTCGAGCCGAGGCTCGATTACGTGTCCGGCGACTTCGCCGATCCCGCGACGTATGCGCGTCTCGCGGAGAGGCTTTCGGCGCTCGACGAGAAGCTCGGCACCGCGGGCAACCGGCTGTTCTACCTCGCGGTGCCGCCGGACGAGTTCGGCACGATCCTGCGCCACCTGCGTGACGCGGGCCTCATCGTGTCGCCGGGCGCGAAGACGTTCTCGCGCGTGATCGTCGAGAAGCCCTTCGGGCGCAGTCTCGAGACCGCGCGCCAGCTCAACGGCCTCGTGGCCGAGGTGCTCGACGAGTCGCAGACGTTCCGCATCGACCACTATCTCGGCAAGGAGACGGTGCAGAACATCATGGTGTTCCGGTTCGCGAACTCGATGTTCGAGCCGCTCTGGAACCGCAAGTACGTCGACCACGTCCAGATCACCGCCGCCGAGACCGTCGGCGTGGGCACGCGGGGCAAGTTCTACGAGTCGACCGGCGTGCTGCGCGACATCGTGCAGAACCACCTGCTCGAGGTGCTCACGTTGTGCGCGATGGAGCCGCCGAACAGCGGCGACGCGGACGACGTGCGAGGCGAGAAGCTGAAGGTGCTGCAGGCGCTGCGCACGCCGTGGGCGGACACCGTCCCGAACGACGTCGTGGTGGGACAGTACCGCGGCTACCGTTCGGAGCCCGACGTGGCGGCCGACTCGGTGTCGCCGACCTTCGCGGCCATGCGCGTGTTCGTGGACAACTGGCGCTGGCAGGGCGTGCCGTTCTACCTGCGCGCCGGGAAGAAGATGGCGAAGCGGGTGACCGAGGTGTCGTTCCACATGCAGCCCATTCCGCTGTCGTTGTTCGGCAGCGGCGATCTCTGCGAGCACGTCGAGCCCAACGTCCTGACGCTGCGGATCCAGCCCGAGGAGGGCATCACGCTGTCGTTCTCCTCGAAGCTGCCCGGGCACGACTTCACGGTGACGCCCGTGGTGATGGACATGAAGTACACCGAGTCGTTCGGCGGCGAGCCGCCCGAGGCCTACGAGCGGTTGTTGCTCGACGCGATGCGCGGTGACGCGACGCTGTTCTCGCGCCGGGACGCGGTGGAGACCTCGTGGCAGTGGATCCAGCCGATTCTCGACTACTGGGATGCGAACCCGCCGAAGGACCTGCCGAACTACGAGGCCGGGTCGTGGGGCCCGGTGGCGGCCGACCGGCTCATGCACGTGGATCGCCGGCAGTGGCGGAACCCGTGAGGAGCGAGGGGCCGCGGGTGCGGATCGTGGCCGATGCCGCCGCGGTGGCGGACGCGGCGGCGGCGGTCTTCGCCGGTCTCGCCGAGCGGGCGATGGAGGACCGTGGCGAGTTCCGGGTGGCGCTTCCCGGCGGCCGGTCGGTGCGCGGCATGTTGGAGCGTCTCGCCTCGCCGCCCTTCGCGGAGGCAATCGAGTGGGCGCGCGTGGTCGTGCTGTTCGCCGACGAGCGCGCGGTGCCCGCGACACACGCGGACAGCAACCACCGTCTCGTGAGCGAAGCGTTGCTCGCGCCGCTGGGCAAGCGCGCGCCGCGCTGCGAGCGCATGCGCGGCGAGGTCGCCGATCTCGCCGCAGAGGCGCACGACTACGCCGTGCTGCTCGAGGAGCCGCTCGACCTGGTGGTGCTCGGATTGGGCGAAGACGGTCACATCGCGTCGTTGTTCCCCGGCTCGCCGTTGCTGGGCGAGATGCAGGCCCGGGTGGCGGCGGTGATGGACAGTCCCAAGCCACCGCCGCAGCGGCTCACGCTGACGCCGCGGGCGTTGGCGGAGGCGCGGGCGTTGTTGTTGCTCGCGAGCGGGACGGCGAAGGCGTCGGCGGTGCGGGCGTGGGGTTGGAGGAGGGTGGGACGGTGGGTGGGGTGCCGGCGAGGTTGGTGGGGGGCTTGCGGAGCGAGTGGCTGCTCGACATGGAAGCCGCCGCCCTCCTCGCCCACGGCTGACCCCAGGTTGTGGTTCGCAGAATGTAGCGGCGCGGCAATTGCGGTGATCTTTGCCCATGCACAGCACGATCAGTTCCTTCGTGCCCCCGCACTGCCCGCGAAGTCGTTGCCGCTACCACTGGAACGCCTCTGGTTGGCGTTGGACGCGCCATGGGAGCTACGCCCGGCAAGCGTCACCGCAGGAGATACCTCGTTTCCGATGTTGTCACTGCGGCGCGACGTTTTCCTCACAGACCTTTCACACCACCTACTACCTCAAGCGTCCGGAACTGCAACTGCCGCTGCTCTACCGAATCGACGCGGGCTCCGGCTATCGGCAGATGGCTCGTGAGCTGCGCTGCTCGCACACCACG
Source organism: Candidatus Eiseniibacteriota bacterium (assembly GCA_044222365.1). Classification (GTDB taxonomy): domain Bacteria; phylum Eisenbacteria; class RBG-16-71-46; order RBG-16-71-46; family RBG-16-71-46; genus CAIXRL01. The sequence continues at coordinate 11,321 of JBGANH010000070.1, forward strand.
CTCGTACACCAGGCCGCTCGACTGGGAAGGCACGCGCTGTCGTTCCTGAGCGAGTATCGACCGGCCGGCCCCGTGAACGAGCCGCTCGTCGTCGATGGATTCGAGAGCTTCGCCTTCAGCCAGTACCACCCCTTGCACCTGAACCTCGCCATCGGCGCGGTCAGCGGGTTCCTGTATGGCTTCACCCACGCGCCGCTTCGCCGCAAAGGGACGATGCGTGCCGAGCAGCGGATGCATCGCGACGTGCTCGAGGAGACTTTCGGTCGTCCGGATCCGAAGGCGATCGAGAAGGGCATGGCCGAAGCCATTCATATCGCCGCGCCGGCGCCGCAGATGCTCGAAGTCCGTTCAGATGGTCATCCCGCGTACGAGCGCGCATTTCGGCGACTCAGCGGCTACGCGGTCCGCCACCGCATCACACCGTCCACCGATCCGAGAACTCCGGCCAATGAACTGTTCTTCGCGAATCGCCGCGACATGATGCTGCGGCACAACGGCGCGAACCACCGGCGGGAGACGATCGCGTTCTCGAAGCGCGACCAGGGAGTCGTAGAGAGAGCGGCCATTCACTTCATGCTCGCGAACTACTGGGCCCCTTCGTCCGTGAATCACGACAGGAGCACCCCCGCGATGAAACTCGACGTCTTCACGACACCGCTCCGCCCAGAAGAGCTGGTCGGCAAACGCTACTTCGTCACGCGAAGCCGAATGCCGGAAGAGTGGAGGCGATATTACTTCGGCATGGTGGATACCGCCGAAATCCCCAATCCGAAACGACATGCGCTGAAGCTCGCCGCCTGAAAGTGCCGCGGGCGCGGCTCCGATGAGCCGCGCCCGCGAGGAGCAACATTCTGCGAACCACGCACTACTTTTTCCGTTTGGCGGGGCGCTTGGTGGGCTTGGAGGGACGACCGGCGCCACCAAATACCGCGTCGAGATACTTCTCCACCTCCTCACGAACGATCCCCGGCAGCAGTTCCCGCACCTTCGCCTGCACGCCCGCGCGCACCTGCGAAGTGAGATCGCCACCGCGTAGCGCGCCACCGGCCTTCGCCGACGCTGGCTTGCGGCCACGAGGGCCCTTGATGCCCTTCTTCTTCCGCCATGAATAGTACGTGACCGGCTTCACGCCGTACTTCTTCTGCACGTCTTCCGCGGTCAGGCCGTCCTTGATCGCGGTCGCGAGAATCTCCTCGCGCTGCGCGTCCGTATAGGTCTTCCGCTCTCGCTTGGCCATGTGCTGCTCCTTCGTTCGGGGGAACTGCGACAGGTGAAGCTGCGCGCAGTGCTATCAGTCCCGTCCGAACGGGTCAATCGGATTGTGCCGGGCGGCGCACCTCAAGCGACGAATATGAAATCCACGAGCTCGGCACGTCCAAGAACCGTCAGGTGCCGCCGCCAGCGAGCCCGCGCCTCCGGCGCCATCAGCACCAGCACGAGTGGTTCCGTCGTTTCCAGCCCGAGTGGCCCAGCGACCGGATCGGCGTCGCCCGGAGGTCGCTTCGCCTCGATCGTGCGCGAAACACGCGGCCCGAGCGCCGACTCCCAGCGTCGCAGGCTCGCGCCGGTTCCGACCAGCGTCGCCCGTCGGCCACCGGCGAGAAGGCCGCGATCCAGGGCCGCCACCTTGAGAGCGGTGAAGCGTTCCCGGGCATAGCGCGCATCCGTTCTCGTCGAGCTGCGCTCGTGCTGGCGCCAGGCGTAGAGGACTCGTGGAAGCTTCGCGAACCGGGCACCGGATTCGGCGAGCCGGATCCACAGATCGAGATCCTCCGCCCAACCGTGCTCGCGCCAGCCCCCGACGCGCTCGAGCGCGCCACGGCGCAGGACCACGCCGCCGTGCGCGATGGGGCTGTCGATGAGCAGCTCGCGACGGATCTCGTCGTGATCGAGCAGCGAGTCGTGCCAGGCCCGCCAGCGCCGCATGCCGGCACCGTACGCCGAACTCGGGAACAACCGCAGCCGAGCGCCGAGCACGTCGGTGGCGGGATCGGTGTCGAGCCGCGCCACCTGCAGGGCGAATCGCTCCCGGTGCGACAGGTCGTCGGCATCATGCCGCGCGAGCAGAGAACCCCGCGCATGCGCGAGCGCCGTGTTCAGCGCCGCCGGCAGGCCGGCACCGGGCGTCCGCACGACCCGCAGACGCGATTCGCGCCGCGCCCAGCCCTCGAGCGCTTCACCCGAGCCGTCGGTCGAGCCGTCGTCCACCGCCACGACCTCGAAGTCGCCGAAGGTCTGACGCCACAACGACGCCAGCGAAGCGTCCAGCCAGGGCCGTGCGTCGCGGACGGGTAGCAGGACGGAGAGCCGGGGTGCCATGCGGGGCACGCTACCGCACGCACCCCTTCGCCGCAGCCGGCCGGCTCACATGGCAACGGAGCACCGACTTGCGCGCGAGCCCTCCAGAGGTGGCGGTCCCGTCCGAAACTCCGGGAGGCGCGGGGCTGCCATGCTCCGGCCGAATCCTCATCAGGGACGTGCGGGCCTCGAGCCCGGTCCTTTTCCACGGGCGGGAGAGAAATGGAATCCTTCGATCTGGTCGTGATCGGCAGTGGCCCCGGCGGGCAGCGCTGCGCCGTGCAGGCGGCGAAGCTCGGCAAGAAGGTCGCGCTCATCGAGCGCCGCCACGAGATGGGTGGCGTCTGCATCAACACGGGCACGATCCCGAGCAAGACCATGAAGGAGGCGGTGCTCGACCTTTCGGGCATGCGCCAGCGCCGGCTGTACGGCGAAGAGTTCGCCCCGAAACGCCGCCCGACGGCGGAAGAACTGCTCGCGCGCGTCAACGAAGTGAGCAAGTCCGAACGCGACATCATCCAGCAGCAGCTCAAGCGCAACGGCATCCACATGCTGACGGGCAACGGCCGCTTCGCCGCGCCCCACACGATCCAGGTCGAGGACGGCGACGAGATCACGACGCTGCAGGCCGCGAACGTCGCGATCGCGGTCGGCACCGTGCCGGGACTGCCCTCGGGCATCGAAGTGGACCACCAGGTCGTGCTCACGAGCGACGACCTGCTGCGCATCCGGAAGCTGCCGCGCCAGATGATGGTCGTCGGCGCCGGCATCATCGGCCTCGAATACGGCAGCATGCTCGCCGCGCTCGGCGTCGAGGTGACGCTGCTCGACATGCGCACGCAGCTGCTCGAGATGGTGGATCGCGAGATCGTCGACGCGTTCGCGTTCCACGCGCGCGAGATGGGACTCACGTTCCGCCTCGGCGAACAGGTCGAGAGCATCCAGACGACGACCAACGGACAGGCGCTCGTCACCATGAAGAGCGGCAAGCGCACGGTGGCCGAGTGCGTGCTCGTCTCGGCGGGACGGCAGGGCGCGACCGACGGGCTGCAGCTCGAAAAGGCGGGACTCGAAGCCGATTCCCGCGGCCGCATCGCGGTCAACGAGAACTTCCAGACGAAGATGCCGCACATCTACGCGGTCGGCGACGTCGTCGGCTTCCCGTCGCTCGCCTCGACGAGCGCCGAACAGGGCCGCCAGGCCGCGTGCCACATGTTCGAGGTCGAGACTCGCCACATGCCGACGCTCTACCCGTTCGGCATCTACGCGATCCCGGAGATCAGCTGGGTGGGGCAGACCGAAGCCGAGCTCACGCAGGCCGGCGTGCCCTACGAGACGGGTGTCGCGCGCTACAAGGAAATCGCGCGCGGGCACATCCTCGGCGACCAGAGCGGCATGCTGAAGATCGTCTTCCACATCGACACGAAGAAAATCCTCGGCGTATGGTGCATGGGCACGCAGGCGACGGAACTCGTGCACATCGGCCAGGCGGTGATGGCTCTGGACGGCTCGCTCGACTACTTCGTGAGCAACGTCTTCAACTACCCGACGCTGGCCGAGTGCTACAAGGTCGCCGCGCTGAACGGCTTCAACAAACTGCGCGCGCTCGGCGACGCGGCGCAGTGCACGGCGCACCCCTTCGGCATCGAGGAACGCAAGGCGGCATGAACATCGACGGCATCCTGCGGTTGCAGACGGTCGAAGGAACGGGCCTCCGCTTCGGGGCCCGTTTCGCTTCGGGGCGAGAGACCACGTTCGACAGCGGTGAAGGCGTTTCGGCCGCCAACCCGGTCGAGGGCCTGCTCGGCGCGCTCGCGGCCTGCGAGGGCATGGACGTCATCTCGATCCTGCGCAAGAAGCGGCTCGAGGTGACGGCCTACGAGGTCGAGATGAGCGGCCAGCGCGCCGAGGAGCCCCCGAAACGCTTCCTGAGCGTCACGCTGACGCATCGCGTCACCGGACGCGGCATTCCCGTGGCCGCGGTCGAGGAGGCCGTGAAGCTTTCCGAGAGCAAGTACTGCTCGGTGCACTTCACGCTCGATCCGCAGATGCCGATCACGTCGCGGTGGGAAGTGATCGAGGGCTGAGTCAGCGCAGGACGACCGCCTTCGCCGTCCGCGTCGCGCCGTGCTGCGTCAGTCGCACCCAGTAAAGTCCGGGCTCGAGTCGTCCGTCGCCGAGCGCGAGCGCGTGCCGGCCCGCGCCGAGCGGTCCGGCGTCCGCAGCGGAGACCCGCCGACCCGTGGCGTCGAACAGCTCGAGGCGCGCCGCTCCGCCGGACGGCAGCGTGAACGCCACGCGCACGCCGCGCGCCGGTGACGGCTGCGCGCCGTCGATCGCGAGCGCGAGCCCGCCGGGCTCGCCGCCGTCCACGCCCGCGCCCGCCAGCCGCAACGAGACCCGCACGTTGTCGATCGCCCAGGATTCGTCGCCGCCACCCTGCCACTGCTGGGCGGCACCTCCGGACACCGCGCTCAGCTTCCACACGACGACGAGCGAGTCCGCCGTGTGCGGGATGTCCTGGAACGCGGGCTCGAGGCCCAGGTCGTAGGCGCGGTCGCGGCCGTAGTACGAGCCG
>JBGANH010000071.1:0-15974 GCA_044222365.1 Candidatus Eiseniibacteriota bacterium
GACGAGCGGATTGACCTCGAACTCCTCGAGCGCCTCGGCCTGCGGCGTGCGCGCGAACGCGAGCAGCCGCCGCACGGCGCCCGTGAGCTCGGAGCGGTAGACGAGCGGACGGTGCCCGCGCTGCGGCTCGATCGCGAGACGCGCGACCGCGAGACGGTCGAGCGCCTCGTCGAGCACGTCTTCGCGGTCGAGCTCGGGGCTGAACAGCGCGGTCGCCTGTTCGGGACGGAGCGCGCGCGCGAGGAACTCGGCGTGCACGCCGCCCGCGGCGAGCGTCACGACCGGGCCGAAGTCGCGCGTGTGGCGCAGTCCGAGCAGGAACTCGCGGCCCGGGCCGCTCTCGTGCGGCACGAACTCGCAGACGAGGAAGCCCTCGAGGCCGCGCCCGGCGAGCCGCGTCTCCATGTCGGCGGCCGCCTCGTGCAGCGCGGCGACGCGGTTGGGGAGCACGGCGACGGCGTGCGCGTCGGTCTTGTGCAGGATCTGCGGCGAGAGTGCCTTGAGCACGACGCGCTCGCCCGCGAACGGCGAGGCCGTGCAGCGCGCGATCGCGTCGGCGTTCGGGACGACTTCGCGCTTCGGCGTGGCGAAGCCCAGCAGCTCGAGCAGGGCCATGCCTTCGGATTCGAGCAGCACGCGCTCCGGCCGCGCCGCGGCCCGGGCGATCAGCTCGTCGAACGGTCCGGCGGCGGGTGCGGCCTCGGCGGTGCTCATGCGAACGCCTGCCTTCCGGACGTGAACGCCTTGAGGTTCACGTCCAGCACGGACTCGCCCTTGCGCGCGAACGTCTGGCGCACGCTCTGCTCGAGTGATTCGAACTTGAGCGGCAGGAGCCGCGACGCGGCGCCCACCATGACGGTGTTGACCGCCTGCAGGTGGCCGGCCTCGTCGGCGAGCCGCTCGGCCTCGATCACGCACGAATGCGGCAGCGCGCGGATCTTGGCGAGGATGCCGTCCATCTCGGGGTAGTTCGGGATGTTCACGAGCGCGTTGGCCGAGGTGATGAGCGTGCCGGTCGGCGACAGCCACGCGACGTAGCGCAGCGCTTCGACCGGCTCGAGGCTCAGCACGAGGTCCGCGCCGCCGCGCGGGATGAGATCGCTCTCGATCACCTCGTCGGACAGGCGCAGGTGCGCCTGCACCGCGCCGCCGCGCTGCGCCATGCCGTGCACTTCCGACTGCTTCGCGTTCAGGCCCTCGAGCACCGCCGCGCGGCCGATCAGCGCCGCCATGCTCAACACGCCCTGCCCGCCCACGCCGCTCAACACGATGTCGTATTTCATCGCGCCACCGCCTCGGGAATGCGCGCGTGCTTCGCATGCGCGACCTTGCACTCCCGCACCGCGATCACGACCGAGAGGCCGCGGTGCGCCATTTCCTTGCGCAGCACGTCCGCGGTCTCGTGCACCTTCCGCGGGTGTGCGTCCACGATCTTGAGGTGTTCGGGCTTCACGCCGACGCCCTCGACGATCGCCTGCAGGCGGCTCGAGGCGATGAGCGGGTCCTGCACGCCCGTCATGGCCGTCGCCTGGTTGTCGAGGATGAGCACCGTCATCGGCGTGTCGGCCGCCGCGGCGTCCGCGAGCGAGGCCGTGCCCGAGTGCAGGAACGTGCCGTCGCCGATCACGGCGACGACGTGCTCGAAGCCCGCTTCGGCGGCGCCCTTCGCCATGCCGATGCTCGCGCCCATGCACACGCACGACTCGATGGACGAGTACGGCGGCAGCGCGCCGAGCGTGTAGCAGCCGATGTCGGCCGTGACCATGGTCGCGCCCATGCCCTCGAGCGCTTCCTTGAGCGCATTGTAGGAGTGGCCGTGCGGGCAGCCCTGGCACAGCTGCGGCGGACGATTGGGCAGCAGCAGGCCGTCGAGGTCGAGCACCGGCAGCGCCGGCAGGCCGAGCGCCGCGCGCACGATCTCGGGGCTCAGTTCGCCCGTCGGCGGCAGTTCGCCGCTCATGCGGCCCATGATCTTCGTCTTGCCCGGCAGGATGCCGCGCATCATGCGCTCGACGTACGGATAGCCGTCCTCGAGCACGAGGATCTCGTCGCAGTGCGCCGCGAGCGCGCGGACGTGCGCCTCGGGAATCGGGTACGTGCCGATGTGCAGGTGCGAGGGCTCTTCCTTCAGCGCGCGCGCGTTCTCGCGGTAGTAGTTGCGCGCGATGCCGGTCGTGATCACGCCGAGCTTGCGGCCCGGGCGCAGGTTGAGCAGGTTCCAGCGCGACGCCTCGGACCACGCGAGCACGTCCTTCTGGCGCGCCACGAGCGAGCTCCACTGCCGCCGCGCGTTGCCGGGCAGCAGCACCCACGTGTCGGCCTTGGGCGCCTTGTGCAGCGGGTTCTCGCCGCGCATCTCGCCGACCTGCACGTTCGTGCGGCTGTGCGAGAGCCGCGTGACGAGCCGCAGCATGACCGGCACGCCGAAGCGTTCGGACACGTCGTACGCTTCGCGGGTCATGTCGTACGCCTCCTGCTGCGTCGCGGGCTCCATGCAGGGGACGCGCGCGAAATCGGCGTACCAGCGGCTGTCCTGCTCGTTCTGCGAGCTGTGCATGCCGGGGTCGTCCGCGACGGCGACGACGAGCCCGCCGTGCATCGAGACGAGCGCGGAGTTCACGAACGGATCGGCCGCGACGTTCAGCCCGACGTGCTTCATGCAGACGATCGAGCGCCGGCCGGCGAAGCACGTGCCGAGCGCTTCCTCGTAGGCCGTCTTCTCGTTGGCGCACCAGGCCGCGTGCGGCCCGCCTTCGCGCTCCTTGTGCTCGAGCAGGTATTCGAGGATCTCGGTGGACGGCGTGCCGGGGTAGGCGTAGGCGGTGCTGATTCCCGCGTGCACCGCGGCCAGGGCGACGGCTTCGTCACCGAGCAGAATGCGCTGAGGCATGGCGGCGATCTCCGAAAAGCCGGGGCAGGGTCCAAACCCTCGGCGTGACATGTCGTTGAAGAGTGCGGCTGGTCCACAACATGCCTGCACCGCCCGTGCCTAGTGGATCGCCGAATGTGGCCCGGCGAGACGGCTCGGAACTTCGGGCGATGCGCTCACGGAGCGGCAACGAGTTACGTGCGCGCGAGTGCCCGGCCGCACGCCGCGGTCCACCACCCGCGGACCCGCCCGACGACGAAGGGAGGGTCAAGTGGGAGAGTGATTTGCCAAATTGTCCGGTTGGTCATGCCGTGGTGTACTCGCGGCTCGCTCGCCGATGCCTCCATCCCCCATCGAGGACTCCATGAACCCCATCCGCATGGCCGCCGTCGGGACCGTCACGCTCGCACTCCTCCTGTACTCGATCGGAACCCTGCGCACGCACCAGAGCCGCAAGGCCACCGGCGCCGCGCGCGGGTTCCTGTCCGCGGGGCTGTTCTTCGACATTCTCGCCACGGCCCTCATGATCGTGGCCTCGGGCAGTCTCGAAGCCACGCTGCACGGCTGGCTCGGCTACTCGGCGCTCACGTTCATGCTCGTGGACGTCGCGCTCCTGTGGCGGCACTGGAAGGTGAGCGGCATGGCGGACCTCCCGAGCGGGCTGCACCTGTACTCCCGCCTCGCCTACGCCTACTGGGTGGTCGCCTACTTCACCGGCGCGGCCCTGGTCATGGCGGCCAAGCGCGCCGGGCAGTGACCGCGCGGCCGAGGACGGGCCATTTTGCCGGGGTTTCCGGGATTCCCCTGAGGTAGAGTGCGGCGGGCAGCTCCCGCCGGGCCCAAGGGAGCGCGATTCACGGTCGGTCGATCCCGGCGTTTGACGGCCGGGGCCTCACGTGACCGGCGCATCTGCCGAAACTGGTACTCCCGACCCTCGCGCCACACACCCGGTCTCCCCCTCGAGGCCCGAAGCTCCGAGGCAGCATGCCGGTCGCGACCGTACTCGCGGTCATCACCGCGACATTCAATCTGGCCATGGCGATCGGCCATCTGGCCATTTCGCGCGCGCCGGGCTGGCGTATCGCGCGGACGTTCTCGCTCATCGCCTCGACGGCGGCGCTCTACAGCTGCGGGAACATCCTGTTCACGCTGCACGACCTGCCGCTCGACGTGTACCTCGTCGGCCTGCGCGGGCAGTTCCTGTGGGCGAGCCTGCATCTCGTCGCGTGGCTGCCCTACGCCTACGGCCTCGACACGCCGAGCCTGAAGCGTCTTCCCACCCTGCCGCGTCTCTACGCGTACGCGCTGCTCGCGATGAGCGCGGTCTTCGCGGTGACCGGCTGGCACATCCGCGGGCCCTTGCACCATCTGACGATCGAGTGGGCGAACGCGACGTACCACTACGTGTCGAACACCCCGATCGGCGACGCCTACAGCGTCGTGATCGCGATCGGCCTGATGCTTCCGTTCGTGCAGTTCGTGAAGCGTGCACGCCGGGGCGAGCCCGGCATGGCGCTCATCGCGGCGGGCTTCGCGCTGTTCCTGTTCACCGTGGTGATCGAAGTGCTCGTCGCCGCGGAGGTCGTGGAGTTCCTGTCGCCTGCCGACATCGGCTTCCTCGTCGCGCTCCTGCCGGTGTCCACGCAACTGCTGCAGCGTTTCGTCGGCGACGCCGGCCGCCTGCAGGAGCTCACCGGGCAGCTGCGCGGCGAAGTGCGGGAGCGCACGGAGGAGCGCGACCGTGCGCAGCAGGCGCTCGTCGAAGCCGAACGCCACGCTTCGCTCGGGCGCCTCGCCGCGGGCGTCGGCCACGAGATCAACAATCCGCTCGCCTACGTGCGGCTCGCGCTCGAGCGCATCGGCGAGGAGTTGTCGCACCTCGGCGCGTCGGCGCAGGTCTGGGAGTCCATCGGCCAGGCGCACGACGGTGTCAACCGCATCCAGAAGGTGGTCGAGGGGCTGCGCACCTACTCGCGCCGCATCGACGAACAGGTGCCGCTCGATCCGCGCGAGGTCGTGCGCGCGGCGATGAAGGTCGCGAACCCGAACCTGCGGCACGTCGCGCAGCTCGAGACCGACCTGCAGCCCGCGCTCGCCGTCATGGGCGACGAGCCGCGCCTCGTGCAGGCGCTCGTCAACCTGCTCGTGAACGCCGCCCAGGCCGTCTCCGAGCGCGACGGCGCCGGGCACGTGCGCGTGCGCACGTTCGCGACGAAGGACGGCGAAGCGTGCATCGAGGTCGCCGACGACGGGCCCGGAATCGATCCCGAGGTGCGCGATCACCTCGGCGAACCGTACTTCACGACGCGAGGCACGGGGGGCGGCATGGGCCTCGGCCTGTTCGTCACCCGCGGCATCCTCGACGCGCACCGGGGCCGGCTCGAGTTCGACTCGTCTCCCGGGAGAGGGACGCGCGTGCGCATGGTCCTGCCCGCCGCGCTCGGCGTGACGCCGGAGCCCGCCGAGCCCGTCACGGGCGCGGCGATCGAGCCGCCGGCGGCATCCGCGCCCGGAACGGAGAAGCCGAAGGTGCTCATCGTGGACGACGAGCCGCTCGTGCTGCGGCTGCTCGGCAAGGCGCTCGAGCGCGAGTGGCAGGTGGCGTTCGCGAAGGACGGCGCCGAGGCGCTGCTGCAGGTGCAGCGCGACCGCTACGACGTCGTGCTCTGCGACCTGATGATGCCGGGCATCTCCGGCATGGCGCTCGCCGACGAACTGGCCCATCGTGACCCGAGCCTGCGCGAACGCATGGTGTTCATGTCCGGCGGCGCCGTGACGCCGGCTTCGGAGCAGTTCCTCGCGCGGCGCGGCGTGGTCTGCCTGCCCAAGCCGCTCGACATGAAGCTGCTGCTGCGCATGCTGCGCGACGCGCGCGACGGCGTGCACGGCTCGCGAGGCTGAGCGAGCCGGGCGCACTTCTCCCGTGAGGGTGTGCGCTCCGCGCTCCTGACCGCCTGTCAGGAGCCGTTCCCAAGCTGTCAGGCCGTGTGATTCCGCCGCGGCCGGCCTGGCGCGCAGGCGCGCCGCGTCGCTTGCGCGCGTACGACTTGGCGCGTCACCGGGCCCGAGAAATCGCCCGCGCTCGCGGCACGCGGGATGCCTCCCCACAGGTGGTACTCGAACTCAGGTCCGACCCGGGAGGGACGGCCCGTTCGTTGGGGGAGCGAGACCGACCTCCGCGTGGGCGGAACACGCGCCACGGGAGGCAGCGATGCGCGAACTCAGAATCCACGGGCGTGGCGGGCAGGGAGCGGTGATCGCTTCCAAGCTCCTGGCCACGGCCCTGTTTCTCGAAGGGAAGTCGGTCCAATCGTTCCCGGCCTTCGGCGTCGAACGCCGCGGGGCCCCGGTGACGGCGTTCCTGCGCACCAGCGACGGGCCCATCCTGCTGCGGTGCGAGATCACGAAGCCCGACGGGCTCATCGTGCTCGACCCGACGCTGATCGCCGCCGTCGACGTGGCCGCCGGGCTCAAGGACGGCGGCAGCATCCTCGTGAACGCCGAAGGTGGGCCGGACACGTTCCCGAATCTCGCCGAGCGCTTCCGCGTCGGCACCGTGGACGCGAGCGCGGTCGCGCGCGAGTACGGCCTCGGCTCGAAGAACCAGCCGATCGTGAACACCGCCATCCTCGGCGCGTTCGCCGCGTTCTCGGGGCTCGTGTCGATCGACTCGGTCTGCCGCGCCATCGAGACCGAAGTGCCGTTCAAGACCGCCGACAACGTCGCCGCGGCCCGCGCCGCCGCGGCGATGCTGCGCACGTCCGAGGCGGCGGCGCTCTCCGGCACGCCCGCGCGGGAGGTGACCCGTGGCTGATCCCAAGGCCGTCCTCGACATCGCGCACGGCGTCCCGCCGGTGTCCGTGAGCCAGACCTCCACGCGCGTGAACAAGACGGGCTCGTGGAAGTACATCCGCCCCCTGTATCGCGACCGCGTCGCGCCCTGCAACCAGGGCTGCCCCGTGGGCATCGACATCGAGGGCTACATGAACCTGCTGCGCGAGGGGCGCGTGGACGAAGCGCGCGACCTCGTGCTGCGCGAGAATCCGCTGCCCGCGACCACGGGCCGGGTCTGCTACCACCCGTGCGAGTCGTCCTGCAATCGCGCGTCGTTCGACCAGCCGGTCGCGATCCACGCGGTCGAGCGCATGCTCGGCGACCTCGCGCTCGGCAAGCCGGCCGCGCCCGCGCTCGCGAAGCGCTCCGAGTCGGTCGGCGTGATCGGTTCGGGCCCCGCGGGTCTCGCGTGCGCGTACCACCTCGCGCGCCTCGGCTACACGGTCACCGTGTACGAAGCCGAGAGCGAGCCCGGCGGCGTGCTGCGCTGGGGCATCCCCGAGTACCGCCTGCCGAAGGCGATCCTCGCGTCCGAAGTCGGGCGCATCCGCGACCTCGGCGTGACCTTCCGCACGAACACGCACGTCGGACGCGACGTCACGCTCGCCGAACTCGGGCTGCACGACGCCGTGTTCGCGGCGACGGGCGTGCACAAGTCCCGCGAGCTGGGTATTCCGGGCGAGACGCTCACGGGGGTGTGGCGCGGGCTCGACCTGCTGCGCGCGGTGAACGCGGGCGAACGCCCGCCGCTCGGCAAGCGCGTCGTCGTGGTCGGCGGTGGCAACACGGCCATGGACTGCGCGCGCACGGCGCTGCGCCTCGGCGCCGAAGTCACGGTGCTCTACCGGCGCTCCCGGGCCGAGATGCCGGCGAACCACGAAGAGGTCGAGGCGGCGCTGCACGAGGGCGCGCGCTTCAGCTTCCTGACGCTGCCGATCGAGGTGACCGGCGACCCGCGCGAGGCGGACATCGATCCGCTGCGCGCGATCGAGGACACGTTCGGGCAGTTCGACCGCTCGTCCGAGGAGCCGCGCGTGAGCGCCGTGCTCTGCGCCCGCATGGAACTGGGCGAGCCCGACGCGTCGGGACGCCGCGCGCCGCGCCGCGTCGAGCACAGCGAGTTCCGCATCGTGTGCGACACGGTGGTGACCGCGCTCGGCGAGGAGGCCGAGACGGACTACCTGCCGTCCGACCTGCACGGCGGCGCGATCCGCGTGACGGCGCTCGGCGAGACGAGCCACACCGCGCTGTTCGCGGGCGGCGACCTGCTCGAGGAGCCGCACACGGTCGCGTTCGCGCTCGGCTCCGGCAAGCGCGCCGCGATCGGCATCGACCACTACCTGCGCATGAAGGCGGGCGACGCGGGTTCCGAGGTCGAACTGGGCGAGCTCAAGCTCGGCCCGGACGGCAACCTGTCCATGACGCGCTGGCGCGCCGACGATCCCGTCGCGCGCGTGAATCCCGTGAACGAGGTCGTGCGCGTCACCGACCTCAACCTGTCGCAGTTCGGTCACGCGCGCCGTGCCGAGGACGTGCTGCGGCCGGCGTGGGAGACGCGGCACGACTTCCGCGAGGCGAATCTCGGGCTGCCGCGCGAGGACGCCATGGCCGAGGCGCGCCGCTGCTTCAACTGCGCGGTCTGCAACGGCTGCGAGGTCTGCCTGATCTTCTGTCCGGACGTGTCCATTTCCCGTCGCGACGACGGCAAGTTCGACATCGCCTACGACTACTGCAAGGGCTGCGGTCTCTGTGCCGCCGAATGCCCGCGCGGAGCCATCACCATGACGCGGGAGGGACTGTGAAGAAAGTCATCGTGGGCAACCACGCCGTGTCCTGGGGCGTGTCGCTGGCGCGGGCGGAAGTGATCGCCGCGTACCCGATCACGCCGCAGACGCAGATCGTCGAGGAACTGGCCGAGATGTGCGACGACGGCCGCCTCGCCGCGAAGTTCATCAAGGTGGAGTCCGAACATTCGGCGATGGCCGCGTGCATCGGCGCGTCGGCGACGGGCGTGCGCGCGTTCACCGCCACGAGCTCGCAGGGACTGCTGCTCATGCACGAACTGCTGCACTGGGCGGGGCTCGGACGGCTGCCGATCGTGATGGCCGACATCAACCGCGCGGTGGCGCCGGGCTGGAACATCTGGACGGACCAGAACGACACGCTCGCGCAGCGCGACACCGGCTGGGTGCAGCTGTACTGCGAGAACAACCAGGAGGTGCTCGACACGACCATCCAGGCGTTCGCGCTCGCCGAGAAGGTGAGCCTGCCCGTGATGATCGTGCTCGACGCGTTCTTCCTCTCGCACACGTCGGAGCCGGTGGACATCCCTTCGCCCGAGGACGTGGACGCGTTCCTGCCGCGGCGCGACGCGGCGCTGAAGCTCGACACGCGCGATCCGCACGCGTTCGGCGCGCTCACGACGCCGGCCGTGTACATGGAGATGCGCAAGCGCCAGCAGGAGGCGTTCGAGCAGGTGCCGGAGACGCTGCGGCTGATCGACGCCGACTGGGACCGTCGCTTCGGCCGCTCGTGGGGCGCGGTCGAGTCGTATCGCACCGAGGATGCCGACACGGTGCTCGTGACGTCGGGAACGATCACCTCCACGGCGCGCCACGTCATCCACGAACGGCGCGAGCGCGGCGAGAAGGTCGGGCTCGTGAAGATCAAGATGTTCCGCCCGTTCCCGACCGAACCGCTGCGCCGCGCGCTCGCCGGGATCCCGAAGGTGGCGGTGCTCGACCGCAACATCTCGCCGGGCCACGGCGGGATCTTCGCCGAGGAACTGCGCTCGGCGCTCTACGACCTGCCGTCGGCGCGCCGTCCGCGCGTGGACGGCTACGTGCTGGGACTGGGCGGGCGCGACGTGACGCCGGACGTGATCGGCGAGTGCCTCGACGCCACGCGCGGCAACGACAGCTCCGCGAACGCGCGCGAGGACCTCTGGGTGGGGGTGAAGCCATGACGCAGATTCCGATCAAGGAGATCATGCCGCACGAGGAGTTCCTCGAGTCCGGCCACCTCGCGTGCCCGGGATGCGGCGCGTCGCTGTCCATGCGCATGGTGCTCAAGGCGCTGGGCGAGAAGACGGTCGTGGCGCTGCCGGCGTGCTGCTGGAGCATCATCGCCGGTCCGTACCCGCAGAGCTCGCTGAAGCTGCCGCTCTACCACAGCGCGTTCGAGACCGGCGCGTCGGTGGCGTCCGGCATCAAGGCGGCGTTGCTCGCGCGCGGCGACACCGAGACCACGGTCGTCGCGTGGGCCGGTGACGGCGGCACGTTCGACATCGGCCTGCAGGCGCTCTCCGGCGCGGCCGAGCGCAACGAGGACATCCTCTACGTCTGCTACGACAACGAGGCCTACATGAACACGGGCATCCAGCGTTCGAGCGCGACGCCGCTCGGCGCCTGGACCACGACGACGCCCGGCGCGCATCCGGAGGCCCGGCCGAAGAAGGACATCCTCGCGATACTCGCGGCGCACCGCATTCCGTACGCGGCGAGCGCGACGGTGGCGTGCCCGGAGGACCTGCTCGCGAAGGTCCGCAAGGCGAAGGCGACGCGCGGGACGCGTTTCCTGCACCTGCTCGCGCCGTGCCCTCCGGGCTGGAAGTCGGGCGACGATGAGACGATCGAACTCGCCCGCATGGCGGTCCGCGCCCGCGTGTTCCCGCTCATGGAGGTCGAGAACGGGGAGACGTGGCGCATCACCGTGGACAGCCCGGGCGACCCGATCGGTCCGTATCTCGCGAAGCAGGGGCGGTTCCGCCACCTGAAGAGCGAGGATATCGGTGCGATCCAGTCCCAGGTGGACGCGCGCTGGAAGGCGCTGCAGCGCCGGGTGGCCGGAGGCTGACAGCCCCGAGCCCACAGCGCGAAGGCGCGCCGCGACCGTTCGCGGCGCGCCGCAGTTCTTTTCACGGGCGGGAGCCTCGGCCTCCGGCCGAGTGTGGCTCCGGCCGAGTGTGCCTCCGGCGGTTTCAGTATTTCTCGTAGCTCTTCTCTTCGAGGATCTCGGACTCCAACGCCACGTTCAGCTCGCGCTTGATGGCGGCGCGGCGGTCGTTGGTCACGTAGACCGAGCGCGCCAGCTCGACGAACTCGGCGTCGAACGCCTTCGCCGCTTCCTTCACGCGGATGCGGTCCTCGATGTCCCAGAGCGCCTCGTTCACCCCCTTGAGCTGCGCGACCAGTGCGCTCACGTCGCGCGCCGACAGCGGCGAGGCGCCCCACGTCTCGCGCAGCAGCGCCAGTTCCCGCCGGACGTTCGCGAGCTTGGCCGGGTCGCTCATGCGCTCGGACTTGATCTCGAGGATCGTGAGCTTGTCGAGGAACTCGCCGGGCGAGGTTTGCACGAGCAGCATCATGAAGGCGGACTCTCCGTGGGCTTCGGAACGGACGCGGGAAAGAAGCGGCGGGCAGCATAGCGGTCGTGCAGCCTGCACGGCTACTGAACTCCCCGACGGCCCCAGGCGGCGTCGCGAACGAGTTTGCGTGACAGGACCGCGCGAACGGTGGGTACACTTTTCCTCCCACATTCCGCGTGTCCGCCGCACACCCTCGATCCGGAGCCGCACCGTCATGCGCGAGCGCCACAAGTTCTTCCTCGACGAAAGCCGCCTGCCGACCGCCTGGTACAACATCAACGCCGACCTGCCCGTCCCGCCGAGCCCCGTGCTGCACCCGGGCACGCTCGAGCCGGTCACGCCCGAGTTCCTGTCGGTGCTGTTCCCGATGAGCATCCTCGCGCAGGAGATGAGCCCCGAGCGCTGGATCGAGATCCCGGAGCCGGTGCAGGAGCTCTATCGCGTGTGGCGCCCGACGCCGCTCGTGCGCGCGCTGCGGCTCGAGAAGGCGCTCGACACGCCGGCGCACCTCTACTTCAAGAACGAGTCGGTGAGCCCCGTCGGCTCGCACAAGCTCAACACCGCGATCGCGCAGGCCTTCTACAACAAGGAAGCCGGCACGAAGGCGCTCACCACGGAGACCGGCGCGGGGCAGTGGGGGTCGGCGCTGTCCATGGCGACGCACTTCTTCGGGATCGATCTCGAGATCTACATGGTGAAGGTGTCGTACGGGCAGAAGCCGTACCGCCGGATCATCATGGAGAACTTCGGCGCGCAGGTGTTCGCGAGCCCCACCGACCGCACGCAGTACGGCCGCAGCGTGCTCGCCGCGACGCCCGACTCGCCGGGCTCGCTGGGCATCGCCATCTCGGAGGCGGTCGAGGTCGCGGCGTCGAGCGGCGGCGCGAAGAAGTACTCGCTCGGCTCGGTGCTCGGGCACGTGCTGCTGCACCAGACCATCATCGGCCTCGAGGCGATCGAGCAGTTCGCGATGGCCGAGGAGTACCCCGACGTCGTGATCGGCTGCGCGGGCGGCGGCTCGAACTTCGCCGGCTTCACGTATCCGTTCCTGCACCGCAAGTTCGCGAACGGGCAGGCGGTGCGCGTGATCGCGGCCGAGCCGGCCTCGTGCCCGACGCTCACCCGCGGCGAGTACACGTTCGACTACGGCGACACCGCGGCGATGGCGCCCGTCATGAAGATGCACACGCTCGGGCACACGTTCGTGCCGCCCGGCATCCACGCGGGCGGGCTGCGCTACCACGGCATGTCGCCGAGCGTGAGCGCGCTCGTGGACCACGGCGACATCGAGGCGCACGCGGTGCAGCAGCTTGCGACGTTCGAGGCGGCGACGCTGTTCTCGCGCACCGAGGCGATCGTCCCGGCGCCCGAATCCGCGCACGCGATCCGCGTCGCGATCGACGAGGCGCTCGAGTGCAAGCGCACCGGCGAGAAGAAGGTGATCGCGTTCAACCTGTCGGGCCACGGCCACTTCGACCTGACCGCCTACGACGCCTACCGCCGCGGCGAACTGCGCGACCACGACTACCCGAAGGCGGCCGTGGACGAGGCCATGGCGCACCTGCCGAAGGTGGACATGGGCTGATGGCGCCCTCCGGGCGCCCCTCGGGCGACCCTCGGTCGCCCGCGAGCGATCGAGGTGCGCCTCGGGGGCGCCTCCTTGCCCCGGAACGGGAGCGTGGGGGAGACTGCGGCCGGACGCCCGTCCGGCCGCGCCTCTTTCGGCGGCGCCCGGCCGACCCGGCCACCCCCTTCGCACACACCCCATCTCCAATCTCCTCAGGACCGCTCATGGGACGCATTTTCGAAACACGCAAGGCCACGATGTTCGCGCGCTGGGACAAGATGTCGAAGGCGTTCTCGCGCATCGGCAAGGAAGTCACGATCGCGGTGAAGAAGGGCGGGCCCGACCCGTCGAACAACCCCGCGCTGCGCCGCGTCATGCAGAACGCGCGCGCCGTGAACATGCCGAAGGACAAGATCGAGGCCGCGATCAAGAAGGCGTCCGGACAGGGCGCGGCGGACTACGAGGAGATCCTCTACGAAGGTTACGGCCCGCACGGCATCGCGGTGATCGTCGAGTGCGCGACCGACAACCCGACGCGCACCGTGGCGAACGTGCGCGCGGCGTTCGTGCACAACGGCGGCAACATGGCGACGACCGGCAGCGTGTCGTTCCAGTTCAAGCGCATGGGCGTGTTCCGCCTGAAGCCCGAAGGCATCGACGCCGAGTCGCTCGAGCTCGAACTGATCGACCACGGCCTCGAGGAGATGGGCGAGGGCGTCGGTGAGAAGGGCGACGCCCAGCTGATCGTGCGCTGCGCGTTCAACGAGTTCGGCAACCTGCAGAAGGCGCTCGAGGACCGGAAGATCACGCCGATCTCGGCCGAGCACGAGTACATCCCGCAGACGATGACGGAGCTGCCCGAGGACCAGGCGACGGCCGTGCTCAAGATGATCGACAAGCTCGAGCAGGACGACGACGTCCAGAAGGTCTTCCACAACCTCGGCTAGCCGCGGCCCCATCGAAAATCGAGAACCCGCCTCGAGCACGGCGCTCGGGGCGGGTTTCGTTCTTCGGTCGCTGCCGTGGCGCTACCAGCGCATGGCCGTCCCGGCCCACGCGAAGCCCGCGCCGAAGGCGGCGAGCACGATCAGGTCGCCCTTCTTCACGAGCCCGGCGTCGCGCGCCTCGGTCAGCGCGATCGGGATGCTCGCCGCGGTCGTGTTGCCGTAGCGCTGCACGTTCTGGAAGAGCTTCTCGGGCGGCACGCCGAGCCGCTGGACCACCGCGTCGCCGATGCGCTGGTTCGCCTGGTGCGGCACCACGAGCGCGACCTCGTCGAGCGTGTGCCCGGCCTTGGCGAGCACCTCGTGGATCACTTCGGGGAAGCGCGTGGTGGCGTTCTTGAACACCTGCCGCCCGTTCATGCGCGGCAGCTGCCGGCCCTGGTCGAGCATTTCCTGCGTGACGCGTCCCGGCACGCGCGAGGAGGGCGCTTCGCACCAGAGTTCGCGAGCGAACTGGCCTTCGCTGTGCAGCGACCACGACAGGATGCCGCTCTCGTCCGTGCTCGGCTCGACCACCGCCGCACCGGCGCCGTCCCCGAACAGCACGGCCATGTCGCGCCCTTCGGTGCGCAGGTCGAGTCCGGTGCTCTGCACCTCGGCGCCGATCACGAGCACGCACCGGTACTGGCCCATGCGCACGAACGCGTCCGCGACGCTGAGCGAGTACAGGAAGCCGCTGCACGCGTTGCGCACGTCGAGCGCGCCCACGGTGCCCAGGCCCAGCTTCTCCTGCACGACCACGCCGTTGCCGGGGAACATCCAGTCCGCGGTCGTGGTGGCGAAGATCACGAAGTCCACGTCGGCGGGAGTGCGGCCGGCGTCGGCGAGGGCCTTGCGCGCGGCCTCGATGCCGAGATCGGACGAGCCCACGTCGCCTTCGACGAAGTGCCGCTCACGGATGCCCGTGCGTTCGACGATCCACGCGTCGGTGGTGTCCATCATCTGTTCGAGGTCGTGATTGGTCACGACGCGCGGCGGAACGTGGAAGCCGATGCCGGTGATGCGCGAGCGGATCATGCGTCCTCCCAAGGATTGGAAGGCGGCAGTGTGGGCGAGCGGGGCGGCGCGGGTCAACGGCACCGCGCACAGGCACGCTCGGCGCCTCGGACAGGCACCCTCGGCGCCGCGGACAGGCACCCTCGGCGCCGGAGGCGCCGAACGCTCCTAAGGCCGCAGCAGCCCGAAGTACGCGGCCAGCCAGCCGTCGCCCCAGAGGAACGCGACCATGGCCGCGGGGGCGAGGAACACGCCGAAGGGCAGCGCCGTCTGCATGCCGGCCCTGCCCCGTGCCATCATCACCAGCGCGACGGCGGTGCCGGAGAAGGCGGCGAGGAAGATGGTGAGCAGCGCCAGTTCGGGCCCCAGCACGGCGCCGAACATGGCCGCGAGCTTCACGTCGCCGCCGCCCATGCCGTCCACCTTGCGGATCCGGAAGTACACCTCCGCGACGAGCCACAGCAGCCCGGCGCCGACGAGCATGCCCCACATGGCGTGGCGGGCGCCCGGGCCCGTGAGCGCGTAGCCGATGCCGATCAGCGTGCCGGGCAGCGTGAGCACGTCGGGCAGGAGCTGGAAGTCGAGGTCGATCCAGAGCAGCGCCACGAGCAGGAAACCCCAGAGCGCGACGAAGCCCCACGCGGGCACCAGCCCGATCTTCGCCCACGACAGCAGCGCCCAGGCGCCGCAGATCAGTTCGATGAGCGGGTAGCGTGCGCTCACACGCGTCTTGCAGTGCCGGCACCGGCCGCCGGCGAGCGCCCAGGACAGCAGCGGCACGAGGTCGAGCGCCCCGAGCACGTGCCCGCAGCCCGAGCACTTCGAGCGGCCGTGCACCCAGGATTCGTTCCGGGGCACGCGCCAGGACAGCGCCGTGACGGCGCTGCCCATGACGAGCCCAAGAAGGGTGACCACGGTGCCGATGAAGAGTTCGGGTGTCATGCCCCGGATTCCGTTCCTTGCCGAAGATGTCCTAGTGACTCGTGGAGCCGAGTGGCAGAATGTCCTTCGTCGTCCCGATGCCCGCAACGCAACCCCGAGCGCCCCTCATGCGGATCCTGCTTTTCCTGGCCGTGGTGGCCAACAGCTTCGATCTCTTCGCGACGGCCGTGGGTATCCACTGGTTCGGCAACCGCGAAGGGAATCCGCTGCTCGCCGGGATCGCGCACGAACACTGGCTGCTGTTCGTGCTCATCAAGGGCGCCCTGGTGCCGCTGCTCATCTGGCGGCTCTACCGGTATCGGCACCAGACCCCGCATCTCAGCACCGCTGGTTTGGGGCTCGTCACGGTCGCGCTGACGGTCGCGGTGGGGCAGTGGCTCGGGTGGCTGGCCGGGG
>JBGANH010000072.1:0-16313 GCA_044222365.1 Candidatus Eiseniibacteriota bacterium
CGCCGTGCGCAGCTTCACCGCCCAGTCCGATCCCTCGCTCACGTTCGCGAACGCGCTCGGCATCGAGTCCGTGAACTTCTACCCGAAGCGAGCCGCGGGTCGCACACCCGCGGTGCCGCAGGTGAGCCGCGCCGACTACGACGAGTACGTGCAGCTCTACCGGCTCGAACGCGATCGCGAATCGGGCGGGCTCACCGCCGCCCAGTACCGCGAGCGCGTGCGCTCGCTCGCCGAGCGCGCGCCGAGGTTCGCGGACGCGCAGATGCTGCTCGCGGACTACGCCCTTCGCGAACTGGCCACGACGCGCGACACGACGTTCCTGCCGCTCGTCGAGGCGGCCACGCGGCGTGCCGAATCGGCCGCGCCGGACGATCCGCGCCTGCCGGTCGCGCGGCTGCGCGTCGCGCTCGCGCGGGCCGACCTGCCCGGTGCGCGCCGCCACGTCGAGGAACTCGCGTTGCGCCTGCCCGGCGACGCCGAGGTCGAACGCTGGCGCGCGGTCGTCGCCGAACGCGAAGGCGATTTCGACGCCGCGCTGCGCCACCTGCGCGACGCCGTGGCACGGCGCCCGTCCCGTCGCATGCTGCAGGCGCTGGCCGATCTCGAGATGCGCCAGGGCCTCGTCGCCGACGCGCGCGTACACCTCGACACGCTGGTCACGCGCTTCCCCACCGACCGCTACCCGCTTTCCAAGCTCGCGCAGCTCGAGCTCCTGAACGGCGATCCCCTGCGCGCGGACTCGCTCTACTCGCGCCTCGTCGAGTCCCAGCCCGGGCAGGTGCCCTCGCTCACGAATCGCGGGCTCGCGCGCATGCTGCACGGCGACTGGGCCGGCGCCGAGGCCGATTTCGCCGCGAGCATGGCGATGGCCCCGGACAACCTCGACATCGCGCTGAACCGCGCCGACTGCCTCGGGCTCACGGGGCGCACGGCCGAGGCCGCGGCGCTCTACACGCGCATCGAGAAGGCGAGCCGCGCCGAGTCCGACGCGGACGACGCCTTCAACCGGCTGCGACGTGCGCAGTGCCTCGTGCGCACGGGACACGCGCGCGAGGCGCTCACGCTCGCGGACGCCGCGCTCGCCGATGCGGCGGAGGACGGCGAGGCGCACTACGCCGCGGCGCTCGTGGACGCGCTCGGCTCCCGGCCCGACTCCGCTCTCGCGCGCTCGCGGCGGGCGCTCGCGCTCGGCGTCGGCCCGAGCTGGTTCGCGCTGCCGTGGTTCGACGGCGTGCGGCGCGACCCGTCGTTCGCCCGGGCACTGGCGGCGAACTGACGTGCACATGCCCTCGGTCCTCTCCGCCGCGGCCGGCGCCGCACTCGTGCTCGCGATCCTCTGGGACGCGTTCGAGACGATCCTCGTGCCGCGACGCATCGGGCGGCGCGTGCGCCTCACGCGCTGGTTCTACGTTCTCGCGTGGCGGATCTGGCGCGCGCTCGCGCGCCGCGTCGCGACACCGGCCGAGCGCGAAGCGATGCTCGGCTTCTTCGGCCCGCTCTCGCTCCTGCTGCTGCTCGGCGTGTGGGCGTCCGGGCTCATCGTCGCGTTCGCGCTTCTCGCGATGGCGACGCACGCCCCGAACGAGGCGCCGCGCGCGTTCACGACGTGGCTCTACATGAGCGGCGAGACGTTCTTCACGCTCGGCTTCGGCGACATCACGCCCGCGACCGCGGCCGGTCGCGCGATCGCCGTGTTCGAGGCCGGGACGGGCTTCGGCTTTCTCGGCACGGTCGTCGGCTACCTGCCGACGATGTACGGCGCCTTCGCGCAACGCGAGCTCGAGATCTCGCTGATGGACGCACGCGCCGGCTCGCCCCCGACCGCCGCCGAGTTCCTGCGCCGCACGCCGCCCACCGGGCACGGAGCGCTCTGCGACGACCTGCTCGCGGCGTGGGAGCGCTGGTCGGCGCAGTTGCTCGAGACGCACATCTCCTATCCGCAGCTCGCCTACTACCGCTCCCAGCACATGAACCAGTCCTGGCTCGCCGCGCTGGTCGCCATCCTCGACTCGACCGCGCTGCTGCTGGCGCGCGAACAGGAGGACACGACCTCGCAGGCGTCGCTCACGTTCGCCATGGCACGCCATGCGCTCGTGGACGTGACGCAGATCTTCGTGCACGAGTTGCCTCCCGCGCGCGAGGATCGCCTTCCAGCCGCCGCGCTCCGGCTGCTGCGCGAGCGGCTGGCACCCACGCGCGGGGCCCTGCCGGACGATCCCGGGTTCGAAGCGCGCCTCGCCGCGCTCCGGCTGCGCTACGAACCGTACGCGCAGGCGCTCGCGGCGCACCTGCTGTTCGAACTGCCGCCCTGGGCGCACGACGCCCCGCGCCGCGACAACTGGCAGGGTGGGCCTTGGGACAAGGCGCTCTCGTCGCATCGTGAACCCGCCCACCGCAGCGAGGAGCACTTCGGATGAACTTTCCCTCGATCTTCCCCGTGCTCACCACCGAGCGGCTCGTGCTGCGCGACATCGCCGACCACGACGCCGAGGCCATCTTCGAGATGGAGAGCGACCCGGTCGCGATGCGCTACTGGAGCCGCCCACCGATGCGCGAGATGTCGGAAGCCATCGCCGCACGCGAGCGCGCACGCACCTTCTTTCCCGAACGCACGGCGCTGCGCTGGTCGGTGACGCTCCCGCAGGACGACCGCGCGCTCGGCCAGGTGTCGTTGTTCGCGTTCGTCGAACCGAGCGATCGCGCCGAGATCGGCTACGGCCTCGCCCGGCGGCACTGGGGCCGGGGCTACGCGCACGAGGCGCTCGTCGCGGTCGTGGACTACGCCTTCGGCCCGCTCGGTCTGCGCCGGCTCGAGGCAGACGCCGACCCTCGCAACGTCGCTTCGGTGCGCGCGGTCGAGAAGCTCGGCTTCGGGCTCGAAGGCACGCTGCGCGAGCGCTGGAAGGTCGGGGACGAGATCTCGGACTCGGCCCTGTTCGGCCTGCTCGCGCACGAATGGAAGGCACGGCGAAACGCGGGATAGGCCTCACGAAACACCGTGATTCCTCTGGCCTCGTGCTCGCCCGCGTGCGAGCCTCGTCACCGTTCACGCGCTTCGACGCACCCTCGAACCCCGCCTCCATCCGGGAGCCCCCATGCGTCCGCACACCCTCGCACTCGCCGCGCTCCTCCTCGCCGCACCGTCGGCGGCGTTCGCCGCGTGCACGCCCGCCATCTGCCCGGGCGCGTTCCACGGCGTCACCTTCGAGACGTTCGCGCCGGGCTCGGTGGTCGAAGGGCTCGCGGCAGTGGATCCGGACCTGCGCATCACGAGCGTCGCATGGGCGTTCGGCCCCGGCTGCCCGACCGGCACGTCGCGCGTGATCGAAGAGGGCAACACGTTCCCCTACTCGAGCTACTCGACCGGGGTGGGCGTGAGCAACGGCTGCCTCGACGGCGTGCGCGGCATGGGTCATCCCGCGAACTGTGTCCTCGACTACGACTTCACGTTCGCGCCCGGCGTCACGGTGGGCTGCTTCGCCATCAAGCTGTTCGATTTCGGCGACTACTACCCGTACGGCGGCGCGCTGCACGGCGCGACGCTGACCGCGTACAACGCGAGCAACGCCGTCGTCGCGGTCGGCACGCTGTCCGGCGCCGCCGCGGTGGACAGCACGAGCGGCGACGCCTGCCTGAGCCAGGCGGGCCTGCCCGGCAACTTCACGTTCTCGCTCGCCGGCACGGGCATCACGCGCGTCGAGCTGCGCTTCGGCCCGAGCCCCGACCCGAACATCGGGTTCGACAGCATCGCGTTCTGCGAAACGAGCGCGGCGGTGGACGTGCGCCGCCGCACGTGGGGCACGCTGAAGACCTTCGCGCGCTGAACGGCGCCGGCGCTCAGCCCTTCAGGTCCCAGCCCGGACGCCCGAGACCGCGCGTGGCCGCGATCTTGAGGCAGTCGGTGCAGCGGTCCATGGCGGGTGCGCTCGTGCCGAGGTGATCGCTCACGTTCGCGCCGCACAGCGCGATCGGCCAGTCGGACTTGAGCACGAGGTGCGCGACGCGTTCGTTCGTCTTCGTGTCGTCGAGCACTTCCTCGAGCAGCGTGGCGACGGCGGTGTCCTTCGAGTCGTTCATGCGATCCTCCCTCCCGGCGCGTACGGTTCGGCGCCGCGCAGGCATCCTGCCACACGCGGCGCCGTGCAAGAAGTCTCCGTCGCTCAGCCCTTCGCGGCGTTCCTCGCGTCGATTTCGGCCGCTTCCCGGCTCGCGCGCTGGTACCAGCACAGGAACAGGAAGAGCGTCTCGGCGCCGCCGACCATGAGCATCGAGCGCACGATGTTCGAGCTGCCCATGCCGTACGAGTGCATGCCCGTGCCGAGCACGAAGTTCACGCCGAGGTACGTCATGAGGATCGTCCAGAAGCCGACGATGGACCACAGGGCGACGCCGAACGAGCCCATCTGGCCGTCGCTGCGCGCGTGCAGGATCGCCATGTAGGCGAGGAACGCGACGAGCGACCAGACTTCCTTCGGGTCCCAGCCCCAGTACGTGCCCCAGGACTCGGACGCCCAGATCGAGCCGGTGATGATGCCCGTCACGAGCAGGATCGAACCGACCATGAGGTACCAGTAGAGGATGTCGGCCCACTTCTGCACCGCCGCGCGGTCGTTCGGGCGGAACAGCTCGACGCCGAGCTGCGCGTGCGCGAGGAACGTGGCGATCGCGAACGTCGAGTAGCTCACCATGATGATCGGCACGTGGATGGCGAGCCACGGCGTGCCCGCGAGCACCGGCGGCATCGGGTGGACGAACGGGTCCATCGGCAGCCGGTCGAGCAGGAACATCGTGAGCGCCGACATGGCGGCGGCGTTGAACGTCGGGATGCGGTTCTTGAAGAACATGGCGACGACGCCGAACAGGCCGACGCCCCAGCCGAGGAACATCATGGACTCGTACATGTTCGAAGCCGGAATGCGGCCGGCGAACTGCCAGCGCACCGCGATGCCCCACGTCATCACGACGAAGCCCGCGACGAGCAGCACGGTCGAGGCGAGCCGCAGCCGGAGCCGGTCGCGCTCGAGCGTGAGGCCGGCCGCGATGGCCGCGGGCAGCAGCAGCCACCACGCGAGCCCGACCGGGTTCACGGCGTTGTAGCGCATCTCGGCGTCGATGAGCGCGCGCGACGGGTAGAAAGGCGGCGGGTTGCGCCGCACCTCGGGCTCGATCGCCACGAACGCCGCCGGGTCGGTGGTGTTGGCGGGCGCCGTCCAGCGCGTGGCGCGGTCGGCCGCGGGGATCGCGACGATGCCCGCGCCGCGCAGGTACGCGTCGAACACCGTGATGCGCTCGTCCAGCTTGAGCAGCGCCTTGTCGCCCGGCATCTGCGGCTGGTCGGCCTGCGAGCGTTCGATCGCCGGCCCGATTTCCCGGCGCAGCGCCGAACTGGCGAGCAGCTGGTTGAAGCTCACGTGCTTGACGCCCGGCGCTCCGACGAGCTGGGCGACGTGCGCGTCCACCTTGATGATCGGCGCCTCGAGCCAGCCGTGCTGGTCCATCTGCCAGCCCATCACCATCGCGACGGGGTCGATACCGCCGAAGGCGCGCTGCCCGGTCACGACGCGCACGGCTTCGCGCGCCTGCGTGTCGAACGGCATCTCGCGGCCGTCGTGCTGCACCGGCATGCGGCGCAGCGCCTCGACCATCGCCGGCGGCGCCACCTGCGGCGGACCGTGCTGGTGCCCGCCCTGCGCGAGCGCGTTCCCCGCGACGAGGGCCGACGCCGCGAACGCCGCGACGATCGCGGCGCGATGCACGATCGGGACGCCGATGCCGGTCTTCCTGGTCGCCGCGCGCACGCGCTCGGCCTCGCGGAACTGCATGATGCGCGTGAACAGCACGACGCACATGCCGAGGATCAGGAGGTAGAAGCCGTAGAACACGATCGGCATGCCCGGGTCCTTCGACACCGACAGCACCGTCATCTCGCGGCCGTCCTCGATGTGGTAGCTCGACTGGAAGAACGTGTAGCCGTGGTGCGTGAGCGGGTGGTTCATGTAGATCGCGGCCTTGCTCTCGCGCCCGTCGGCCTCGATCAGCGTGACGCGGCTGCGGAAGTTCGCCGGCCGCATCGTGCCCGGGTAGTAGTCCATCTCGTAGGCGTCGAGCCGCACCGTGAAGGGCAGCGGCATCGGCGCGCGGGCGAAACCGCGCTGCTGGCGTTCGAACACCCTGGCGCTCTCGCCTTCCCACAGCTGCATCTCGCCCGAGATCGCCTGGGTGAGCGTGACCAGCGCGCCCCCGAAGATGAGCAGCATCGAGGCGTGGGTGATGACGAAGCCGATGCGCCAGCGGTTGCGCGGCCAGCGCTCCCACAACGCCGCGACGATGTTGAGGGAGAACAATCCCTGCAGCGCGTAGAACCACATCGCGTTGTAGACGGATTGCGCGGCTTCGGTGCCGCGCATGGACTCGAGGATGGTCGCGTAGGACAGCACGATCGCGATCACGATCAGCAGGCCCACGGTCAGCTTCAGCGAAGCCAGTGCACGCATGTATGGATTCACGGAGGGTCTCCCCTTCAAGATGTGCGGCGGTACATCGGAGGACGGGGCCGAGCGTAGTCCCTCGCGGGAGCGCGGCGCATTACTCCGAAGGGAGTATGTCGGGGCCGACGAACGGCCTGTATGGTTTCTGTCAATCGCGATGTTACGCTTGCCGCGAACGGCGCCGCTCCCCATCCCCCGGGCCTTGGCGCGAACGCTCACTCGGAGTCGCCAGCCATGTTCCGCCGCCCGCTCGCTCTCACGCCCGGCGCTTCGTGCCGCCCGGTTTCCCGCCTGTTCACCGCATGCTCGCTGGTATTCCTGACCGCGTTCGCGCCGGACGCGAGCGCGCTCACCCTTCGCGACAGCAGCTTCGTCACCGATGGCGCCGTGCTGACGATGAAGTCCACGGGCTCGACGCTGTTCGTCGGCGGCTCGTTCGGCCGCATCGGTCCGTTCACCGGTTGTGCGGCGGTGCTCGACGGCGCCCATCCCGTGCCGACCTTCCCGATGCTGGGCATCCCGAACCGCTACAACTCGCAGGTCGTCTGCGCGGCGAGCGACAGCTCGGGCGGCTGGTTCCTGGGAGGAAGCTTCGTCCAGGCACAGGGTGGGTCCCACGTCGGGCTCCTGCACGTGCGCGCGGACGGATCCGTCGCGAACTGGGCGCCGGCGCCGAACGGCGTCGTGACCGCGCTGCTGTTCACGGCGGGGCGGCTCTACGTCGGAGGCACGTTCACCACGATCGGCGGCCAGCCGCGCTCCGGCCTCGCGGTGGTCGACACCGGCACCGCGGCCGCGCAGGCATGGAACGCGGTTCCGTCGTCGGGCAGTGTGAAGAACTTCCTTCTCGCGAACGGCAAGCTGTACGTCTACGGCTCGTTCCGTCTCATGAACGGCGAGGCGCGCGCGTCCATCGCGGCCTTCGATCCCGCGACGGGCGCGCTGCTGCCCGACGTGCTCGCGGGGGCGGACCGTCTCGCGAGCGCCCAGCTGAACTCGGTGGCGGCGAGCGCGGATCGCCTGTTCCTCACCGGCGACTTCTCGTACCTCGCGCTGCCCGCCGGCACCTTCGCGCGACTCGACACCGTGTCGGGCTCGCCCTCCTCTCCCTTCGCGGACCTCACCGGGACGGTGCATGCGATCGTCTCCGATGGCGCCGGCGGTTGGTTCGTCGGCGGCACCGTCACCAGCGCGCACGGCATCGCGCGCACGAACCTGCTCCACCTGAACGCGGACGGCTCGCTCGCACCGTGGTCACCCGCGCCCGATGGCGACGTGCGCGCGCTCGCGCTCTGCGGCGACACGTTGTTCGTCGGCGGTGCGTTCATGCTCGTCAATGGGCAGTATCGCCCCGGCCTCGCCGCGTTCCACACCGTCACGGGCGCGCTGATCACGACCGTTCCCTCGGCTGGTGGAGAGGTGAACGCGCTGTGTCGAAGCGGCGACCGGCTCTTCGTCGGTGGCACGTTCCCGACCCTGGGCGGGAGGACGCTCAACGGTCTCGCCTCGCTCGACTGGCGCACGATGCAGCTGTCCCTCGAACAACCGTGGGGCTGCGGCGGCACCGTCGGCGCGCTGGTCGCGACATCCACGGACCTCTACGCGGGCGGTGCGTTCACCAGCCTCGTCCCGTCCTCGAGCGGCTTCACGCGCACCGACACCACGGGCGCGTCCACGGATCCCACCCCGCTCGGGATCGGTGGAACGGGCTACGCACTGGCCGGTGACGGCGCGGGCGGCTGGTACGTCGGTGGTGTCTTCGCGGCGTCGGGCTCGACCGGAACGAACGTCCTGCACCGGAACGCCGACGGCTCGCTCGGGACCTTCTCGGTGAAGGCGAACGGCACCGTTCGCGCGCTGCTGCGGACGGGGAACACACTCTACGTGGGTGGCGCCTTCACGACCGTGAACGGTCAATCCCGCATCGGCGCGGCGGCATTCGACGTCGTCAGCGGAGCGCTGCTGCCCTTCGACGCGGCGCTGTCGGCGGCGGCTTCCGTGCGCGCGCTGGCGCTCGCGAACGACACGCTCTACATCGGTGGAACGTTCAGCACGGTCGGAGGCCAGCCTCGCTCGGGCCTGGCGAGCGTGAACGCCACCACCGGCGTGCCGACGACCTGGCCTCCCAACATCGTGCGTACCTCCGGCACGCCGGAAGTGCAGACCGTGGTGCTCGCGGGCGGCCGCGTCTGGATCTCCGGCCGCTTCACGACCGTCGCGGGACTTCCCCGCCTCTCGGTCGCCTCGCTCGACCCCGTCACGGGGGCGCCCGACGCCTGGTCCCCCAACGTCGCCGCGAACCAGGAGTGCACGATCGAGGTCTCGGGTTCGAAAGTCTTCGTCGGGGGCGACTTCACGAACGTCAACGGTTCGCCGATCGCCTACTTCGCGACGCTCGACGCCACGACGGGCGCCCTGGTTCCGGGCTGGAGTCCGCAGCCGATTTCCGCGGTGCGCGCGCTTCGGGCCAGCGGCAACACGCTGTATCTCGCCGGGCAGTTCAGCATCCTCGACAGCCAGGTCCGCTATTACGCGGCCGCGATCGACCTCACGACGGGCGCGCTGCTCCCCTTCGCGCCGACCCTGTACTCCGCCGCCTACGCGATCGAGCGATCCGGGGACCAGGTCGGGATCGCGGGCGCGTTCGCGGCGGCTGCGTCCGTGACCGTGAACAATCTCGCGGGCTTCGATCTCGCCACGCTTCATCCGACGGGCTTCGCACCCAACGTGAACGGTTGGGTGAGCACGCTCGCGACGGCCGACGGAATCGTCTACGTCGGTGGCGACTTCAACGCCATCAATGCGACCAACCGGTTGCGCATCGGCGCGCTGAACCCGGACGGCACGCTGACGAGCTGGGTCTCGAGTTCGGCCGCCATCGTGCACTCCATCGCCGTTTACGGCTCGCGCCTCTACATCGCCGGCGAGCAATCCGGGCGCGGTTCGCTGCGCGCGGTCAGCCGCGTCTCCGGAACGGCCGCGTCGTTCAATGCCACTCCCGGCGGTCCGGTGCACGCGGTGTGCGCCTCGACCACGCTGGTCGCCGGCTGCGAAGGCCAGGGATTCGGCGCCACGGCGCGCGCGTACCTCGGCTCGTTGTCGCTCGCGACCGGCATGCCGACCACGTGGAACCCGGCGCCCAATCTGCCGGCCTCGTCGCTGGTCTGGAGCGACGGCAGGCTTTTCGCGGGCGGGTCGTTCACCACGATCGGCGCGGTTTCGCGTCGCTACCTCGCGGCGTGGAACACGAGCACCAACGCGCTGCTCGCACTCAACCCGGTTCCCGACGGGACCGTCGCCTCGCTCGCGCTCGCGAACGACACGCTCTTCGTGGGCGGAGCGTTCTCGGCGCTGGCCGGCGAGGCGCGCTCCCGCATCGGAGCGTTCTCGGCGTCGACGCTCGGACTGTTGGGCTTCGACCCCGGCGCGAACGGCACCGTGACGCTCGTCGCGACCGACCGCGGGCGACTCGTCGTGGCGGGCGCCTTCCACTCCGTCGGCATGTCCATCCGCGGCGGACTCGCGGCGGTGGACCCGCGCACCGGATTCGTGCGGCCCTGGGATCCGCGCACGTTCGGCAACGTGAACGACCTGCACCTGCTGAACGGCCGCCTGTACGCGGTGGGCAGCTTCTGGCGCGCCGACGCCCCCGCGCGCAACCTCGCGGCGGCGTTCGACACCGCGACCGCGGAAGTGTCTTCGTGGGCGCCCGAGCCGGACGGATCGGTGTACTCGATGGCGCAGCACGACGGGCACCTCTACCTCGGCGGGACGTTCGCCTCGGCGGGTGGGGCCGCACGGCAGTCGCTCGCGCAGGTGGACACCGCGACCGGACTCGCCACCGCATGGAACCCGGGCACGAACGGCACGCCCATCCGCCTCGCGGTGGACTCGGGCACGCTGTTCGTCGGCGGCGCGTTCACGAGCGCCGGTGGCCAGCCGCGCGGCAACGGCGCGGCCTTCGACGCGACGACCGGCGTGCTCACGAGCTGGAATCCGTCGGCCAACAACCAGATCACGTCGTTCGCGTTCCAGCCCGGAGAGTTGTTCGTGGGCGGCGCGTTCACCTCGATCGGCGGCCTGAGTCGCGCGAAGCTCGCGCTGCTCTCGCGCGCGACGGGACTCGCGTCCACCTGGAACGCCGGCATGAACACGAGCGCGACGCAGCAGGTGGACGTGCTCGACCTGAACAATGGCCTGCTCTTCGTGGGCGGCACCTTCAGCTCGTTCGCCAACGGCGCGGCGAACCGTTCGAATCTCGCGCTGCTCCAGGCCTCGACCGCCGCGCCGCTCGCTTGGGCGCCGGAACCCTGGCAGGGCGTGCACGCGCTGTTGCGCGACCGGGGCACGCTGCACGTGGGCGGGTTCTTCTCGACGATCGCGAGCGAGGGGCATCCTTACTATGCCGCGCTCCTCGACCCGTCCTACCAGCTCGAGCTGCTCGGCGCACCGGCGGAACCCGCGGTGACGGCGTTCACGCTGGGCGCACCCACGCCCAATCCCGCCCGCAACCGCAGCCGGCTCGCGTTCACGCTGCCCGCCGCCGGGGCCGTGCGCCTCGGGCTCTTCGACGTGACCGGCCGCCGCGTCGCCGCCCTGCTCTCGGGCGAACGGCTCGAGGCCGGCCGCCACGAGCGCACGGTGGACGTTTCCCGGCAGGCGCCGGGCCTCTACTGGTACAGGCTCGAGTACGGGGGACGCATTCTGGTGAGGCCCGTGACCGTGCGCCCGTAGTATCCTTGCCGCCCGACTCTCCACACTTCCCGACCCAACTCCCAAGCCCCGGAGGATTCGTGCGGCCTTCCATCCGACCGCTCCTCGGCGCGCTGATCGCGGTGTCGTGCTTCGCCGCCGTCTCGCTCGCCGCCCACCGTCCCGAGTTCGACGCCGCGCTGTCCGCTCCCGGCCGCACGGCCCCCGCCACGCGCGCGAACGCGGCCGCCGATCCCGCCCTCGCGCGGCTCGCCCGCGTGCAGTCCACAGACGAGCGTTACGGCGTGCCGGTTCACGTCTGCAGAGCCGCGTCGTGTACGCGCCGGGCGCGGCGACGCGCCTGCGCCCGACGCGCGACGCCGACGCTGCGGCGCGCTCGTTCCTCGGTATGGCCTCCGGCAACAGCTCTGCTGCGCCTGCAGCGCCGACGTGACGGCGCGAAGCTCGATGCAGCGCCACCTCTCTTGGGCTTCACCGCTCTGGGGTCTGCCGGGCATCGAAGGTGTTCCGCGACGAGTTCCATTGCCCTCGACCGCAATCTCGAACTGGTCGCGGTCGCCGGCTCGCTGCCCTCGCGCACGAACGCCCCGGCCGACGCCGAAGCCGCGTTCGCGCTCCTCGGCCAGCGCCGTGAAGGCTCGGCCCTCGCTCCGCGCTCGCCGACTTCGGCGGACTCGCGGTGCCTCCCGCGCTCGCGGCTCCCGGCGCTCCGGACGAAGCGGGCTACGAGCGGTTCGCCGCTCCTGCCGAGGTGCGCGACCTCGCGGACGGCCTCGCCGTCGCGACGGCGCCGCGCGTGCGCAAGGTGTGGTTCCGGCTCGGCGACGCGCTCGAGCCCGCGCACTACGTCGAGGTGATGGGCGAAACCGAGGCGTACGCGTACGTGTACTCGGCCGCCGACGGCCGGTTGCTCTTCCGGCACAGCATCATGGCGGACGCCGCCTTCAGCTACCGCGTCTGGGCGAATACGGCTTCGCCGTTCCTGCCGATGGACGGTCCGCAGGGCGACGCGCCCTCGCCCCACCCGACCGGCCTGCCCGACTACTACATGCCGACGCTGATCGCCCCGAACCTGATCACGCTGCAGAATGCGCCGTTCTCCATGAACGATCCCTGGCTCGCGCCGGGCGCCACGGTCACCACGGGCAACAACGTGGATGCGTACGACGACATCGCTTCGCCCGACGGCTTCAGCGCGGGGGACGTGCGCCCGACCACGACGGCCGCCGGTGCGTTCGACCGCGTCTACGACGTGAACCTGGCGCCGAGCGCGAGCACGAACCAGCGCATGGCCGCGGCGACGACGCTCTTCTATCTCAACAACTGGCTGCACGACTGGTTCTACGACTCGGGCTTCGACGAGGCCGCGGGCAACGCGCAGACCGACAACTTCGGACGCGGCGGCGTCGCGGGCGATCCGATCCTCGCCGAGGGCGAGGACTACGGCGGCACGAACAACGCGAACATGGCGACTCCGGCCGACGGCGGCTCGCCGCGCATGCAGATGTACGTCTTCAATCCGCCCGTGAGCGCCACCCTCACCGTGAGCGCCCCCGCCGCGGTCGCCGGCACGTATGCCGCGGGCGTGGCGAGCGGTTTCGGGCCGCAGACGTTCAGCGTCACGGGGCAGGTGGTCGCCGCCGTGGACGCCGTCGCCCCGACGCTCGACGGCTGCACCGCGATCACGAGCTCGGTGTCCGGCAAGATCGCGCTCATCGATCGCGGCGCGTGCAACTTCAGCGTGAAGGTGCTGAACGCCCAGAGCGCCGGCGCGATCGGCGTGATCATCGTGGACAACGTCTCGTCGGCCAATCCCCCCGGGCTCGGGGGCACCGGCGCCGGCGTGACGATTCCCTCGGTCTCCGTGACCCTGGCGGTCGGTAACGCCATCCGCGCGCAGCTCGGCGCCGGCGTCACCGCGACGCTCCTGCGCCAGGCGCAGGTCCAGCGCGACGGCACGATCGACGGTCACATCGTCGCGCACGAGTGGGCGCACTACGTGAGCAACCGTCTCGTGGGCGACGCCGCGGGCCTGAGCAACCAGCAGGGCGGCGGCATGGGAGAAGGCTGGAGCGACTTCTTCTCGCTGCTCATGACCGTGCGTCCCGGCGACAACCTCGCGGGCTGCTGGGGCGTCGCGGGCTACGCGCTCAGCGGCAACCTCGTCCCCCACAACTACTACTACTTCGGCATCCGCCGTTATCCCTACTCGACGGACATGACGAAGAACCCGCTCACGTTCAA
This sequence comes from Candidatus Eiseniibacteriota bacterium, assembly GCA_044222365.1. Classification (GTDB taxonomy): domain Bacteria; phylum Eisenbacteria; class RBG-16-71-46; order RBG-16-71-46; family RBG-16-71-46; genus CAIXRL01. The sequence goes on from JBGANH010000072.1 coordinate 13,446, forward strand.
GCACGTCTCGGACGGCGTCGCGCTGCCCGCGGGGCCGCCGCTCAACGGTGACCCGTCCGGTGCCACGAACTCCGAGGTGCATCGCACCGGCGAAGTCTGGTGCACCATGCTGTGGGAGTGCTACGCGGCGCTGCTCGCGGACACGCCGCGGCTCACGTTCGCGCAGGCGCAGGAGCGCATGAAGTCGTACGTGATCGCCGGGCTCAAGCTCACGCCCAACGCCCCCACGTTCACCGACGCGCGCGACGCGATCCTCGCGGTGGCGTACGCGAACGATCCGGCCGACTTCCAGCTGCTCGTGCAGGCGTTCGCCAAGCGCGGGCTGGGATCGGCCGCGATCGCTCCCGCGTCGAGCTCCGCCACGAACGCCGGCGCGGTCGAGAGCTTCGTGGTCGGAGGCAACCTCGCGATCACGTCCGCGACGCTCACCGACGACCTGAACTCCTGCGACACGGACGGGTATCTCGACAACGGCGAACGCGGCACGCTGCGGGTCGGTTTCCGCAACACCGGCGCGACGACGCTCTCCGGCACGACCGTCAGCGTCTCCTCGCCGAACCTGCACGTGCTCTTCCCGTCGGGCAATCTCTTCAACATGCCGGCGTATGCCCCGTTCACGTCGCTCACGCAGGACATCCCCGTCGCCGTCGACGGCGCTTCCGCGGGCGAGCTGCTCGAGCTGTATCTCGCGGTGGACGATCCGGGCCTGCTGTCCCCGGGGCCGCGCCTGCTCGTGCTGCGCGACTACGTGCACTCGGACGAAGGGCTCTTCTTCACCGACGACGCCGAATCACACGGCACGACATGGACCGCGGCCGGTGCGGGCGGCGATCCCTGGGCGCGCGCCGAAGTCGCCGCGGGCAGCCACGCCTATCACGTGCCGGACGCCGGCGGCGTCGCCGACCTGCACTTCACGAGCCCGCCCCTCGCGGTGAGCCCGAGTACGCCGTTCACGGTCACGTTCCAGCACCGCTGGTCGTTCGAGTACGACGCCTCGTTCGACTACGACGGCGGCGTGGTCGAGCTTTCGACCGACGGCGGCGCGTCGTGGTCGGACGTCGGCGGGCTGTGCACGCCGGGCTACACGGGCACGATGTACAACGCCAGCGGCAATCCGCTCGGCGGCCGCCAGGGCTGGACCAAGTCCAGCGCGGGCTATCCCGCGCCGATCGGCGCGACGTTGAACTTCGGCCTCACGTATGCGGGGCAGACCGTGCAACTCCGCTTCCGGCACGCGGCGGACGGCGGCGTCGGCGCGCCCGGCTGGTGGATCGACAACGTCGCGGTGACCGGCGTCACTGCGGCTCCGTTCCTCGGGCTGGTACCGGAGCCCGACCAGTGCTTCGCACTCGGAGTGGACGACGCGCTGCCGACCCGTGTGGCGCTCGCCCTCACGGGCGCGCATCCGTCGCGCGGCGGAGCGCAACTGCGGTTCGCACTGCCGCAGGCGCAGCGGGTGCGGCTCACGCTGCACGACGTCGCCGGGCGGCTCGTCGCCACGCTGGCGGACGGCGAGTACTCCGCCGGCTGGCACGGCGCGTCGTTCACGCGCACCGCGGAAGGCGCACTTCCCTCTTCGGGCGTCTACTTCGCGCGGCTCCAGGTGGACGGCAGGCAATACACGCAGCGGCTCGTCGTGCTCCGCTGACGTCGTCTCGATTCCGGCAGCACGCATCACTCGGAGGGTCCCGGTCCATGCCGGGGCCCTCTTTCATTCGAGAAGCGACAGCATCACTCAACTTCGCATGCTCGGACTACACAGCGCGAGGCATTCGTCGAGGAATCGTCCGCGCACGGGCTCGGAGGTGAAATCTGTCCTTCTCCACCACCCACCCGATTGCATAACGTGGATCATGTCCGGTGAAACTCGAGCTGCTCTCCCCCAGTTCGCCGGTCGTTCACCGGGGTCCGCGAAACGGGCCCGAGCCTTTCACATCGGCCCCACGCCGAGTCCATCCACTCGAGGGAACCCCATGCGGAAGATCGCTACCACGCTTCGTCTCGCCGTCGCGATGCTCGCCCTGAGCGTCGCCGTCGCCTCCGCCCAGGCGCTGGTCTCCGAAAGCGCCCAGCCGGCCGGCGCGATCGACATCGATTTCATGGGCCGGACGCACATCACGCCCAACTCGACGTCGTTCGCCGGTGTCGTGTACGACAACACCGCGTCCACGGCGGTCGGCGCCTTCTCGTCGACGTCGCTCACGTCGATCTGGGGCGACGAACTCATCACGACGAACCCGGGCATCCTCTCGGGCTTCAAGTTCTCGATCTACAACTCGAGCTCCAGCCTCGGCAACCTGCTCACCGCGACGTGCGCGATCTCGTTCTACGACGGCGTGACGTCCGCGTACCTCGGCGGTTTCACGACGAACGTGAACTTCGGGGCCGGCCTCGCGAAGGGCTTCTACACCCTCATCAACGTGACCGGCCTCGACGTGCTCGCCATCACGCTCAACACGACGGACCTGATCGTCACGCAGCAGGTGACGGCCAAGACCGGCACCGCCAACCGCCTCGGCTTCGCCTCGCTCGATCCGCCGACCGTGGGCTCGAGCGATCCCGCCTTCTACGCGAACTCGGCGACCGTCGGCGCCGCCGGCTGGTACACGCTGGCGGTCAACGCGAACCTGGGCTACCAGGTGACCGTCGCCGACCTGCCGGTGCCCTCGCAGAAGTCCACGTGGGGCCGGTTGAAGTCGCTCTACCGCTAGCACCCGACTCACGCCGCACGCAGACGGCCGCCTTCCGGAGTTCCGGAGGGCGGCCGTCCTCATTCGGGTCCGCGCGTGCTCCCCGCCGAAGGCTTGGGCAGCACCGTGACCGCGGGGATCTCGGGCTCGAACAGCACCACCGGCAGCGCCGTCCGCT
>JBGANH010000073.1:0-15853 GCA_044222365.1 Candidatus Eiseniibacteriota bacterium
TGAACCACGGGCCTGCGGGCGTCACGCCCTGCTCGGCGAGCACGCCACGCACTTCTCCGATCGCCGGGCCCATCACCGTGCGGATCTCCGTGCGCGGCACGGTCAGCCGCACCACCGCGATGGGCTGTGCCGTCGTGTGCAGGATCTGCGGTTCGTCGATCACCGGCTTCTCCTTCGGCCCGGGTCCCGCGTCACGCGAACTGCTTCGCCGTCAGGCGGATCGCACCGAGGTGATACGCGACGTGCGCGATCGCTCCCGCGAGCCCGCCCGTCTCGTCCTCGTTCCAGTCCTTCACCCCGCGCGCGAGGGTGACCAGTCCTTCGTAGCCGGCGCGCAGTCGCGTGCGCGTCGCCGCCCACTGCGCCTCGTCCACCGCCGCGGGCTCGAAGCTGCCCTTCCAGTCGAAGGGCCCGCGGTCGCCGTTCGTCCAGCGCACCACGACTTCCATGTGATAGGCCGTGTGCGCGGCGTGCGCCGCGATGCTCGTGCCGAGCGCGCCGGAAGACGCGTGCTCCGCGCTCACGCGGTCGAGCGTGGCGAACAGCCCGTTGTTGACGCCGTCGCGGGTGCCGTCGAGGAAGGCGGTCCCCTGTCCGGGGATGCCGCCCTCGCACGCCTCGCGCAGGATCTCGAGCAGTCCCTTCGCGACCGGTGAACCGCTCATGCGCCCTTCTTTCCGGCGAGCACCTTCTCGCGGCCGACCGCGAGCAGGAACAGCGTGAGCGCGGCGAACGGGACCATCGACAACGCGTCGGCGTTCGGCCCCGAGAAGAACGGGTTGCTCGTGTTCGCCCAGCGCGCGATCGAGGCGTCGGTCTTCTCCATGACGCCCGCGAGGAACGCGATCAGGATGCCGGCGATCGCGCCGCCCGCGATGTAGCCGGACGCCATGAGCACGCCGGGGCTCTTGTCGCCCTCGGCCTGCAGCTGGTCCTCGGTGAGCTTCTTGTGCGCGAGCTCCTTGCGCTTCGCGCGGTCCACGAGCCAGCGCACGGCGCCGCCGACCAGGATCGGCGTCGAACTCGACAGCGGCAGGTACACGCCGACGGCGAACGCGAGCGAGGGGATGCCGCTCATCTCGAGCACCACCGCGATCATCACGCCGAAGAGCACGAGTCCCCACGGCAGGTGCCGGTCGAGAATGCCCTTGATGATGTAGCTCATGAGCGTGGCCTTGGGCGCGTCGAACTTGTGCACCTCGGTCCCGTCGGGGCGCTTCGAATACGCGCCGTTGATGCCCGGGTCCACGAACCACACGGCGGCGCCCGACTCGTCCACGAGGTACTTGCCCGCCGGGCCGCCCACGTCGTCGCGCTTCTGCCAGACGCGGAACTCACGCGTGTCGTCCGACGCCTGCGCGCCGCGGATCTTCTCGTGCTTCGCCGACGCCAGCGCATTCGCGTCCACGGCGATCGCGGTCTGCGACACCTGCGCGACCGGGACGTAGACCGTCGCGGCGTCGTTGAGCTTGAGCAGGATGGGACCGAGCAGCAGCGCGGACAGCAGCGCGCCGATCAGGATCGCGATCTGCTGGTACTTCGGCGTCGCGCCCACGAGGTAGCCGGTCTTGAGGTCCTGCGACGTCGAGCCGCCGTTCGACGCGGCGATGCACACGATGCCGCCGACGGACAGCGCGGTCACGTACCACGACGCTCCGGTCCAGCCGATGAGCAGGAAGATGAGGCACGTGAGCAGCAGCGTGGCGACCGTCATGCCCGAGATGGGATTGCTCGAGGAGCCGATCTCGCCCGTGAGGCGGCTCGACACGGTCACGAACAGGAAGCCGAACACGACGATCAGCAGCGCGCCGAGCAGGTTCATGTGCAGCGACGGCGACAGCAGGATGGCGACGACGAGCAGCGCGATGCCGCCGAACACGAACTTCATGCTCATGTCGCGGTCGATGCGCTCGACCGCGCCCCCGGCGCGCGAGCCGCCCATGTCGCGCAGCCCTTCGCGCAGGCCGTGCCAGATGAGCGGCAGCGAGCGCACGAGCGAGATGATGCCGCCGGCCGCCACCGCGCCCGCGCCGATGTAGAGCACGTACGCGCCGCGGATCTGGTTCGGCGACATCTCGGCGATCGGGATGGTGCCGGGCGCGAGCGGGCCCGAGAGGTTCTCGCCGAAGAACTTGATCATCGGGATGAGCACGAGGTACGCGAGCACGCCGCCCGCGCACATCACCGCCGAGATCGCCGGCCCGATGATGTAGCCCACGCCGAGCAGCTCGGGCGAGATCTCCGCCGCGACCGAGCCCGCCTTGAACGGCGCGCCGAACACGCGCTCGGGCGTGTCCTTCCACATGCGCAGGGCGGACATCGCCGTCTTGTACGCGAGGCCGATGCCGAAGCCCGCGAAGATCGTGCGCGCCGAAACGCCCTGCACGCCGCTCGCGGCCGCCTCGGCCTTCGCTTCGGCGGACGACGCCTCGAGCGACTCCGTGGACGCGCCGGCCTTGAGCACTTCGGCGCACGCGGTGCCCTCGGGATACTTGAGCACGCCGTGCTGCTGCACGATCAGCGCGCGGCGCAGCGGGATCATCATGAGGATGCCGAGCAGCGCGCCGAGCACCGAGACGAGCGCGACGCGCGTCAGCTCGAGATCGAAGCCGAGGATCATGATCGCGGGCATCGTCACGCCGACGCCGAACGCGATGGACTCGCCCGCCGAGCCGGCCGTCTGCGCGATGTTGTTCTCGAGGATCGTCGCGTCCTTCGCGCCCGTGAGCGAGAAGAACTTGAACAGCGTCATCGAGATCACGGCCACCGGGATGGACGCGCTCACCGTGAGGCCGACCTTGAGCACGAGGTACAGCGACGAGGCGCCGAAGATCATGCCGAGGATCGTGCCCATGAGCACGCCGCGCACGCTGAACTCGCGCAGCACGGTGGTGGACGGGATGTACGGCACGAAGCGGGCGGGCTGGGACGACATGAACAGTCCTCCGATGGGGTCCTTGGGCGGATGGGTCGGCGGACCTTACTGCACCCCGGCCGCCGAGGGCGGAAGAATGTTGCGGCCGCGGACGGCGCGGCGGCGGGCGGTCACACCGCACGTGACGCACCGACGGGCAGGGCACTATGCTGCGCGCGGCGCCCGTCGGCCGCACTCCGCGGGGCGCCCTTCCCCCGACTGCTCCCACGGCCCGGACGCGGGCCGCCCACGCACCCGAACGTGACCAGGGACCATGTCCTCCTTCTTTCGCCGCCTGTTCGGCCAGTCCGATCCCGCCGGCCCGCCGGCCCTCCCCGAGCCCCGCACGATGCTCGAGGTCGCCGCGCTCCTGCGCGGCTTCTACGAAGCGGCCGCCCATCCGCGCGACCTGATCGAGGACGCGCTCTTCCAGCGCGGCGTCGGCATGTGCCAGGCCGAACTCCGCCGCGGCGTGGACGCGCAGGGCTACGTGCAGGGCGCAAACCCGATCCTGTCGCTCATGGCGCTCGAAGCGCTCGCGAAGCTCACGCCGCCCGAGGCGCTCGCGATGACGCTCATTCCGTACACGTGCACGGGCTGGGGCTGGACGCGCCGCCGCGCGCTCACGCTGATCGGCGAGCACGCCGCGGCGCCGGCGCTCGCGCCCGCGCTGCTCGGGCTCGCGGGCTCCGAGGAAGGCGTGGACTACGAAGGCCCCGCCCTCACCGAACTGCGCGACGCGTTCAAGCGCATGGCGCAGCGCGAACCCGAGGCGAGTTTCGACGGCGCGCTCGAGGCGCTCACCGAGATGCAGGCCGAGCAGCTGCGCCAGCTGTTCGCGAAACTGGGCGAAGGCGCGCCCACGCGGCTCGTCGAGGAATTCCGCGCGTGGCAGCGGCGCCGCGTGAACACCGCGATGCTGCGCGGCATCGGACGCATCCGCACCGCCGACGCGCCGGACGAGCCGAACCTCGAGGCGCTCGACGATCCCTCGTTCGAGAGCGCGCTCGCCGAACTGAAGCGTCACGTGCTCGGCGACACGCCGGGCTCGATCGTGCTCCACGGCCCGGCGGGCTGCGGCAAGACCGCGCTGCTGCACGTGCTGTCGAACCGGCTGTGCGCGGCGGGCTGGGTCGTGTTCGAGGCGAGCGCGAACGACCTCGCCGCGGGGCAGAGCTTCCTCGGGCAGCTCGAGGCACGCGTGAAGGAACTCGCCGCGGAGCTGCGCGGCAAGGACGTCGTGTGGATCGTTCCCGACTTCCACGAGCTCGCGTTCGCGGGCGCGTACCGCGAGCGCCCGACCGGCGCGCTCGACATGCTGCTGCCCTACGTCGAGAGCGGCGAGCTGCGCGTGATCGGCGAGACGACGACCGAGGCGTGGCACAGCCTCGCGGTGCGGTTCCCGCGCGTGCGCACGGCGGTCACGCCGCTGCGCATCGAGAGCATGAGCGACGACGAGGCGCTCGCCTTCGCGCAGCGCTGGTGCGTGCAGGCGAAGGCGCGCGACTGGCCGGTGCCCGACGAGCCGACGCTGCGCGAGATCTCGCTGCTCGGCCGTCAGTACCTGTCGTCGGCCGCGCAGCCGGGCGCGATCATGCGACTCGTGCAGGCGACCGCGCAGCGCCTGCTCGCGGCGCGCGCCGGCACCGCGAACGGCACGGCTCCCGACGGGGCATCGGCGGGGGGCGGCGAAGCAGCGCACGTGGCCGGAGGCCACGGCTCCGCCATGACCATGGACGACGTGCTCGACACGCTCGGCGCCCAGACCGGCCTGCCCCGCAGCCTGCTCGACGAGCGCGCGTCGCTGTCGCTCGCGGGCCTGCGCGAGCGCTTCGAATCGCGCGTGCTCGGCCAGCCGGAAGCGGTCGAGTGCCTCGTCGAACGCGTCGCGATGGTGAAGGCCGGCGTCACCGACCCGACGCGTCCGCTCGGCGTGTTCCTGTTCGTCGGCCCCACGGGCACGGGCAAGACCGAGATCGCGAAGACGCTCGCCGAGTTCATGTTCGGCAGCGCCGACCGCATGCTGCGCGTGGACATGAGCGAGCTCTCGAGCCCCGACTCGCTCGACGTGCTGCTCGGCGACCGCGACCCGAACGGCTCGCAGCAGGCGCTCGTGCACCGCATCCGGCAGCAGCCGTTCTCGGTCGTGCTGCTCGACGAGTTCGAGAAGGCGCACCCGCTCGTGTGGGACCTGTTCCTCCAGGTGTTCGACGACGGGCGTCTCACCGACCGCCGCGGCAACACCGCGGACTTCCGGCACTCCATCCTCATCCTCACCTCGAACCTCGGCGCCGCGATCCCGAAGGGACAGTCGCTCGGCTTCCAGAACGACAAGGGCGTCTTCACGCCCGGCTCGGTCATGAAATCGGTGGACCTCACGTTCCGCCGCGAGTTCGTCAACCGCATCGATCGCGTGATCGTGTTCCGGCCGCTGTCGCGCTCGACCATGCGCGACATCCTGCGCAAGGAACTGCACGACGTGTTCCAGCGCCGCGGCCTGCGCAATCGCGAGTGGGCGGTCGAGTGGGACGAGTCGGCGCTCGAGTTCCTGCTCGACAAGGGCTTCACGCCCGACCTCGGCGCGCGGCCGCTCAAGCGCGCGGTCGAGCGCCACGTGCTCGCGCCGCTCGCGACGACGATCGTGAAGCACGAGGTGCCGGCCGGCGACCAATTCCTGTTCGTGCGCTCGGACGGCGAACGCGTGGACGTGCAGTTCGTGGATCCCGACGCGCCCGAGTCGGCGGACGCGCCTTCGGCGCCCGCACTCGCGGACCCGGATTCGTCGGCCGGCGGTGCGCGGCCGACGCTCGAGGCGATCGTGCTCGACGCGCGCGGCGAAGTGTCCGAACTGAGCGCACTGCGCGACGCGCTCGAGGTGCTGCGCGAGCGGGTCTTCGGAGACGAGTGGAACGAGCGCAAGCAGGCCGCCTACGCGCGCATGCGCGAGGAAGGCTTCTGGAGCACGCCGGAGCGCTTCGAAGTGCTCGGCCGCATCGAGAACATGGACCGGCTCGAGTCCTCGGTCGGCAACGCGACGAGCCTGTTCGAGCGCCTGCACGGCAATGCCGCGCGTGCGCGCGTGCCGGCCGTCCTCGCGGGACGGCTCGCGCAACTGTTGCTGCTCCTGCGCTCGGCCTGCGAGGCGCTCGACGCCGGCGTGCCGTGGGACGCGTTCGTGAGCGTGCGCCCGCTGGCGGACCGCGCCGAGGAGCGCGACGAGGCCGCGGCGTTCGCGACGCGGCTGCGCCTCATGTACACCGCGTGGGCCGCACGCCGTCGCATGACGCTCACCGTGCTCGAGGACGGCCCGGACCGCTGGCTCGCGTCGCTCTCGGGCTTCGCCGCGCTGTCGCTGCTCGAGCCCGAGACCGGCTGGCACGTGCTCGAACTGCCCGACGGTGCCGACGGGCTGCACCGCGCGCGGGCCGAGGTGCGCGTGGTCGCGCAGCCGCCCTCGCCCGCGGGCGAAGGCGACGCGGCGCTGCGCACGCAGGCGGTCGCGACGCTCGCCGCGCAACCGCTGGCCGCGCCGGTCGTGGTGCGGCGCTATCGCGAGGAGCCTTCGCCGCTCGTGCGCGACGGCGTGCGCGGCTGGCGTACGGGCCGGCTCGACCGCGTGTGGGCGGGCGAGTTCGACGTCATGCAGTGACGCTCGCGGGCGCGCCCGGAAGCGCGGCGGATCACTCCAGCGTGAACTCCGCCGCGCGCTTCACCTGGGCGCCCGAGACGAGGTCGCTCACGAGCACCTCGACGCGATAGCGCCCCGCGACGAGCTTCGCCGTGTTCACCGCGATGAACTGCCGCCGCGTGCGCGCCGAAGCGCCGTTCTCGGTCACCGTCACGCTGTCGGTGCGCGCCGCCCACGCGAGCCGCGCGCCGAGTTCGCCGTCGGGCTTGATCGGCTGCACCGAGTACTCGTACTGGAACTTCGTGCGGCCGTCGTCGCCGGGCTCGAGCCGGTAGATCTCGGCGTACACGGCGATGTCGGAGCCCGTGCGGAAGCGGTGATCGGGCGCCTCCTCCAGGCGCACCACGCCGCCGAGCGAGAGCGTCGAGGCGCTGCCGCAGTTCACGAGCAGGTCGCTCATGCCGAGCCCGGGACGCACCGGCTCGACCGTGAGCGTGCGACGCACGAACCCGCGGCGGTTGCGCGGGTCGTGCGCCGACACCGTGACGTCGTACGTGCCCGGGGCGAGCCCGAGCGTGAACTCGACGATGCGCCGCACGCCGGGATCGCATCCCGAGACGCCGGGCTTCGTGCTGCCGCGCTCGATCACGCGGCCCTTCGCGTCGAGCACGGTCCAGTCGGCGGTGATCGTGTCGGCCGCGCTCGCCCACACGTCGAGCTGGCCGCGCACGCGCGGGGACCGCTCGCCCTCGAAGCGCGTGAACGCGCCCGTCACCTCGAGCCGCTGGCCCGCGGGACGGCGCGTCGGGATCACGAGCCAGCCGTTGCCGAACGCGAGCAGGTCCTTGCGCGCGGCGAGCACCTTCGGGTCGGGCGTGTTCGGGAACTCGGGCGAGCGCTGGAACGGCTGCGTCCAGCGGCCGCGCAGCGAGCGGTCGTGCAGCAGCACGCGCATGCCGAGCTCGGGATACAGCCACAGCTGCGCGCGCACGGGGAACGTCACGTTCGAACCGCCGCGGCCTTCGGAGCGCGCCATGCCGGTGCGCGCGGGCTCGGTGAACAGCGGCACGCCGGCGGGATTGAGCAGCACCTGGCGCGGAGGCCCGTAGCGAATGTAGGTTTCGGCACGCGCGTCCAGTTCCGGTCGCAGCGGATCGTCGAACAGCAGCAGCGCGTGCGCGACGCGCGACCACCACTCGAGCTGCGCCTCGTTCTCGCGCGTCGTCGGGTCCGGGTCCTGGGCGCTCATCGCGCGGAACGCTTCGAGCGGGCGCTCGCCGTCGCCGGGCGCGCGCCACTCCGAATCGGGCTGCGCGATCTCGGGCAGGTTGCGCGGCGACTCGAACAGCATGCGGCGTTCGGGCGCGAGGCGCGGGATGCCCGCGCGGAACAGGCTCTCGGCGAGCGCGAACCGGCCCGAGCGATAGGCGGTGTAGCCCGCGGCGACCTGCGACTCGGGCAGGCGCGGGCGCCCCTCGAGCGCGCGCTCCGCCGCGTACGCCGCCGCGCCACCGTCGCCCGCTTCGTACCGCAGCGGCACGAGCCGAAGCCACGCGGTCGCGCCGTGCGGGCGCAGCCGCGTGACGCGCTCGAGCGCGCCGATCGCGCCGCGGAAGCGCGTGCTGTCGAGGTCCCACAGGTACTCGCGCTTCTCCACCATGGCGAGCCCGAGCCAGTTCTCGGGTTCCTCGGGCGCCAGTTCCGTCGCGCGCTCGTATGCGCCGCGCGCCTTCCGGTCGTAGCCCTGCAGCGCGTACAGCCGGCCCATCGAGCGCCAGTTCGCGCTTTCGTCGGGCGCGAGCGCGATCGCCTCCTCGAGCATGCGGCGGGCGCGGTCGCGCGACTCGACGTCCCCCTGCGAGGCGTACTCGTCGGCCCAGCGGCGCAGCGTCGCGGCACGATCGGGGTCGGGGCGCGCGGCGGCCAGCACGAGCGCGGTGACGGCCAGCAGCGCGGCGGCGAACGGCATGACGGACGGACGGCGCAGATGGCGGACGGTCGAACCCAACACTCCTCCCCGAGGACGCGCCCAGTCCGCGCGACCCGCGCGCTCGTGCGGCGGGCGAGTACGATTAACAGAGGCCGCACAAGAAGAGCCAGAAGTTCTTCGCATCGGTGCGACGAACACGTGCGATTTCCGGCCACGCCGTTGTATCCTTGCCGCGTCTTTCATCCCAGACGCACCTCGCCGCCGCGGATGCGGCGCGCACGGCGCTCGACACCGAGACGCCGGGAGACACGGGACCCGAGAGCCCCGACTTGGCCGGCTGATTTCTCCAGCAAAGGGGCAGACCCATGTCTTCACCGCAGGAACAGGCCACGCTCGCCGGCACCGCCACCAAGGCCCGCGATCTCCAGATCTACGTCGGCGGCAAGTGGGTGCCGTCCACCGCGACCACGTGGTTCGACGTGCACAACCCGGCCACCGACGTGCTCATCGCCCGCACGCCGCTCGGCGGCAAGGAAGACGTGGATCGCGCGGTGAAGGCCGCCGCGGCCGCGTTTCCCGCGTGGCGCGCGACGCCGCCGGTCAACCGCGTGAAGTACCTGTTCGCGATGAAGAACATCTTCGAGAAGAACTTCGAGGAACTCGCGCGCATCTGCACCACCGAGCACGGCAAGACGCTCGACGAGTCGCGCAGCAGCGTGCGCCGCGCGATCGACAACATCGACATGGCGATCGCGATCCCGACGACGATGCAGGGCCGCTCGCTCGAGGACATCGCCACGGGCATCGACTGCTACACGTACCGCCAGCCGATGGGCGTGTTCGCGGCGATCACGCCGTTCAACTTCCCGGCGATGGTCCCGATGTGGTTCCTGCCGCACGCGATCGCCTGCGGCAACACGTTCGTGCTCAAGCCGTCCGAGCGCGTGCCGCTCTCGCAGCAGAAGATCTTCGAGATGCTGCACGACTGCGGCCTGCCCGAGGGCGTCGTGAACATGGTGCACGGCGGCAAGGACGCGGTGGACGCGATCCTCGATCACCCGGTCATCCAGGGTGTGTCGTTCGTCGGCAGCTCGCCGATCGCGCACTACATCTACAAGCGCGGCGCCGAGAACGGGAAGCGCGTGCAGGCGCTGGGCGGCGCGAAGAACTTCACGCTGATCATGCCGGACGCCGACATGGACCGCGCGGCGAACGTGAGCACCGAGTCGTGCTTCGGCTGCGCCGGCGAGCGCTGCCTCGCGAACAGCGTCGTGCTGGGCGTGGGCACCGCGTACGACATCATGGTCGAGAAGCTCGTGGCCGAGGCGAAGAAGATCAAGGTCGGCGACGGCCTCGAGCCCGGCGTCACGATGGGCCCGGTGATCAGCAAGCAGCACCGCGAGAAGGTGCTTTCGTACATCGAGAAGGGCATCGCCGAGGGCGCGACGCTCGCGCTCGACGGCCGCGGCTACAAGGACCCGAAGAATCCGAACGGCTACTACCTCGGACCGACGGTGTTCACGAACGTGAAGCCCGAGATGACGATCGCGCGCGAGGAGATCTTCGGACCCGTGATCTGCATCATGAAGGCCGACACGTTCGACGAGGCCGTGAAGATCGTGAAGCAGCACGAGCTCGGCAACGCGAGCAGCATCTTCACGAGCAGCGGCAAGGCGGCGCGCGAGTACCGCTACCAGGTCGAGCCCGCGATGATGGGCATCAACATCGGCGTCGCGGCTCCGATGGCGTTCTTCCCGTTCGGCGGCTCGAAGGGCAGCTTCTTCGGCGACCTCAAGGCCCACGGCACGGACTCGGTCGAGTTCTACACGGACAAGAAGGTGAACATCGTCCGCTGGTTCTAGGCGGACCGCAGCCCCCGGCGCGGACTGGAGAGCCCCGCGCAGCAGCAAAGGAGCGCCGGTGCGTCATGCACCGGCGCTTCCTGTTTGAGGAATGCCAAGCGCGCCTCGCACGGGCGTGACGATCCCTGCCATGCTGACAGGCCGTCCGCACGCTCTGACAGCCCCCCGGCGGGAGAAGCCGCAGCGCTCCCGCAGGGCCGTCGGCGCAACTTCCGTAAAACTACGGAGTCGCGCGTCCCGCCTCGCTCCCGGATCGGCGCGCGCGCGCGGCCTGCGCCTTGCTGATTCGTGAGGACGCTCTCGCGACGGTCGCACCTTCCCGGCCGATTCCGCTTCTCCCGCGAGAGCCCGGACGCAGCAAGCCACGAGGCGAACCATGACGCAGCACCTGAACGATAGACCCACCGGCGAGGAACCCGCCGGAGCCCGTCCCCCGCGCCGCGAGCAGGTCCGGCGCTTCTCGCTCGCCGCCACGATCGTCGCGCTCGCCTTGTTCGCGATGGCCGTGTGGCACGCACCGGCCGGCTCGGCCAAACCCTCCGAGGCGCCACTCCCCGGCCTTTCGGAGTGCAGCGACTGCCACAACCCGGGCCCGCCGACGACCAAGCGCATCCCGGACGAAGGCCCGAACTTCGACCCGTCGCTGCGCGGCTCCGCCCACGCGACCGTGCGCTGCGACGGCTGCCACGCCGAGTTGAAGGGCGGCGACTTCCCGCACGAACCGAAACTCAAGAAGGTGGACTGCGGTTCGTGTCACGCGGAAGAGAAGAGGCTCCACGACGAGTCGCTGCACGGCCAGGCCGAAGCGCGCGGCGAGAAGCTGGCGCCGACCTGCAAGGGCTGCCACGGCACGCACAACGTGCTGCGCCCGAAGGATCCGGCCTCGCCCGTGTACGTCGTGAACATTCCGCTGCTCTGCAACAAGTGCCACCGCGAAGGCTCGCCGGTGCAGTCGTTCTACAAGATCCCCAAGGACTCGATCCTCACGAACTACCGCGAGTCCATTCACGGCGAGGGCCTCTACCGCAAGGGCCTGCTCACGACCGCCGTGTGCACGAGCTGCCACACCGCGCACAACCAGCTGCCGCACACCGACGCGCGCAGCAGCATCGCGCGGCACAACGTGGCGAAGACGTGCGAGAAGTGCCACGTGCGCATCGAAGCCGTGCACGCGAAGGTCGTGCGCGGCGAGCTGTGGGAACGCTCGCCGAACCAGGTGCCGGCGTGCGTGGACTGCCACGAGCCGCACAAGGCGCGCCGCGTCTTCTACACGCAGGGCATGGCCGACGCGAACTGCATGATGTGCCACTCGAAGAAGGACGTGAGCACGACGCGCGACGGCAAGAAGGTGTCGCTGTTCGTGGACGCCACGCATCTCGAAGGCTCGCGCCACGCCAAGATCGCGTGCGCGCAGTGCCACACGGGCGCGAACCCCTCGCTCGCACGCCCGTGCGCGACCGTGCGGCCGAAGGTGGACTGCTCGGTCTGTCACGCGGAAGTCGTGAAGATCTACCAGACGAGCATCCACGGCACGCTGGCCGCCAAGGGCAGCCCCGACGCTCCCGAGTGCACGGACTGCCACGGGACGCACGGCATCCAGAGCCACCTCGAGGTCGAGTCGAAGACCTACGCGCGGAACGTGCCCACGCTGTGCGGCAGCTGCCACCGTACCGGCAAGAAGGCGGCGCTGCGCTACAAGGGCGACCAGAAGGACATCCTCGAGCACTACGAGGAATCCATCCACGGCAAGGGCCTCATGAAGAGCGGCCTCGTCGTGACGGCGACCTGCGCGGACTGCCACAGCCCGCACGGAGAACTGCCGGCGAAGGACCCGGCCTCCACCGTGAACCGCGCGAACATCGCGAGCACCTGCGCGAAGTGCCACCGCGGCATCTACGAGCAGTTCGAGCAGAGCGTGCACTCGCCCGCGGTCACGAAGCACCTCAAGAAGGACCAGAAGCTGCCCGTCTGCTCGGACTGTCACTCGTCGCACACGATCGGGCGCACGGACACGGAGAACTTCCGGCTCACGATCATGACCCAGTGCGGCAACTGCCACGGCGAGCTGGCGGAGTCCTACTTCGAGACGTACCACGGCAAGGTCTCGAAGCTCGGCTTCCTCAAGACCGCCAAGTGCTACGACTGCCACGGCGCGCACGACATCCTGCCGCCGACGAACCCGGCCTCGCACCTCTCGCGGAACAACATCGTCGAGACCTGCGCGAAGTGCCATCCGGGCTCGAACCGCCGCTTCGCGGGCTACCTCACGCACGCGACGCATCACGACCAGAAGAAGTACCCGATCCTGTTCATCGTCTTCTGGGCGATGACCGGGCTGCTCGTGGTGACTTTCCTGGTCGCCGGCCTGCACACGCTGGCGTGGCTGCCGCGCTCGCTCGCGTACCGCAAGCACCTCGAGGAGACGCACGCGCTCGAGTCGAAGCAGCACGTGCGCCGCTTCACGACGCGCATGCGCAACATGCACCTCATGGTGATCAGCAGCTTCCTCACGCTGGCCATCACGGGCATGACGCTCAAGTTCTCGTACACGCCCTGGGCGCACTTCCTGTCGCGCCTGCTCGGCGGCTTCGAGATGGCGGGCCTGCTGCACCGCATGGGCGCGATCGTGACGTTCGGCTACTTCGCCTTCCACCTCGTGGACCTGTTCCAGCGCAAGGCGGCGACGGGCAAGTCGTGGCTGAAGTTCATCACCGACAACACCGGCATGATGTTCTCGCCCGTGGACGGCAAGGAGTTCATCGGCTCGATCAAGTGGTTCCTCGGCAAGGGCCCGCGTCCGCAGTACGGCCGCTGGACCTACTGGGAGAAGTTCGACTACTTCGCCGTCTTCTGGGGCGTCGCCGTGATCGGCGCGTCGGGCCTGCTGCTCTGGTTCCCGACGTTCTTCACGAAGTTCGTGCCCGGCTGGGTGCTCAACGTCGCGACGATCATCCACAGCGACGAGGCGCTGCTCGCGGTGGGCTTCATCTTCACGGTGCACTTCTTCAACACGCACTTCCGCCCCGAGAAGTTCCCGATGGACACCGTCATCTTCACCGGCGGCATCCCCCTCGACGAGTTCAAGGAAGACCGCCCGCGCGAGTACGAAGAGCTCGTGAAGAGCGGCGAGCTCGAGAAGCGGCTCATTCCCGCGCCGGACGAACGCGACGTGAAGGGATGGAAGATCTTCGGAACGATCGCGCTGTCGCTCGGCGTGATCATGATCCTGCTCATCCTTTACGCCGCGCTGTTCAGTTATCGCTGATCCGAACACCCCCTGCCGCACGCGAAGACGGGCCCCCGGAGCATCGGGGGCCCGTTCCGTCGGCGGGACACCGGCGAGGGGGCGCCCGGAGGGGGTCCTCTGGTAGCTTCCCGGCCGGTTCACGGCCCCACACGTCCGCACCTTCATCCGGAGGCGATCGTTCATGTCCCGCTTCTTCCGCTTCGCACTTCTCGCGATGCTCGCGCTCGCGGTCTTCGCGCCGGCTCCGGCCGCGCACGCCGACGAGGCGCCGTCCATCGCGCAGTTCCTCAAGATCCGCACGCCGGGCCTTCCCGACCTGCTCCCCGACGGCTCGCTGCTGCAGCGCGACTGGCCGGACGGCGTGTTCCAGCTGTACCGCACGACGCCGAAGGCCTCGGGCGCGAACGCCTCGTACGCGCCGGATCAGGTGACGCGCACGAAGCTCACGAACTTCCCCGACGGCGCCGCGGGCTTCTCGCTCTCGCCCGACGGCAAGCGCTGCCTCGTGCTGCACGCGCGCGGCGGCAACGAGAACACGCAGATCTCGCTGATCGACCCCATGTCGAACGGCATCGCCACGCTCACGCCGATCGTCGCGAACCCGCGCGTGCAGGCGAGCGTGAACGCCTGGCTGCGCGACGGCTCGGGCTTCTACTACTCGGCGAACGACGAGAGCCCGAACGACTTCTACCTGTACCGCTGGGACTTCGCGACGTCGAAGGCGACGAAGGTGTGGTCGGAAGCCGGCCAGTGGGACGTGAACGACGTCACCGCCGACGGCAAGCGGCTGCTCATCACGCAGATCGTCTCCGCGTCCGACACGCGCATCTGGGAATACGACCTCGCGAGCGGCGCGAAGCGCGAGATCACGATCAAGCCCGCGGGCGGCACCGCCGCCTGCGGCGTCGTCGGCTACCTGCCCGGTGAGAAGAGCGTGCTCCTGTCGTCCGACCTGATCGGCGGCATGCAGCGCCTGTTCGCGCTCGACCTCAAGACGCTCAAGCGCACCGAGCCGCTGCCCGGTCTCGCGAAATACGAGCTCGACGGCGCGGAGATGAACGACACGCACGACATGCTCGTCGTGACGACGAACGAGGACGGCTACGCCGTGCCGCACTTCTACTCGCTGCCGGGCTACCAGCCGGTCGCGGGCCCGGCGATGGAGAAGGGCGTCGTGAACGGCTCGGTGTTCCGTGGTCGCACGATCGTCTGGTCGCTGTCGAACGCGCGCAACGCCGGCCAGGGCTACATGACGACGTTCGTGAAGGGCGGCGCTCCGGTCACGAAGCAGCTCACGTGGACGGAAAACAACGGCGTGGACCTTTCGCGCATGCGCCTGCCCGAGCTCGTCCGCTACCCGGCCTTCGACGGCAAGCAGATCCCGGCGTTCCTGTACGTGCCGGAAGGGTTCGTGAAGGGCAAGCCCATCCCGTTCGTCGTGTACTACCACGGCGGCCCCGAGAGCCAGAACCGCCCGGGCTTCAGCGCGGCGCTGCAGTACCTCGTGTCGCGCGGCTACGGGCTGATCATGCCGAACGTGCGCGGGTCCACGGGCTACGGCCGCGCGTTCCAGATGCTCGACGACTACAAGCTCCGCTGGGACAGCGTGCGTGACGGCGTGGACGTCGCGGAGTGGCTCGTGAAGGAGGGCTACTCCTCGCCCGGCATGATGGCGACCTACGGCGGCTCGTACGGCGGCTTCATGTCGGTCGCGTGCATCGTCGAGGACCAGGAGCGCGTCGAGGCCGGCAAGCGCAAGGAACGGCTGTTCGGCGCCTGCGTGGACGTCGTCGGCATCGTGAACCTGCAGACGTTCCTCGAGAAGACGAGCGGCTACCGCCGCAAGCTGCGCGAGGTCGAGTACGGACCGCTCACCGATCCCGACTTCCTGCGCACGGTCTCGTCCATCCACAAGGTGGACAAGATGAAGGTGCCGTTCTTCATCGCGCATGGCTTCAACGACCCGCGCGTGCCCGTCGAGGAGGCCATGCAGCTCGCGGTCGCGCTCAAGGACCGCAAGCTCTCGCCGCGCGTGTTCATCGCGCCGGACGAAGGTCACGGCTTCCAGAAGCTCGACAACCGGATCTACTTCAACGAGCGCATGGTCCAGTTCTTCGACGAGACCATCGGGATGCGTGGCGCCTCCGGCGCCTCCGGCGTCACTCCGTAGCGCGACGTCCCCCCGAACCGCGTGCGGCCGGCGGGATCCTTCCCGCCGGCCGTTTCGCGTGTGCGGGCGCGGCCCGCGACGAACGTCACTCGGCGACGACCA
>JBGANH010000074.1:0-15991 GCA_044222365.1 Candidatus Eiseniibacteriota bacterium
AGCGCCGAAGTCGCGGTCATGCCCGCGGGGCCGAACACGTGCTTCGCGAGGTAGTCGTAGTAGTCCTCGCCCGACACCTTCGCGATCACCTCGCCGAGCAACACGTAGCCGCCGTTCGAATAGCGCTCACTCGTGCCCGGAGCGAACCACAGTGGCTGGTCGCGGAAGAGCGGCAGGTAGTCGCGGTTGTGGCGGAGCTTCGCCTTGTCCGCGGCCCGGTAGGCGTCGTTGAAGAAGTCGCCCACGCCGGATCGGTGCGCGCACAGCATGTCGATCGTGATCGAGTCGGCGTGGGGGAAGCCGGGCAGGAAACGCGAAAGCCGGTCGTCGAGTGACAGTTTGCCGGCCTCGGCGAGCTGCGCGATCGCGACGCGCGTGAACATCTTGCCGATCGAACCGACGTTGAACCGCGTGTCCGTGGTGTTCGGAACGTGCTTCGCGCGGTCGGCTTCGCCCCACGCGCCGGACACGAGCACGTTCTCACCGCGCGCGATCAGCGCGGTGCCGGACCATGCGCCGCTCGCGGCGCGCGATTCGAGCCAGACCCTCGCCTGCGTCGCGGCCTCGGCGTCGTCGAGCGCAGGACCTGCGGACGGCGGAGGAGGACCGTCCGACCCCGGAGCCTGAGCTTCGAGCCGCACGCCGAGCAGGCGGTGCGGCGGCGCCGCTTCGCCCTCGAACATCGCGACGACGAGATCTCCGTTGCCGGCCCTGCAACGGACCGAAAGCCGCGCGACGTCGTCCTCCACCACTTCGAGCGGCGTGAGTCCGCCCGTGCGCTCGATCGTCGCGGCCCGGCGCTGCAGGCGCGTCTCGAGGGGCACCGGGTTCGGGGGATTGGCCGCCATGTGCGCGGCGAAGAAGGCCCGCGCCGCCGTCTCGTCACCCGCGAGCATCTCGAACCACGCGCGCGCGTGCTTCGCGACGTCGGTGTCCGGCCACTGCACGGCCGCATTCGCCTCGATCGGGGCCATGCACAGGCACGCGATCGCCCCGGCGAGCGCGCACATCCGAACGGTCCACTTCCGCATGTCGATCCTCCGTCCACCGTCGCCTGGGGAGTGTGGCGAGGCGGCGACCCGTCGCACGGGGGCCGCGGCCCCTCGCCCGAGGGGTGCCACGGAAGCCCCGGGCCGCGCAACACCGAACGCACGAAGCGGCGGGCCGGCGGGCCGGACGCGGTCCGCAGCGCGGAGAAAAGACTTCGGCGCCCCGCGAGTGCCGCGAGGCGCCGATGCCTTCCCGTCGTGGGCTGCCGTGCGGGTCAGTGCCCGCCGCGCGCCGTGTGCACGATGCGTCCGCCGTCGCCGACCGCCCAGCCGCGCTGGTCGTCCACGAAGAAGACGTCGTTGAGCGCCTCGGTCGCGATGGACGTCTGCGGCGTCCAGCTCGAGCCGCCGTTCGGCGTGTAGAGGATGAGCGCCGCCGTGCCGTTGAAGCCGACCGCCCAGCCCGTGGTCCCGCTCACGAACGACAGCCCGCGCAGCTGGTGCAGCGCGCCCGTGCTCGAGACGCCCCACGCGAGCGAGTCCACGGTCGCACTCGTGCGCGCCACCGTGCCTTGCGCGCCGGCGATCCACGCCGCGGTGTTGCTGCGGCGCACGACCGCCTGCAGCGCCTGCGCGGTGAGCGAGGGCTGCACGACGTACCACGACACGCCGCCGTCGTGCGTGCCGAGCACGACGCCGTTGTTGCCGGCGGCCCAGCCGTTCGACGCGTCGGAGAACGACAGTCCGTTCAGCTGCAGCGCCGTGGGCGAGCTGCGCGTCCACGTCGTGCCGCCGTTGGTCGTGCGCAGGATCACGCCGGCGCCCGCGATCCAGCCGGTGCGCGTGCCGACGAAACGGACGCACGTCAGGTTCTCGGTCGCGCTCACCGTGACGCGCGACCAGTTCAGTCCGCCGTTCACGCTCTTGAGCACGACGCCGGTGGCGCCGACCGCCCACCCGGTGTCGGGGTGCGTAAACCACACCGAGTTCAGCGCGGCGCTCGTGCCGCTCGTGCGCACGGTCCATGCGGCGCCCGCGTTCGAGGTCGTGAGCAGCGTGCCCGCGGCGCCGACCGCGACGCCGCGGCGGCCGTCGGCCTGGAAGTAGACACCGTTGAGCGCGTTCGCCGTGTTGCTCGTCTGCACGATCCAGCCGTCCTGCGCGTACACGAACACGGTCGCGGTGTCGGCGGCGCCGTTGCCGGCGGCGACGATGTTCGCCACGCCTTCGGACACGGCGGTCACGAGACCGCTCGAGCTGACCGTGGCGACGGCGGTGTTGGACGACGACCACTCGAGCATGGGCGAGGCGACGGCGACGCTGTCGGTGTCGAGCGCGGCGGCCACGAAGGCGCGCGTGCCGCCGATCTGCAGCGTGTCTGTCGTGGGCGTGAGGATCACGTACCCGAGCAGCGGACCGTTCGGGCCCGGGACCCACGAGCCGCTGGTGCCGCAGCCGGTCACGAAGGTGAGCGCCGCCAGCAGCAGCACGGAGGCGAGCGGGCGCGTCACGGAAGCGAGGGTTCGATCGAATCGCATGCGGGGCTTTCCTTGCACGGGTTCGGAGGAGTCCCACCGCCCTTCGGGGCGGCGCATCCCGCCGGCCGGACGGGCGTGCGCGAACTCTCCACGGACTGCGGCGTTATCGGCCGCCGCAGGCCCCGACCTGACCGCGTATTCCGGGCCCGGTCAAGGGGCGGTCCCGACCGTTCACCCCCTGCGCCGGACCACCCATCCGTCGCGTTGCCGCGTCCGGGCAGCCGGGGCTTGAGCGCCGGGTGGCCGGGCCCTAGTGTCCACGCTCGCCGCACCCCGAAGTGTTCCGGCCCTCTCCCGCAGGACTCCCCAAATGCTCGAGATTCGCAGCGTCCGCAAGACGTACGACGACCGTGTCGTGGTCAACGACGTGACGTTCGAGGTCCAGCCCGGCGAAATCTTCGCCCTGCTGGGACCCAACGGCGCCGGCAAGACCACGCTGATCCGCATGATCACGGACATCATCAAGCCGGACGGCGGCCAGATCCTCATGAACGGCCACCCGCTCGCGGGCTCGGGGCGCGCGCGCATCTCGTACCTCCCCGAAGAGCGCGGGCTGTACCGCAAGGTGCCGGTGCTCGACGCGCTGTCGTACATCGGCGAGCTCAAGGACATGGGCGCCGCGAAGTCGCGCGCCGCCGCCGTCGCGCTGCTCGAGGAGTTCGGTCTCGCGGCGTGGGCGAAGAAGCAGGTCTCGGCGCTGTCGAAGGGCATGCAGCAGAAGGTGCAGCTGTGCTCGGCGCTCATCGGCGATCCCGAGCTGCTCATCCTCGACGAGCCGTTCAGCGGCCTCGACCCGGTCAACGTGCAGATCCTCGAGGACGTGCTGCGCCGGCGCCGCGCCGCCGGCACGACGGTGATCCTGTCCACGCACCAGATGAACAAGGTCGAGCAGCAGTGCGACCGCGCGCTGATGATCAACCGCGGGCACATGGTGCTCTACGGCACGGTGCGCGACATCCGGCGCCAGTATGCGGAACACGCGATCCTGCTCGAGGGCGGTGAAGTGCCGGGCGGCATTCCCGGCGTGAAGGCGATGGAGCGCGTGAACGGCGGCACGAAGCTGTCGCTCGAGCGCGGCGCCGCTTCCGACCAGGTGTTGCGCGCGCTGCTCGACCGCGGTGTCACGGTGACGTCGTTCGCCCCGGTCGTGCCGCCGCTCGAAGACGTGTTCGTGCACGTGGTCAACACGGGCGTCGGGCTCGACAAGGGCCGCAGCGGCCCGCCCACGGTGGACGAAGAACTCGCCCGCGGAGGTGTGTAGATGAAGTTCTCGTTCTCGCGTTCCATGGTCATCGCCCGCCGCGAATACCTCACGACCGTCCGCCGCAAGGCGTTCCTGTTCTCGCTGCTCGCCACGCCCGTGCTCGTGTTCTTCTCGACGTTCGTCTCGGGCAAGCTCGCCGCGGACGACGCGCGCGCGCACCAGCGCGAAGCGCGCATCATCGCGGTCGTGGATTCGGCCGGCGCGCTCGCGAACACGAACACGTCGTTCGACTACACGCCGCCGACCGACGTCTCGGGGCCCGGCACGCGCACGCTCGCCAACCAGAACTCGACGCCCCTGCCCGTACCCGAGAAGGTCCCGATGATCATGCGGGGCTACGACTCGCAGGAGGCCGCGCTCGACTCGCTGGAGGCCGGGCACGTGAACACCGTGGTCGTGCTGGCCGCGGACTTCCTCTCTTCCGGCCGAGCGCGCCGCTACGAACACGACACGCGCGTCTTCACGTCGTCGGGAGACGACCGGCCGCTGCGCCAGTGGATGACGCGCGGGCTGCTCGCGAACGTGGACTCCACGCGCATCGAGCGCGTGCTCACGCTCGGCCGTGGCATGGACCTCTACGTGCCCGACAAGGGCGGCGCGTACACGCTCAAGGACGACACCAAGGAGCTCACGAGCTTCTTCCTGCCGTTCATCGTCGGCATGCTGCTCTCGGTGTCCATCATCACCGGCGGCCAGTACCTGCTGCAGGGCGTGAGCGAGGAGAAGGAGACGCGCATCCTCGAATCCATGCTCTGCACGGTGTCGCCGGACGACCTCGTCGTGGGCAAGCTCGTCGGCCTCGGCGGCGCCGGCCTGACGCTCGTGGGCGTGTGGATCGCCGCGGGACTCACGCTGCTCGGCACGTCGTTCGCGTTCATCCAGGTCGAGCTGCCGGTCACGCTCGCGGTCGTCGGCTTCGCCTACTTCGTGCTCGGCTACCTGTTCTACGCGAGCCTCATGACGGGCATCGGCGCGGTCACGAACAACCTGCGCGAAGCGCAGCAGATGGCGATGATCTTCACGATGATGAACTTCTTCCCGTTCTACGTGCTCGTGAAGCTGCTCAACTCGCCCAACTCGGGCATCGCCGTCGGCATGTCGCTGTTCCCGCCCACGGCGGCGACGAGCATGATGCTGCGGCTCGCCGCCGCGAGCATGACGGGCGCGCAGATCCCGATGTGGCAGGTCGCGGCGTCGCTCGGGCTGCTCGCACTGACGGCGTTCGTCACGCTCAAGATCGCCGCGAAGGTGTTCCGTCTCGGACTGCTGCTGTACGGCAAGACGCCGACGCTGCCCGAGATCATAAAACTCGTCCGCCAGGATTGAACATGTCCGCAGGCGCACCCGGCAGCACCGCCGGCGCGGAAGCCACGCTTCCGCGCTGGCGCGTCTTTCCCGCCATCGCGCTCGGCGTGATCATGGCGACGCTCGACGCGAGCGTCGTGAACATCGCGCTCCCGACGCTGCAGCGGCAGTTCGCCGCGCCGCTCACGACGATCCAGTGGGTCGTCACGGCGTACACGGTCACCATCACCGGGCTGCTGCTCACCGCGGGCCGGCTCGCCGACCTGCGCGGCCGGCGGCGCGTGTACTCGAGCGGGCTCGTGCTGTTCACGCTCGCCTCGCTCGGCTGCGGCGCGGCGCCGACGCTGCCGTGGTTGATCGCCGCACGTGTGCTCCAGGGCGTCGGTGCGGCGCTCGTGTCGGCGAACGGCTCGGCGCTGCTCGTGAGCGCGTTCCCCGGTCACGAGCGCGGCAAGGTGCTCGGCGCGTTCGGCGCCATGGTCGGCGTGGGCCTCGCGATCGGCTCGCCGCTCGGCGGCCTCGTGGTCGCGCACGCGTCGTGGCGGTGGCTGTTCCTCGCCAACCTCCCGCTCGGCGTGCTCGCGCTGTGGCTCGTGAGCCGGCGCGTGCCCGCGGACCGGCCTTCGCACGACGCGCCCGCGCTCGACCTCGGAGCCGCGGCGGCGTGGTGCGTGGCGCTCGTCTCGCTCATGCTCGCGTTCTCGCGCGGCGGCGAACTCGGCTGGGGCCATCCGTTGGTGACCGGCTGCCTGGGCGTCGCCGCCGTCTCGCTGGCCTCGTTCGCGGTGCTCGAATCGCGCGCGAGCCACCCGATGCTGCCGCTGAAGATCCTCTTCGGACCACTCGGCGCCGCCGTCACGCTGACGCTGCTCGCACAGGGCATGACCGTGGCCGTCGGCCTGCACTTCCCGCTGTACCTCGAGAACGTGCTCGGCTACGACGCCCAGCAGAGCGGCGTGTGGAACATGATCCTGCCGATCGCGGCGCTGTTCTTCGCCCCGACCGCGGGACGGCTGTCCGACAAGGTCGGCGCGCGCGTGCTCACCACGGCCGGCATGGCCATGACCGCGGCCGGCTTCTTCGTGCTGTCCGACGTGGGCGTGACGCCCGCGCGCGGGCACATGCTCGGCGGCATGGCGCTGATCGGCGCCGGCCAGGGGCTGTTCTCGGTGCCCAACGCCAGCGCGCTGCTGTCGCTCGTGCCGCGCGAGCAGCTCGGGATCGCGTCGGGCCTGCAGGGCACGACGCGCAACCTCGGCATGACCGTGGGCGCCACCTTCATCGGGGCGATCATGGCCGCGCGCTACCTCTGCGGGCCGGGCGGGTGCTGTCGAGCGGGGCGGGCGCGCCCGTGAACCGCGCCGCGTTCGCGGCCTCGACCCACGACGCCTACCTCGTGCTGGCGGGCGTGGCGATCGTGGCGACCGTGCTGGCCGCCGTGCAGGACCGCGGGGCGAACGCGGCCTGAGGCAGGCGGCCCGGCGGGCCTCCGCGGCCCCGCGGGCCGGCCCGGGCAATGCCGGCGGGCGCGCCCACCCGGACGCCGGAACCCGCCGGGCGAACCGCCCGCGGCCGTGCGCGCCGTCCACACCCGTGGCAACTTGCCACCCCCGGTGGCACTCTTTTGCCCGGTCGTGTCCGGACAAGTTTCTCCTTGAGTGACGAGCCCGGACGCATTCACAATCACTTATGTCGTCAGGGAGGGCGGGCAGCCGCGAGGAACGGTACTTGCAGCTACCCGCGAGTGGCCGCCGGTCTGTGAGCCGGCGCCTCACTGATGCAGCAGGAGCCTGAACGCGACAGTAAAGACCTGGGGTCGAGAACCCCCTGTCGCGGGAGGGTCGGAATCGGGAGATACGGCAACAAGCGCCTGACAGCCCACTTCTCTCCTGCGCACGCGGTCGGATCTGTGCAGATCCCTCCGCGAACAAGAACGGATGCCGCCCGGTCCATGGCCGGGCGCTTTCGTTTGCCCTGCGGACGCTCCCCCCGCCTCGCCGCACCGTGCACGGCGCGCACACGCCGCACGCGCTTGCGTGGCCGGGAGGGCGACCGCACACTGCCCGCCCCATGAGAATGCTCCGGCTCGGACTCGCGCAGATCAACGTCACCGTCGGCGACCTCGACGGCAACTTCGCCAGGGTCGTGCAGGCGATCGCCGGCGCGCGCGAGCGCGGCGTGGACGTGCTCGTGTTCCCCGAGCTGGTCATGACGGGCTACCCGCCCGAGGACCTGCTGCTCAAGCCGGCGTTCATCTCCGCCGTGCTGCAGCGCACGCAGGACCTGCTGCCGCACACGAAGGGCATGACGGTCGTCGTGGGCACGCTGGAGCGCGACCGCGACCTCTACAACGCCGCCGCGGTGCTGCACGACGGCGCGTACGCGGGCAGCGCGCGCAAGATCTGGCTGCCGAACTACGGCGTGTTCGACGAGAAGCGCTACTTCGCGGCCGCCGAGCAGTGCGGCGTGTTCCGCCGCGGCGAGCTGCGCTTCGGCGTGAACGTGTGCGAGGACATCTGGGTCGAGGGCGGCCCGACCGAGGACCAGGTCGCGCGCGGTGGCGCCGAGCTGATCCTCAACCTCTCGGCCTCGCCGTATCACGCGGGCAAGGCCGAGGAGCGCCGCCGCATGATCGCGACGCGCGCCGCGGACAACCTCGCGGTCGTCGCCTACGTGAACCTGGTCGGCGGCCAGGACGAAGTCGTGTTCGACGGCGGCAGCATGGTGCTCGACCCGCGCGGCCGCGTGCTCGCGCAGGGCGCGTTGTTCGCCGAGGACCTGGTGATCGCCGACGTGAACCTGGACGACGTGTTCCACGCACGGCTGCAGGACACGCGCCTGCGCCGCGGCCGCGACACCGAGGGCGCGGAGCCGATCGCGACGGTCGAGCTTCCGATGCCCGCGGCGGCGCCGCCGCCCGCGCGCGCCGCGAGCGAACCGCTGCCCGAGCGCGAGTCGTCCGAGAGCGCGGAGGTGTACGCCGCGCTCGTGCTCGGCACACGTGACTACGTGCGCAAGAACCGCTTCGACACCGTGACGCTCGGGCTTTCGGGCGGCATCGACTCCGCGCTCACCGCGTGCGTCGCGGTGGACGCGCTCGGCCCCGACAAGGTCGTGGGCGTGCTCATGCCGTCGGAGTTCACGTCGCAGGTCTCGCTCGACACCGCGCTCGAGCTGGGGCGGCGCCTCGGCATCCGCACGATGACGCTGCCGATCGCGGACGTGATGCGCGCGTACGAGGGCGCGCTGGCGGAGCCCTTCGCGGGGCGCGACTCGGACGTGGCCGAGGAGAACCTGCAGGCGCGCATCCGCGGCAACTACCTGATGGCGCTGTCGAACAAGTTCGGCTGGCTCGTGCTGATCACCGGCAACAAGAGCGAGATGTCGGTCGGTTACAGCACGCTCTACGGCGACATGGCCGGCGGCTTCGGCGTGCTGAAGGACGTGTACAAGACGCAGGTCTACGAGCTGTCGCACTGGCGCAACGCGCACGTTCCGGCCGGCTCGGCCGGGCCCGCCGCCGCGCCGATCCCCGAGCTGACGATCACGCGAGCGCCGAGCGCCGAGCTGCGGCCCAACCAGACCGACCAGGACTCGCTCCCGCCCTACGACGAGTTGGACGCGATCCTGCGCCGCTACGTCGAGGAGGACCGCTCGATCGCCGAGATCGCCGCGCAGGGCTTCGCCGAGGCCACGGTGAGGCGCGTGGCGCGCATGGTGGACCTGGCCGAGTACAAGCGCCGGCAAAGTCCGCCCGGGGTCAAGATCACGACCCGGGCTTTCGGCAAGGACCGGCGCATCCCGATCACGAATGGGTGGCGGGGGTGAGCCCCCGCATGCCACACTTTTCCCGCATGCACCGCCTCGTCCGCACCCTCCTGCTCGTCGTGTTCCTCGCCTTCCAGGCGGGGCCGCTGCTTTCCGTGCTCCGGGAGTGCTGTCCCGAGGAGACCGCGGCCGAGTGCGCGACGGATCACTGCGGTGAGGACTGCTCGACCTGCACGTGCGCGGTGGACCGCACCGTGCTGACGCTGCCCGAAGTCTCGCTCGCTCCGCCCGCCGCACCCGCGCGCGCGCACGCGCCGCATCGCGAGAGCACGCCGCCCGAGCCGCACGCGGGCGACATCCTGCACGTCCCGAAGCCGGCACTCGCCTGACCTGACGCCGGGCCGTACGGCCTGCGTCCGCTCACGCTCGAGTTCCGCCGGGGCGGCATCGCGCCGCTCCCACGCACCCATGCTTCGCCGTCCGCCGCGCGCACCGCGCCGGGGCGGCACGCGCGCATGCCGGCGACGGCCGTCCTGCGCGCGCGACGCGATTTCGGGAGACGACCTTGAAGAACGTTCGACTGTTGCACGCCCTCGCGCTCGCCACGGCACTGCTCGCCTTCGGCTGCGCGAAGCCCGCCGCCGATCCGCACGCGGGTCACGACCATGCCGCGGGTGAATCGCATGCCACCGACTCGGGAGCCACCGCCTCGACGGCGGGCGCGGCCGGTGCCGGAGGCACCGATCTCTTGATGTGCGGCGAGCATGGTGTCCTCGAAGCCATGTGCACCAAGTGCAGCCCCGGACTCATCCCCGCCTTCCAGGCGAAGGGCGACTGGTGCGCCGAGCACGGCCTGCCCGAGTCCGTCTGCCCGACCTGCCACCCCGAACGCGGCGGCAAGCCGGTGGACGAGAGCGCGCTGCCCGACGACGCCCCGCTCGACCGCTCCGTGCTGCAGTTCCGCACGCTGCAGTCGGCGCGCGACGCCGGGTTGCAGTTGGCGACCGTCGAGCGCGGACGCGCGCCGGCGGGCGTGATCGCCACGGCGACGATCGTGGCGGACGCCTCGCACCACGCGCTCGTGCACGCGAGCGCGCCGGGCGTCGTGCGCGCGATCTCCGCCGACGTCGGCGCGCGCGTCGCCCGGCGCGCTCGCGCGCATCGAGAGCGCTTCGGTCGCCGAGGCGCGGGCGCTGCTGCGCGCCGCACGCGCGCGCTACGACGCGAGCCGCGCCGCCTTCGCGCGCGAGAGCACGCTGCACCGCTCGGACCTCGCGAGCGCGCAGGACGAGCTGGCCGCGCGGCAGGAACTGGAATCCGCGCGCGGCGCCGTCGCCGCCGCAGCCGCGACGCTCGAGATGCACGGCGCCGCCGACCAGGGCGGCGGCAGCTATTTCGTGCGCTCGCCCATCACCGGCGTCGTCACATTGCGCCAGGCGCAGCTCGGCGTCATGGCGGACACCGAGTCTCCGCTCTTCGAAGTCACCGACGCGAACGCGCTCTGGGCCGAGATCGAGGTGCCCGAGACGCAGGCGTCGTTCGTGCGCGCGGGCCAGCGCGTGACGCTGCGCGTGCGCGGCGCGCGGCGTGAAGCCGCGGCGCGAGTCGAGTTCGTCTCGCCCGCGGTCGAGCCGCACACCCGCACGGTGCGCGTGCGCGCGCGGCTGCTCGACGCCGGCGCGGCCACGGGCGTGCGCCCGAACGCCTGGGCGGAAGCCGCCATCCACACCGACGGCGGCGAGCACACCGTGCTCGTGCCGCGCGAGGCGATCCAGGACGTGCGCGGCACCAAGCTCGCGTTCGTGCGGCTCGCCGAGGACCGCTTCGAGGTGCGCCGTCTCGAGACCGGGCCGTCGGAAGACGGGCTCGTCGCGGTGCATCGCGGGCTCGCGGGCGGTGAACAGGTCGTGACCACGGGCAGCTTCCTGCTCAAGACCGAAACCCTCAAGGAGAGCATCGGCGCCGGTTGCTGCGACGTCGAAGCTCCCAAGGGGCGCTGAGCGGCCATGCTCGAGAAACTCCTCCGCTTCTCCATCCGCCGCCGGCGGTTCGTCATCGCCGCGTCGGTGGTGCTCGCCCTCGCGGGCGCGCTCGCGTTCGCACGCCTCGAGTTCGACGCGTTCCCCGACACGACGGCCGTGCAGGTCCAGGTGAACACCGTCGTGCCCGCGCTCTCGCCGCTCGAGACCGAGCGGCAGGTCACGTTCCCGATCGAGCAGGCGCTCTCCGGACTGCCCGGCCTCGTCGAGGTGCGCTCGACGTCGCGCTTCGGGCTGTCGCAGGTCACGGTCGTCTTCCGCGAGCACACCGAGATGGCGCGCGCGCGCCAGAGCGTGAGCGAACGCCTGCAGACGGTCGAGCTGCCCGCCGGCATGGAGCGCCCGCAGTTGGGCCCCATCGCCACGGGCATGGGCGAGATCTTCAGCTACGTCGTGACCGGCGCGAACCGCTCGCTCGCCGAACTGCGCACCATCCAGGACTGGATCGTGCGGCCGCAGCTGCGGTCGGTGCCCGGCGTCGCCGAGGTGAACTCGTGGGGCGGCGACGTGCGCCAGGTGCAGGTCGCGGTGGACTTGGGCGCGCTCGCCTCGCGCGGGCTCGCGCTCACCGACCTCGTCGAATCCATCGAGCAGAACGCGTACAACGCCGGCGGCGGCACGCTCGACGCCGCGGGCGAGTCGCGTCTCGTGCAGGGACTCGGCGCGATCACGCGGCCGGAGGACATCGGCGACATGACGATCGCGCTGCGCGAGGGCGTGCCCGTGCGCGTGCGCGACGTGGCGCGCGTGCTCGACGGCCGCGAGATCCGCCACGGCGCCGTGACCGCGGACGGCAAGGGCGAGACCGTGCTCGGCATCGCGTTCCTGCTGTCGGGCGAGAACAGCCGCGACGTGTCGCGGGCGCTGCGCGCGCGGCTCGACGAAGTGCGCCGCACGCTGCCCGCCGGCGTGCAGGTGGACACGGTGTTCGACCGCACGACGCTCGTGGACCACGTGCTCGACACCGTGCGGCGCAACCTGATCGAGGGCGCGCTGCTCGTGATCGCCGTGCTGCTCGTGTTCCTCGGGCAGCTGCGCGCGGGACTCATCGTGGCGGCGGCGATCCCGCTGTCCATGCTGTTCGCGTTCGACCTCATGGTGCGCGTCGGGATCGCGGGCTCGCTCATGAGCCTCGGCGCGATCGACTTCGGACTCATCGTGGACAGCTCGGTGATCATGGTCGAGAACGCCGTGCGGCGGCTGGCGGACGACGACGGCAAGCGCCCGGTGGCCGACGTGATCGAGCAGGCGGCGATCGAAGTGCGCCGTCCGACGCTCTTCGGCGAGCTGATCATCCTGGCCGTGTACCTGCCGATCCTCACGCTCGAAGGCGTCGAGGGCCGGCTGTTCAAGCCGATGGCGCTCACGGTGATCTTCGCGCTGCTCGGCTCGCTCGTGCTGTCGCTCACGCTCGTGCCCGCGCTGTGCGCGACGTTCCTGCGCCGCAGGCCCGAACGCGCGCACCCCGTGGCGTCGCGGTTCGCGGCGGGCTATCGCGACGCGCTGCGCTGGTGCCTCGCGCGGCCGGTGCCGCTCACGGCGACGGCGGGCGTGCTCGTGCTGGCGGCCGCGCTCGGGTTCACGCAACTCGGCTCGGAGTTCGTGCCGCGGCTGAACGAAGGCGCGATCGTGATCAACACGGTGCGCCTCGCGGGAGTCTCACTCGACGAGTCGGTGCGCTACGGCACTCGGATCGAGCAGGTGATCCGTCGCGAGTTCCCGGCCGAGGTGGACCGCGTGTGGACGCGCACGGGCTCCGCCGAGGTCGCGACCGACCCGATGGGCACGGAAGTCTCCGACGTGTTCGTGACGCTCACGCCGCGCGAGAAGTGGAAGAAGGCGCGCACGCAGGACGAACTCGTCGCGCGCATGCAGGGCGCGCTCGCGCACCTGCCCGGCATGCGCATGGTGTTCACGCAGCCGATCGAGCTGCGCGTGAACGAAATGGTCGCCGGCACGCGCGCCGACGTCGCCGTGAAGCTGTTCGGCGACGACTTCGAGATGCTCAAGGCCAAAGCCGTCGAGATCGAGGCGCAGCTGCGCGCGGTGCCCGGCGCCGCCGACGTGGTGGTCGAGCAGCTCACCGGGCAGCCGATGCTGCAGGTGAAGCTCGACCGCGCCGCGCTCGGCCGGCACGGCGTGCCCGCACGCGACGCGCTCGCGGTGATCGAGGCGCTCGGCCAGCACCCGGTCGGCGTGCTGCACGAGGGCGAGATCCGCGTGCCGATCGTGGTCACGCTCGAGGGCGCCGACCGCATGGACGAGCAGCGGCTCGCGAACGCGCTCGTGACGACCGCCAGCGGGCAGCGCATCGCGCTCTCCGAGCTGGCGACGCTCGAGCTCGTGGACGGGCCTTCGGCGATCTCGCGCGAGTGGGCGAAGCGCCGGATCGTCGTGCAGGCGAACGTGCGCGGCCGCGACGTGGGCGGGTTCGTGGCCGAAGCGCGCACGCGCATCCACGAGCGCGTCGAGCTTCCGCCCGGCTGGTTCGTGCGCTGGGGCGGGCAGTTCGAGAACTTCGAACGCGCGCGCGCGCGGCTCGCGATCGTGGTACCGGCGGCGCTCGCGCTCATCCTGTCGTTGCTCTGGCTCAGCTTCCGCCGGGCGAGCGACGTGGCGCGCATCTTCGCCGCGGTGCCGTTCGCGCTGGTCGGCGGCGTGGCGGCGCTGGCGCTGCGCGGGCTGCCGTTCAGCATCTCGGCGGCGGTCGGGTTCATCGCCCTTTCGGGCGTGGCGGTGCTCAACGCGCTCGTGATGGTGAGCACGATTCGGCAGAACCTGGCCTCCGGCCAGGGGCGCGCCGAGGCGATCGAGTCCGCGGCCGAGCGGCGCCTGCGACCCGTGCTCATGACCGCGCTGGTGGCGAGCCTCGGGTTCGCGCCGATGGCGTTCCACACCGGCATCGGCGCCGAGGTCCAGCGCCCGCTCGCCACCGTCGTGATGGGCGGCGTGCTCTCGAGCACGCTGCTGACGCTGTTCGTACTGCCGCTGCTGTTCGGGATCAGGAGGCGCGAGCCCGAGGCGTCGGCCGGATCGTCTTGATCGAGATTGAAGATGGGAGTCACAAAGACTATTTCAGGCTGGACGATTTGCTTGAGCCAAGCCTACGATTTTCCCATGCGCCTTCCCTCCTCGGCACTCTCCGCCTGTGCGCTCATCATCTGCCTCGCCTTGAGCGCGCCTCCTGTCCGAGCCGGGTGGGAGCCTACTGGCGTGCCGGTTGGGAGGGCTTCCGGAGCGAAGATGGGAAAGCTGGTCCCAGATGGTCAGGGAGGCGCATTCGTTGCTTTTCAGGATTACTCCAACTATGACGTCTCTGAAGAGGACCTGCTGGCCGTCCGCTTGACCACTGATGGGCTTGTCGCGTCGGGATGGAGTCCGTTTGGAGGCGTCATCTCGGCGACGCGGTTTTCGGACTACACCTACCCGGGTTGCCTGAACACCGACGGTTCAACGACATTCACCTTCTGGACGACCGCGCGACGACTTCAGGCGGCGCGTCTGCTTCCGAGCGGATCCTTCGCACCCGGTTGGCCGGCCGGGACGATCACAGTGGCCCCCGGCCCGAGCCAGCAGGCGGAGTATCAGGTTTGTCCGGCCCCCGATGGCGGCAACTTCTTCCTCTGGGCGCAATCAGGCACACCCGACGTGTGGATGCAGCGACTCAATGCCGACGGCACCGTTGCCGCTGGCTGGCCCGCGGGAGGACACGAGGTCGCCTCTGGCCCGAGTTGGGATCTCGCAGGCACGCTGCCGAGCCTTCTGCCGGATGGCGAAGGCGGAGCGTGGATCGCGACTTACACGTCGATCTCCGCCACCGATGGCGACGCCCGCGTGCTGCGCGTGGACGGACTGGGCAATCCACGACCCGGATTTCCGCTATATGGCAGGAGCGTCGTGAGCACGCCGAACGTCGTGCAATCCATTCCGGGCATCGCCCCCGACGGCGCGGGCGGTGTGTACGTAGCGTGGCCCGACGGCCGCTCGGGCACGGGTGTCGAGGACCCCTATGTGCAGCAGTACTTCGACATCTATGTGCAACGCTTCACAGCCACCGGCGACGTCGCCCCGGGCTGGCCCGCGGATGGCCTTCCCGTCTGCACCTCGCCGGGGGGCCAGTACGATCCGATGCTCGTCCCCGACGGGGGCGGCGGGGTGTTCATCACCTGGGTTGGTGGTGGGCCGCAGGGCTCAGCCTTGCACGCCCAGCACGTACTCGGTGACGCAAGCACGGCACCGGGATGGCCGCTCGATGGAAGGCTCGTGTTCACGAACAGCGGCCCTCCGAGCCAGGTCCGCGTGTGCACGGACCAGCGAGGCGGGATCTTCCTGACAGTCGAAGTCGACGCGGTCTTGTGGTTCCAGCACATGAATGGTGCCGGGACCTTCGACTCTCCTTGGGGGGCTGCCGGGCTTCGAGTCGTCGATGCTTCGATTCCCGTCTCCTATTCGAATATCCAGCAGTACCCCGAAATGGTCCCCTCCCTGCCGGGCAGCGTGATCCTGTGCTGGAACGACCTTCGGATCGTCCCTGCCCGAGTCTTTGTCAGCCGTATCTCCGTCGACGGTGTCGTCGCGACCAACGCATCGCTCGTCAGCCACGAAGAAGCTGCCGATCACGTCGCGCTCGTCTGGCTCGTGAGTGAGGCGAGCGGCGCAGCTTTGCACGTCGAGCGCCGTGAGGAATCCGGTGCGTGGCGCTCGATCGCCGAAGTCGCCGCCGACGGAACGGGCATCGCCCGCTACGACGATCAGGATGTGCGGCCGGAGACTCGCTACGCCTATCGCCTCCGCTGGTCCGTGGGCAGCGAATCCGCCTACTCGGCCGAATCGTGGATCACGGTGCCGACGCGCGCGCGCTTCGCGCTGATCGGCGCCACACCCAACCCCTCTCCACGCGGCAAGCTCGCGATCGCCTACTCTCTCGCCGAGCGCGCGCCCGCCAAGCTCGAGCTGTTCGACGCGCAGGGCCGCTGCGTGGCGACGCGCGACGTTGGCGCAATCGGCATCGGCGCGCACATGGTGTCGTTCGAGGAAGCACGCTCACTTCATGCTGGACTCTACTGGGCGCTGCTCACGCAGGGGGCG
>JBGANH010000075.1:0-15621 GCA_044222365.1 Candidatus Eiseniibacteriota bacterium
CCCTCTCCTTGTCCGGTCTTCCCGGCAGTCCGAACGGGGCGGGCTCGTCGCCCGCCCCGTCGGAGCCGACCGGGTACGTCGTGACGACCGCAGCACCATCATCTTGCCGGACAGCGTCGTGACCTTGGCGCCGGCCGCGTTGCGGATTTTTACGCGAAACAGGTACACGCCCGCCGTCGGCGCGAACTCCGGCATGCGCACTTCGCGCTGTCCCGCCGCCTGCAGGCCGGCCGAACGCGAGGCCACGGAGCGGCCCTGCAGGTCGAACACCTCGACGTCGACGAGCGACGCCTCGGCGAGCGCGTAGCGGATCACCGCGCCGCGCTGCACGGGGTTCGGGTAGCTGCCGAGGAGCGCGTAGCCGCTCGTCGTCACGCCGCCGTCGTCCACACCCGCGACCTGATGGCTCGGGTTCATGAACGCGACGCACGGACCGTCGGTGCCGTCCCACTCACGGAAGAACCAGCGGCGCGTGCCGTAGCTGTCCGTGATCGGCGAGTACGAATCGCCGTCCATGAGGTCCACCGACCAGTACAGCGTGTGATCGCCGAGACCGGCCGGATAGCCGAACTGGCGCAGGTTGATCGCCATCTCCGCCGTGTAGCCGGCGTCGGTGTCGATGCCCGTCGTGTCCACGGTCGTGCCCGGCTTGAGCTTGAGGTTCACGCGCACGGCGCCGAGCGTGTCGCGCAGGAACGTCAGTTCGTCCGCCGTCTTGAGCGTGCCGCCCGCGCCGACGTAGAACGTCATCTTGTGCCCGGCGAGGTTGCGGTCCGGACCCTTTGCGACGCGATCGTTCACGCTGAGGCTGAAGCCGTCCCAGCGGTCGAGCAGCGTGTGCGTCTGCACGACCTGGTCGTTCACGTCGAAGCCGAGGAACAGCGAATCGCCCTTGAAGAAGTACTTCACGATCGCGTCGCCGGGATCGGCGATGAACGCGGTGCCGCCGTTGCCGTTCACCGGAGCCTGGTACTGGCCCGAGCGGAACGGGCCGACACCCGGATACGTGAGGAGCTGCGCGGAATCGTCGTACGTGAGGCGGATGCTCGGAGCGCTCTGCCACACCGGCTCGGTGAGGAAGCCGTCGACGGTCGGCGCCGCCCAGTTGTCCGCGCTCGGGATGTCCATGTCGGGGCCGTACACCGGCGTCGCGCCGGAGTTCACGGTCACGCTCGGACGCGCGAGCACGTTGACGTGGTGGTACCACGCCGCGTTGCCCCACGGTCCCTGCACCCACGTGCGGCACACCGAGAAGCGGAAGAAGTTCGTGATCGGCCAGAAGTTGTCCATGTCGTAGAGCGAGCAGTTCCACTCCACCACGTCGCCGTCGGCGTCGGTCACGTCGTAGCCGTTCAGGCCGAGGTCGAACCGCATCTCGATCGTGTAACCGCGATCCGAGAGCGTGTCCGAGTTCACGGTGCCGTCCACGACGACGCGCGCGTCCCACGCCTGCAGCTGCTGCGCGGTCGCCGGCGTTCCCGGGGGCCACGTGCGCCAGTGGCCGATCATGCTCATCGGCTTGTTGATGCCGGTGGGATTGTTGTCACCGCTCTCCGGCGGCCACCACCACGACATGAAGTGCTCGCGCGGCGGCGCCGGGCGGTAGGTGTCGTCGTGGCCCTTGAGGCTCATGAGCAGGCCGTCGAAACGGTTGAAGAGCGCGGAGCCGCCGAGCGAGCTGTCGCGCACCGTGACGCCGAGCCAGAGCTGGTTGCCGACCACGAGGAACCGGAACACGCCCCGGTTCGGGTCGCTCGAGACGAAGCCGCCTTCGTCCTTCCAGCCGGAGCCGGGAATCGGCCCGTCCTGTCGCGTCGTGATCACGAGCGATTCGGCCTGCGCCCACTGCGGCTCGTTGAGCTGACCGTCGAGCGTCAGCGCGGCGCCGTCCGTGGTACGCGCCCAGATGTAGTCGTAGCGCTGGAACTGCGCCCAGGCGGGCAGCGCAGCACAGAGCAACGCACCCGTCATCAGGGCGATCACCCATCCTGCCTTCTTCATGAGTGGAACCTCCTCCGTGGAAAACACGACTCGGGAAAACCGTTCAGACGAGAAGGATGCTTTGCTTACCGTTCGTGTGGCGGACGTTTCGACTTCCCTGGCGCCTTCTCGGCGCTCGTGCGACGTGGACGCAGGTCTCGGCGATGGGGCCCTCCCTCGCGCGCGGCGCCGCCCTCAGGCGGTGGCGCCGTCTCCGTTCGTGGACAACCGGGCTTCACGATGATGCGGTGCCGGAGCGTGTCCGCGCCGGCGAGCGCGCCCGCCCTGCGGCTCGCCCGCGGAAGGCTGCGGCGCTCCGCACGACTGGCGCACGACGAGCGACGCCGGCAGTTGTTCGCGCTGGCCGTCGGCCGGACGGCGCGAGCGCGCGAACGGAAGCAGCTGGCGCAGCGCGCGCTCGCCGAGCGAGCACGCGTCCACGCGCACGGTCGTGAGCGCGGGCGTGAGGTAGCGCGCGATCGCGATGTCGTCGAAGCCGACGATCGCCATGTCCTGCGGCACCGCGACTTCGGCGTCGCGGAGCGCGCTCAGCAGGCCGATCGCCATGTAGTCGTTGGCGCAGAACACGGCGCTCGGACGCGGACGCATGTGTACGAACTCGGCCGCGGCGCGGAAGCCGGCCGATTCCGTGAAGTCGCCGGCGACCTCGAGCGACTCGTGCCACGGCAGGCCGGCGTCCTTCAGCGCGTCGCGATAGCCGCGGGCGCGTTCGTCGGCGTCGAGGTTGCCCACGGGACCGCGCAGCAGGCCGATACGCTGGTGCCCGAGCGAGGCGAGGTGCGAGACGGCCGCGTACGAGCCGTCGTAGTTCGCGATCGAGAGCGCGCCGCATTCGGGCGCGGTCGCTCCGGGATTGAGGAGCACGACCGGGAAGCGGGTCGCGAACTCCTGGATCGCGGTGTGCGCTTCGGCGTCGGGCACCATCACGATGAGCCCGTCGATGCGGCCGCGCAGCGCTCGCATCGCGGAGACGATCGTTTCCGCGCTCGCGTGGAAGCTCGACACGAGCACCTGGTACTTCTCCGTGCGCGCCGCGAGGTCGATGCCGCGGATGACTTCGGAGAAGAACTCGCCGTACAGATCGGGCAGCAGAACGCCGATCGCGTGCGTGCGGTGCGTGATGAGCGAACGCGCCGCGCTGTTGGGCCAGTAGTCGAGGCGAGCGGCGATGCCGCGCACGTGGGTCGCGGTGGGCTCGCTCACGAGTGACGCCTGGTTGAAGACACGCGAGACGGTGGCGATCGAGACACCGGCTTCACGCGCCACGTCACGAATGGTTGCCACGGCCGACTCCGATGCGTTTGGGGGACGACTGCTGTGCTCGGCGTGATGGCGCGGGCGCGCCGCAGAGGGATCTGCGCACCGCGAACGATGAAAACGATTACATGGCGATTGCGTCTTTGTAAAGATGGTCTTTTGGGACCACACCCGAGGCGTCCGGAAGGCCCCCGGGATGGACGCGCGACGGACGTGCGATCCGCAGGCAAGATCAAGCCATGAAACATCTTGTCACTCCGGAACGCGGGCCGTTCGTGGGCTCGGGGTGGACGGTTCGGGGTGTGCTCTCTATCCTGCCGCGACGCGTTTCCCCTTCACGCCAGGCACGAGGAACACACACGAGATGAAAACGTTTCCTGAAGGCTTCGTCTGGGGCGCCGCGACGTCGGCCTACCAGATCGAGGGCTCCCCGCTCGCCGACGGCGCGGGAGCGAGCATCTGGCACCGCTTCACGCACACGAGCGGCGCCACGGAACTCGGGCACACCGGTGACGTCGCGTGCGACCACTACCGCCGCTGGGAATCCGACGTGGAGCTCATGGGCGAGCTGGGCCTGCACTCGTACCGCTTCAGCCTGTCGTGGGGGCGGCTGCTTCCCGAAGGCCGGGGACGCGTCAACGAGAAGGGGCTCGATTTCTATCGCCGCCTCGTGGACCGCCTGCTCGAGCGTGGCATTCGTCCGAACGTGACGCTCTACCACTGGGACCTGCCCGCGGCGCTCGACGACGAGGGCGGCTGGCTGCATCCCGACTCGCCGGAGTGGTTCGCCGACTACGCGCAGGTCGCGTTCGACGCGTTCGCAGACCGTGTGCCCATGTGGGCGACGCTGAACGAACCGTGGGTTTCGGTGGACGGCGGCTACCTGCACGGCGTGCACGCGCCCGGCCGCAAGGGCGTGGCGAACGCCGCGACCGCGGCGCGTCACCTGCTGCTCGCCCACGGCGCCGCCGTCGAGCGCTACCGCGCGTGCGGCGCGAAGCACGCGATCGGGATCGTCGTGAACCTCGAGCCCAAGGACGCGGCGAGCGATCGCCCCGAGGACGTCGCCGCGACGGCGCGGGCCCACACGTACTTCAACGAGCAGTATTGCGATCCGCTGCTGCTCGGCCGCGTCCCCGCGGGACTCGCGGAGATCTACGGCGACGGCTGGCGCGACTGGACGCCCGCGGAACTCGCGCGCGTCTCGGCGAAGCTCGACTTCCTCGGCATCAACTACTACACGCGCGCGCTCACGCGCTTCGAGCCCGCGAACGCGCCCGTGTGCGACGCACGCGTGCTGCCGGAAGGCGCGCTGCGCATGACGACGGGCTGGGAGTTCTTCCCGGAGGGGCTCACGCGCACGCTGTGCTGGGTGAAGGAGCGCTACGGCGACCTGCCGCTCTACGTGACCGAGAACGGTGGCGCGTTCGCCGACCCGCCCACCGCGCAGGATGGCCGCGTGGACGACCCGCTGCGCGTGCGCTGCTATCGCGAGAACCTGCGCGCGTGCCTCGCGGCGATCGAACGTGGCGTGGACCTGCGCGGCTACTACGCGTGGTCGCTCATGGACAATCTCGAATGGTCCGCCGGGTTCTCGCAGCGCTTCGGGCTCGTGCACGTGGACTTCGACACGCAGGTCCGCACGATCAAGGAGAGCGGCAGGTTCTACCGCGACGTGATCCGCACGAACGGTGGCGCACTCGCCTGACGCCGCGCCACCGCACGAACGAGCGCCCCGCACGGAACGTCGTCCGCGCGGGGCGCTTCGCGTTCGGGGGCGTTCAGCGCCGCCGCGCGCCGCCCTTCGGCGTCGCCGGCGTGCGCTTCGCCGGCGGAGGCTCGGGCCACCACGACACGTCGGCCGGCAGGGTGTGCAGCACGACGGTGCCGTCCGCCGACGGTGCGCGGCGCTCGCCGTCCACCTGCAGCGATTTCGCCCATCCCGCCGGCAGGTCGAGCACGATGCCGCCGCGCGGCACGCGCATGTCCGGCGACTCGATCGTGGCGAACATGCGCGGCGCGCCACCCGGCCCCTGCTGGCGGCGGAGCGTGAAGCTCAAGGCGCCCCAGCGCGTGTGCAGCCCGCGCACGACGACACCGGCGTCGAGCCACGCTTCGGTGACGCCCGCGCCGATCACGAGCGAGGAATCGGCCTCGCGCTCGTAGGCGAGCATGTCGAGCACCGAGCGCACGTAGTCGGTGCCGCACCACGTGTGCGGCATGTCGCCGATGAACTTCGGAGTGCGCTCGTCCTTCCAGACGACCTCCGCCCAGTGCTGGAAGCCGCGCGGGCGGCGGTTGCCGAGGAACCACTGCAGCGCCTCGTGCGCGCGATCGCGCCATCCGAGCCGCACCATCGCGCCGACGTTGCGCC
Source organism: Candidatus Eiseniibacteriota bacterium (assembly GCA_044222365.1). Classification (GTDB taxonomy): domain Bacteria; phylum Eisenbacteria; class RBG-16-71-46; order RBG-16-71-46; family RBG-16-71-46; genus CAIXRL01. Next base: position 5,633 of record JBGANH010000075.1, read on the forward strand.
ATTCGTAGGGCGTGTACGCGTCCCAGGCCTCGCGTCCGTCCCGCCGCGCGGTGAAGAACTGCCAGTACTTCTCGTAGGTGCGCTCGAGCGCACCGCGCGGCAGCACTCCCGCGGCGTCGCCGGGCGTGAGCCCGATGGAGGTGCTCGTCGGGTCGAAGTCGCCGAGATCGGCGCAGCCGGGCACGTAGTCGATGCCCTTGTCGCGCATCGCCGCTCCGATCGAGGCGACGAGGTCGGCCTCGAACTCGTCCCGCGAGCGCTCGAGCGCCGCGCGCTCGCTCTTGCCGAGCACGCCGGCGAGGTACGCGGCGTCCTTGTAGCCGCGAAGCGCCCAGAAGTCGTCCCAGTACGAGTGCATCGGCTTCGCCGAGTAGCCCTCGTGGCTGATGGACGGCGGCAGCAGTCCGAAGAACTTGCCACCCGACTGCGAGCGCCACTCCGGCGTGCGGCGCTGCGCGCGCAGCGTGTCGAGGTAGCCCGCCGCCGCGGCCACGTGCGGCCAGAGCGAATCCGCGAACGCCCGGTCGCCCGTGTAGCGGTAGAACTCGGTGATCAGGTAGATGAGCTCGCCGTGGCTGTCGTGCTCCGGCACCGGGTCGGCACCGCGGTGATCCACGCAGCAGGGCACCTTGCCGTTCGCGTACTGGTGCGGCGCGAACCAGCGGAGGAAGTCGCGCACCGCCTCGGTCTCGCCCAGGCGCAGCAGCGCGCTCGAGGTGAGCGAACCGTCGCGGATCCACGAGCGCGCGTACGACCGCGTACCCGGCTGGATCGCGGGACCGTCGCGGTTGAGGAGCACCCACGCGAGCTGCGCCTTGAGCGCGTGCACGGCGTCGGAATCGGGCAGCTGGATCGTGACGCGGTCGAGCCGCTCCCGCCATCGCGATTCGGCCGCGCGCTGCAGATCGCCGACGTAGCGCACGACCTTCGCGGAGTCGGGCGGCAGGCCCGGCTCCGCCGGCGGGTCGTGCAGCGGGAAGTACACGTTCACCTCGGCCTCGCCCCCCGCGGGCACGTCGAGCACGTAGGCGAGCGCGCCGGAGACCAGTCCGTCCGGGTCCGTCATGCGCGCCGCCGGCGGCAGGCGGCCCTCGACGAGGAAGTCGGTGACGTCGCCCTGCGCGAACGCGACGGCGCCGAACGCGGACGGCGGCGTGAGGCTGCTGACGCCATACTCGCGGTTCACGACCACGCTGCGGTCGTTCCACGTCAGCTCCCGCACGGGCGAGTACCCGCCGGGCGTGTTGAGGAACTGCGAGGGCGGGTTCACCTGGTAGGGCCGCAGCGCGAGGTACAGCGTGTCGCGGCGCGCCTGGGCCCCGCCGTTGTGCAGCCGATAGCGTGCGAAGAGCGCCGAGTGCGCCGCGGCTCCGGCGCCGAACGCGGTCACGCTCAGGCGCAGGTCGCCCGCGGTCCACTCCACGACCGGCACGGGCAGCTGTCCCTCCCGAAGCGACTGCGTCGGCGTGACGTCGTTCCACGTCAGCGTGCGGCCGCGGTCGCGCAGGAACGGCTCGACCGCGATCCGGCCCTTGCCCAGCTCGATCCGGCCGTACTCGTCGATGAGGCCGTCCTCGGAGTCCCCGTCCACACCGACGACGGTCCAGTAGGTCATCTCGCCGAGCATCGCGCGCGGGTAGCGCCCGCGCGGCGCACGTGCCGCGACGGCGGCGAGGAATCGGTCGCGGGTCTCGGTCCACTCGAGCGGCTGCACGACGCACTCCGCGAGCGCGATCCCCGCCGCGCCACCGGCGCGAGTCACGCGCAGCCGAGCGAAGCGCGCTTCGCTCTCCGGCATGGGCAGGAAATCGTCGCCGCCGTTGCCGCCGCGCACGCGCTGCGCCTCGCGCCACGCCTTGCCGTCGTCCGAAAGTTCGACCACGTAGTCGGCCGCGTGCGCGCCGGCGCCCCACGCGAGCTGCAGACCGCCGAACTCGCGCATCGTGCCGAAGTCGAGCGTCAGGACCGGCTCGCGATCGGAGGACGCCGGCCTCCACGCGCTCGCGGCGTCGCCGTCGACGGCAGCGGCGCCGGATCCGCTCGAGGATTTCGCCACGATCGGCCGTGGGCTGGCCTCGGGTGCGGGCAGCGGCTCGAAACGCAGGTCGTCGAGCCACACGGAACCCTTGCCGCCCTTGCCGGCGGTGACGGCGAACTCGAGCGCCGCGATCGGTCCGGGCTCGCCGCCACCGCGCGGTCCCCACGCGAAGCTCACGTGGCGCTTCTTGATCGTGACGGTGGTCCAGTCCTTCGAGAAGACGACGTCGCGGCGGTTCACCCACCAGACGTTCTCGCCGCTCGCGTCGATGAGCTTGAACTCGAGGTTGTTGGGGTCGCACTCGCCGCGCATGCGGAACGTGAAGCGCCAGTTCCCGGACAGGTCGAGCGCGACCGCGCGGTGCGCCACCGCGTAGCCGCCACCACCGTGAAAGTCGAAATCGAGCCGCATCGCGCGGCCGACGGCGCCCGCGTCGGTCGCCAAAGCGAGCGACACGCCGTCGGCGGGCTGCGCCTTCCAGGGAGCGGTGGATTCGAACGCGTCCACGACCACGGGACGTGCGGGGGCGGCGGACGCGGCCGCGGCCGCGAGCGCCACGCCGAACAGCGGCGCCAGCAGGAACATGGGGATCAGCCCTTCACGGAGCCCATGAGCACGCCCTGGATGTACGAGCGCTGCATCACGAGGAAGACGGCGAGCACGGGCAGCACGGTCAGGACCGAGCCGGCCATCATGAGCTCGGTGTCCTGCACGTGCTCGCCCACGAGATTGGCGAGCGCGACGGGCAGCGTGTACTTGCTGTCGTCGCTCAGCACGATGAGCGGCCACATGAAGTCGTTCCACGACGAGAGGAAGCTGAACGTGGCCATCGTGACGAGGATCGGTTTGAGCACGGGCATCACGATCGTCCAGTAGATGCGCCACTCGCTCGCACCGTCGATGCGCGCGGCGTCGAGCAGGTCGTCGGGGATGCTCTGCGCGAACTGGCGGATCATGAAGATGCCGAACACGCCGGCGAGCCCCGGGATCATCACGCCCCACGGCGTGTTCACGAGGCCCATGCCCTTCACCATGAGGAACAGCGGCATCATCCCGACCTGCGCCGGGATGACCATGGCGGAGACGAGCACGCGGAAGACCGCCTCGCGTCCGGCGAAGCGCAGCTTCGCGAACGCGTACCCGGCCATCGAGTTCACGACCAGCGAGAACAGGGTCACGCTCACGGTGACGAACAGCGAGTTCGCGAAGTCGCGCGCGAGGTTCAGCCGCGTGAACAGGTCCACGTAGTGCTCGAGCGTCGGCTTCGACGGCAGCAGCGGCGGCGGGAACGAACTCGCCTGCCCGGTCGGCATGAACGACGCCGAAACCATCCACAGCAACGGCGTCAGCGTGACGAGGGCGCCGAGCACGAGCAGCGCGTGCACGAACAGCGAGGGAAGCGCGCGTTTCACGATTTCCGTCCCTCCCCCTGCAGCCGCATCTGGATCAGCGTCGCGACCAGCATGATGACGAAGAGCACGAACGCGATGGACGTCGCGTAGCCCATCCGCCACCAGCGGAAGCCCTGCTCGTACATGAGCATCACGACGCTCACGGTCGAGCGCAGCGGCCCGCCCTGCGTCATCACGTACGGTTCGGCGAAGATCTGGAACTGCCCGATCATCGTCATCACGCCGACGAACAGGAACGTGGGCGCGAGCGAGGGCAGCGTCACGTGCCGGAACCGGTCGCGCGCCGATGCGCCGTCGAGTTCGGCGGCCTCGTACAATTCCTCGGGGATGGACTGCAACCCCGCGATGAAGATGAGCATGTTGTAGCCGAAGTTCTTCCACACGGCGAGCAGCACGATGGCGGGCATGGACCAGTGCGGATCGCCGAGCCAGTCGATCGGGCCCACGTGCAGGAAGCCGAGCGCCTGGTTCACGAGGCCGTACTTGGGGTGCAGCAGGTAGCGGAACACGATCGCGACCGCGACCATCGTGGTGACGACGGGCAGGAAGTAGATCGTGCGGAAGAGCCCCTTGAAGCGCGCGATCTTCGCGTTCACGAGCAGCGCGGCCGACAGCGACGCGATCACCGACAGCGGACCGCCGACGACCACGAAGTAGAGCGTGTTGCGCAGCGCCCGCCAGAACTCGGGGTCGGTCACGACCTGTCGGTAGTTCTCGAGTCCCATGAAGCGGATCGTGTCGGGCGAGCCGATCGCGTAGATGTCGAAGTCCGTGAAGCTCATCACGAACCCGGCGAGCACGGGCACGAAGAAGAAGACGCCGATGAGCGTGAGCGCCGGCGCGAGGAAGCCCCACGCGGCGCGCGCCTGGCGGCGTTCGGAGGTCAGGTGGCTCATCGCGCTTCTCCCCGCCGGCGCGCGTGCAGCCAGCGCCGCTTCTCGAGCATGCGGTCCACCTGCACCGAGAGATCGGACAGCACGGTGTCGGGCGGGGCCGCACGCCGCACCGCGCGCTCGACCTGCTCCTGCACCCGGATCGCGATCTGCTCCCACTCCGGCACCTTGGGCGTGGCGACGACGCGCGTGAGCTGCTCGCCGAACGCGCGCATGTTCGGGTCGGCCTGCAGCGCGGGGTCGCGCCAGGCTTCGACCCGCCCGGGCAGGTCGCCCGAGAGCCGCCAGAACTCGAGCTGCACGTCGGGGCGCGCGAGGTACTCGATCAGCTTCCAGGCTTCCGCCTTGTGCTTCGAGGCGCGGTAGAGCACGAGGCTCGAGCCGCCGGCGAGCGAAACGCCGGATGCGGGGCCCGTGGGTCCCGGCAGCGGCGCGGTGCCCCAGTCGTCCTGCAGCTCCGCGGGCAGGCGGTTGCGGAACTCGCCGAGCTGCCACGGCCCGCTGATGTACATGCTGAAGTAGCCCCGCGCGAACTCCTGGTACAGGTTCGCGACCTCGTTGCCCGAGATGCTCGGCGCGAGGTTCTCGAAGTAGAGGTTCATGTACCAGTCGAAGCCGCGCCGGAACGCCGAATCGCGGAACGCCGCGCGCGTGCCGTCGTCGGCGAGCAGCGGAGAGCCGGCCTGCAGTCCGGCGATGACGGGCGGGTTCCACTCGTTGGTCGGCAGGAAGATCGCGAACTTGTCCTCGCCCACGACGCGCTTCACGTCGCGCAGCGCCTGCGTGAAGCCGGCCCAGTCGCCCGGCACACGGTCGTAGCCGGCCTTGCGGAGGATGTCCTTGCGGTAGAAGAGCAGCCGCGTGTCCACGTACCACGGCACGCCGTACACGGCGCCTTCGAGCACGTTCGTGTCCCAGATGCCGGGAAAGAACGCGGACGAATCGAACGCCGCGCCGCTCGCGAGACGCTCGTTCAGCGGCTCGATCGCGCCGAGCGCGGCGAACTCGGGGATCCACGTGTTGCCGAGCTGGCTCACGTCGGGCGTGGACTTGCCGACGTACGACGTGATGAGCTTCTCGTGCGCGGCCGACCACGGCACCTGCTGCACGATCACGCGCACACCGGGATTCTCGCGCTCGAACGCCGGCAGCAGTTCCTGCACGACCTCGCCTTCACGTCCCATCGCCCACATGCGGACCACGGTCCGCGAGTCCTTCGGCGCGCAGCCCGTCCCCACGGCGGCGGCCGCGACGGCGAGGGCGAGCACGGCGAAAACGCGGAAGTTCACCGCGACGCGCCCGCGGCGTCGAGCCAGCCGCCCGTGAAGCCCGCGCGCTTCAGCCCGCGCACGAGGTGCGGGTTGCGCCGCATCCGCTCCCAGAGCAGCCCGCTCCGCCAGTTTTCCGCCATGAGCACGATGAGCCCCTGGTCGATGCCGAGGTAGTCGTGGTCGTACCAGCCCCGCTCGGGGTCGATGCCCTGCGCCGCGCGGTCCGGCAGGCGCAGCGTCGGGTTGTAGGCGTCGAGGAAGCCGTAGGCGCCCCACAGCCGCTCGCCGTGCCGCTCCTTCATGTGCATGAGCGTGGGCACGACGACCTCCGGAGCGAACGCGATCGAACCCGCCGCTGCGTTGGGCGTGATCGTGCCGTCGTCGAGCACCTCCGTGTGCGAGGCGCCGCGCGCCCAGTACGTCTGGAAGTGCCGCTGCCGGCCGTCCACGACGAAGTCGCCGTCGATGCCGCCGTCGCACGCCGACAGTCCCCACTCGAGCGGTCCGTACGCGTCCCACCCGCCGGGATTGTCGATGGCGTACTGGCGCTGGGCGAGCGTCGCGCGCCGCGAGTTCTCGAAGTAGTCGATGCCCTTGCCGCGCATGTACGCGTCGCGGATGCCGCGGAAGTCCACGAACAGGTGCGAGGACTGGTGCCCGAACAGCGGCGCGAAGCCGAGATACTCCTGACCGTGAAAGGTGCCCCAGCGATGGCCTTCAGTGTACTTGCGCCACGTGTCGGGGTGCGCGGGATGGGTCGGCGACGCCATCGCGAGCAGCAGCATCACCATCGTCTCGTTGTAGTGCCCGGTGTCGTAGGGCAGGTGCCCCTGCTCGGGCGTCCAGCCGAGCGCCATGAGCGGCGCGCGCTTCTGCATCCAGGCCCAGTCCACGCGCCGGTAGATCGAGTCGGCATAGGCGCGGATACCGCGCTCCATGGGCGTGTCGCGATCGAAGTACTCGCCGCAGAAGAGCGCCCCGGCCACGAGCAGCCCGGTGTCGATGAAGGAAAGTTCGAGCTTCTCGAAGCGCGAGCCGTCGTGCGGGTTGAGGAAGTGGTAGTAGAACCCGCGGTAGCCGATCGTGCGCGTCGAGGCCGAGTCCATCGGCGCGAGCCACAGGAAGCGCAGCGTTTCGTACGTGCGGCGCACGCCGTCCTCGCGCGACACCCAGCCGCGCTCGACGCCGACGGGATACGCGGCGAGCCCGAACCCCATCGCGGCGACGCTCGAGAACGACTTCGTCGGCCACCGATCCGGCGTGAGCCCCGTCACCGGGTCGGCGGTGTCCCAGAACCAGAAGAACGTGCGCCGCTCGAGCGTGTCCACGAACGCGCGCTGCTCCGGCGTCGCGTCGGCGTAGGACATCACGGTGGACACCGGCGCGTGGGGCGCGGCGGGCGCGGGCGCGCGCCGTCCGGCGCAGGCGCTCCCTCCCACCGCCACGAGCACGGCCGCGGAACACAGGGCGATGCGGAGGGCGGTACGGACGTTCGGGGTCACGTGGGGGCTCCGGGGTACGGCCGTCAGTCGATCGCGGCCGGGATCGTACGGTTCTTGCGCCAGCGAAGCGCGTCGTCTCCGCGTCGCGGGCGGGAGCCGCAGGACGTGCGGACCGCGAGCGACGTGGGCAGCACCTCGTGCTGCTTCACGTCCGGATTGGCCGAGCGCCGCGCGCGCAGCAGCAGTTCGACCGCGCGCTCGCCGAGCAGCGACGTGTTCACGCGCACGGTCGTGAGCGGCGGCGAGGTGTAGCGCGCCATCGCGATGTCGTCGAATCCGGTCACGGCCATGTCGCCCGGCACCAAAACGCCGGAGTCGAGCAGCCCGCTCAGCACGCCCACGGCCATGTGGTCGTTCGCGACGAACACCGCGGTCGGGCGGTCCGTGCGGCGCGCGAGTTCGACCGCGGCCTCGTAGCCCGAGGGCTCGGTGAAGTCGCCCTGCAGCTCGAGGTCCGGCGACGGCGCGATCCCCGCCTCGCGCAGCGCGGCGCGGTAGCCCTGCAGCCGCTGCTCGGAATCGAGGTTCTTTTGCGGGCCGCGCACGAACGCGATGCGCCTGTGCCCGAGCCCCAGCAGGTGGCGCACCATGTCGGAGGCGCCCTCGGCGTTGGCGATCGCGATCGTGTCGCACTCGTCCACCTCGCCGCCGGGATTGAGCAGCACGACCGGGCAGTGCACCGAGAATCCGCGGACCGCCTCGGGTGCGTCCACGTCGGGTGCCATCACGACCATGCCGTCCACGCGGCCGCTCATCGAGCGCAGCGCGTCCGAGAGCGCCTCGCTGTCGGCGTGCGAGCTCGAGACGAGCAGGTGGAAACCGTGCTGGCGCGCGGCGGTGTCGAGCCCGCGGATGACGTCGGAGAAGAACTCGCCGTACATGTCGGGCAGCAGCACGCCGAGCGCGTGCGTGCGGCTCGTGATGAGGCTGCGGGCGACGCCGTTGGGCCAGTAGTTCAGGCGCGAGGCGACCTCGCGCACGTTGCGCACCGTGGCCTCGCTGACGAGCGAGCTGTCGTTGAAGACGCGCGACACCGTCGCGATCGACACTCCCGCTTCACGTGCGACATCCCGAATGGTCGCCAACCGCGCACCCCTTTCCCTGGGCTTCGAGCGAACACCCTGCTACGTGCGAACGCGCACGCGGCGGGCACTCCGAGCGCGCGAGGGCGGCCGCCCGAAACGTGATGTAACCGTTTACAGCCCTCGAGGGGCGGAAGTCAAGAACTCGTCTCGCGACGAGCGTGCCCCTCCGGCGGACGGCCGCCTGCGGAGCGTGCGCGGCGGCATGCTAACGTGCCGCGCCATGACCACTCCCACCGCGCTTCTGGAGCAGCGCCGCGCCCGCGCGGCCGCCGCATTCGCCACCGATACCGAAATCATCCTCATTCCCGCCGGCCACCCGATCGGCGTGCCCGGCGGAGCCGACCAGACCTACCCCTACCTCGCCCACGCCGAGTACTTCTGGCTCACCGACCACGAGTTCCCGGGCGGCGTGCTCGCGTACGACCCCAAGGAAGGCTGGACGGACTTCGTGCCCGAGACCACGGTCGGCGAGCGCGTCTGGGAAGGCCGCGGTGACGCACCCGGGACGCCGTTCTCGAAGTTCGAGGGCTGGCTGGCCTCGAGGTCGGAGCGGCGGGTGATCCTGCTCGGCGCCGGCGGCGCCGGTGTGAGCGGCATCGCGAACGACGACGCGCGCGCGGCCGAGCTGCGCGACGCGCTCATGCACGCGCGCCGCCCGAAGGACTCCGCCGAACTCGAGCGCATCCGCGCGGCCTGCGCGGCGAGCGCCGTCGCGTACGAACGCCTCCTGCCGCGTCTGCGCGCGGGCGTGAGCGAACGCGAGCTGCAGATCGAGCTCGAGGCGGACTTCTTCCGCGCGGGCGGCGACCGCACGGGCTACGGCTCGATCGTGGCGATCGGCTCGAACTCGGCGGTGCTGCACTTCGCGCCGAGTGACCGCCGCGCCGCGCCGGGCGACGTCGTGCTCGTGGACGCGGGCGCCGAGATCCGCCGCTACACCTCCGACGTCACCCGCACGTATCGCGTGGCGGGCGGCGACCCGGGCTTCTTCCGCGAGCTCTACGCCGTCGTGCTCGGCATCGAGGAGTGCGCGGTCGCCGGCTGCGTGCGGGGCGCCGAGTGGCGCGAACTGCACATGCAGGCCTGCCACGGGGTGCTCTCCGGGCTGCGCGAGATGGGCCTCGTGAAGGGCGATCCCGCCGCGCTCGTCGAGCGCGACGTGCACGCGCTGTTCTTCCCGCACGGGCTCGGCCACCTGGTCGGGCTCGGGGTGCGCGACGCGAGCGGCTACCTGCCGGGCCGCGTCCGCAGCACGCGCCCGGGGCTCAACATGCTGCGCACGGACCTGCCGCTCGAGCGCGACTACGTCATCACGGTCGAGCCGGGCATCTACTTCATCCCGGCGCTGCTGCGCGACCCCGAGAAGCGCGCGAAGTACGCCGACTGCGTCGCGTGGGACCGCGTCGACGCGCTCGAGAGCTTCGGCGGCATCCGCATCGAGGACAACGTGCGCATCACCGACGGCGCGCCCGAAATCCTCACGGCCGCGATCCCGAAGTCGCTCGATTCGGCGGTGCTCGCCTAGCGTTCCGTACTTCACGAAGAGGCGGGCGGGCCCGGTGCGGCCCGCCCGCCTTCTTTCGTTCAGGGGCCCGAGGACTTCTCGGTGCGCTGGTAGCCCGGGCCGTAGAGCTGCCGCAGGCGTTCGCGCCAGAGCCCCTCGAGCGTGCGCAGTTCGCCGAGTGGATCGCGTACGGGAGGCTTCGCGGGCACCAGCACGTCGAGCGTCTCGAACGCGAACGCCTCGGCGCCGAACTGGCGCCAGTCGCGCTGCAGCGATGCGTTCGG
>JBGANH010000076.1:0-15528 GCA_044222365.1 Candidatus Eiseniibacteriota bacterium
GCCGGGCCGATTCGCTGCTCGCGCTCGCCGGCGACTTCGAGGGCGCGGTGCGCGACCGCTACGGCCTCGCCGTGCGCCGCGAGGATTGGAAGGGCGCGCTCGCCCTCGCGGGCAAGCTCGAGGACGAGGCGGGCCGGATCGCGCAGCTCGAGGCGCTCGCGGAAGCGCCGGCGGCCGAAGTCGAGTACGCCGGCGACGGCGTCGCGATCGTGAACTTCGAGCGCGCGTGGCCGGTGCCGCTCGTGAAGGCGAAGCTGAACGGTCAGGCCGTGCTCATGGCGGTGGACTTCGGCGCCACCGAGATGCTGATCGATCCCTCGTCGGCGCGGCTGTGCCGCGTCACTTCGCCCGAAGGCGAGCGCAGCATCGTGTGGCTGGGAGGGCGGCTGAGCGCGCGCAACGGCGTGCTCGCGAGCGTCACGCTCGGCGGGGTGACCGTGCGCAACCTGCCCGCGGCGATCACGTCGCTGCGCAAGTACAGCCTCAGCGTGAATCCGCAGGGGGTGTCGATCGCCGGCGTCATCGGCCTGCCGATGCTGCGACGGCTGGGCCTGACGATGGACTACCGCCAGAACCGGCTCGAGATCGGGCGTGCGACGCCGCCGGCGCCCGCGGGTGTGGTGCGCGTGCCGTTCGAGATGTGGGGCGAGGGCGAGATGGTCGTCTACGGCTCCGTGAACGGCGGCCGCAAGACCGCGCTCCAGGTGGGCACGGGCCTGCCCGACGCCGGCATCGGCGGCGCCGCCGAGATGTTCGAGGAGTTCGGCATGAAGCCCGGCAAGCTGGCGAACGCGGTGCGCAGCGTCGGCGCGCTGCTGCAGGGCCGGCCGTGGTCGCGGGTGACGGCGCCGACCATCGCGCTCGGCTCGATCGTCGCGGACAAGGTCCCGGGCTGGAGTGGCGCGGTGGACGTGCAGGAGTTCTGGCGCCACGGCGTCCGCCGCGACGGGCTGCTCGGCCCGGCGTTCTTCCGCGACCGCCGCGTGTCGGTGGATTGGGAGAAGCGCGAGCTGCTCTTCGCGCCGCGTCGCTGACCGCGCATCGGTCGCAAGCACGACGCCCCGGAACTCGATCGCGAGTTCCGGGGCGTTCGTGTTTCCGGCCGCGTCACTTGCCGCCGTGTTCGTGCTCCCCGTGTTCGCCGGCTTCGCCGGCTTCGCCCGCGGCGGCGACCGTGTCGGCGCCCGCTCCACCGGACATCTCGCGCGCCGCGCCCGCGCCCGCCGAGCGCACGAGCTGACCGTCCACGCGCACGTTGGCGCCGTGTTCGTACACGAGCTCGCCGCCCTCGTGACCGGTCACGCCGACCATGACGGCGGCGCCGATCTGCAGCACGAGCGCGAGCCCCGAGACCGCGGCGGCGGCCGGACCGGCGAGGCGCGAGGCCACGACGAGCGCGGCCAGTGCACCGCCGGCGAGGTAGAACGTGAACTGGCCCTTCTCGGCGTGCTCCTCGATGACGTGCTCGGGAACGCCCTGCTCGTCTTCGGGCACTTCGTGCGCGGCGAAACCCGAGCGCATCGCGGCGAACGAGCCGAGGAACCCGAACACGAGCAGCAGCACCGACGCCCGGCGCACCCACTCGCGATCGAACAGGCGGCCGACGACGGCGAAGAAGGCGCTGAAGATCAGCAGCGCGACGGGGGTGTGCACGATCTGCGGATGGAACTGGCCGAGTGCGTCCATGGCGGTGGATCTCCGGTATGAAGTCGGCGAAAGCGCGTCACGCGTGACGGAACCTAGTCCCCGGCTCACCGCCGCCGCAAGGGCGCCCGCTGGCACGCGTACTTCACGGCGGCTAGATTGCGCCGTCATGAGCGACGCGCCTCGACGTTCCCCCGTGCTCTCCCTCCTGCTGTCGCTGGCCTGGACCGGCTTCGAAGCGGTGCTGCTCGCGCTCGGCCTCGGCGGATTCGACCGGCTCGCGCGCGATCCGCGGGCGATCGCGCTTCTGGTGCTCTTCGCCGCGACCGGCATGCTGCTCTCGGTGCGGCGCCCGACGCGCGCGCAGGACATGACCGAGAAGCGTCCCGACCCTGCCGCGATGGCGGTGCTGTTCGTGATCCCGCTCGTGACCCCGATGACGGCGGCGTTCGGCGCGAGCCGCGCGCTGTTCACGCTGCCGCACGCGAACACCGTGTCGTGGTGCGGCGTCGCGCTCGTCGCGGCGGGGCTGTTCGTGCGCATCTCCGCCATGCTGCAGCTCGGCGCGCGGTTCTCTCCGCTCGTGTCGCTGCAGCGCGAGCACGCGCTCGAGACGCGCGGCTGGTACGCGGTCGTGCGCCATCCGGGCTACCTCGGGGCGTTGCTCGCGACGCTCGGCTCGTCGCTCGCGTTCGGGAGCGCGCTGGCGGCGCCGCTGCCGCTGCTCATGTTCGCGGCGCAGCGGCTGCGCATCCGTTCGGAGGAGGCGCTGCTCGCGGAGCGCTTCGGCGACGAGTGGCGCGCGTACGCACGGCGCACCGGCGCGCTGCTGCCGCGGCCTCCACGCGGACGTTGACCGACCACGCCGCGCGGCGCACGGGTCGTCCCGTGCGGCCCTCTCGCTTGCGGCCATTCTGGCCCTGCCCCTAGACTGCCGCCCATGCGTCTTTCCTATCACGTGATCTCGGCCCCGTCCCCGCTGGGCCTGCTGTTCGTCGCGGCCACCGAGCGCGGCCTGCGCTACGTCGAGTTCATGGACAAGCGCAGTCTCAAGCGCACGATCGCGGCGCACGCGCCCGAGTGCCCGAACGCGGTCTGGGAGCACTCCGTGCGCGGCCTGCGCCCGCTCGCCGACCAGCTCGAACAGTGGTTCTCGGGCGCCGCTCGTCACCTGAACCCGCCGCTCGACCTCGCGGGCTCGGAGTTCCAGCTCAAGGTCTGGAACGCACTGCTGCAGATCCCTTACGGCGAGACGCGCAGCTACGGCGAGATCGCGAAGGCGATCGGCGAGCCGAAGGCCGCGCGCGCCGTGGGACTCGCCGCGAACCAGAATCCCGTCATGATCTTCGTGCCCTGCCATCGCGTGCTGGGCGCGGACGGCAAGCTCGTCGGCTACGCCGGCGGCCTGCCCCGCAAGAAGTTCCTGCTCGGTCTCGAGTCGCGCTTCCGCGACATGCTGCCGCTCGAGGCCGACCGAGTCATCGCCGCCGCCACCGTGAAGGTGAAGCGCGCGAGTGCGCCGGCTCCCGCCCGTCCGAAGGCGGGCAAGCCCGAGCGACCGCGCCGCAAGGCCGCGCCCGTTCCATCCTCCCGCACCGAAACGCGCAAGCGCACGCCCGTGGCCGCCAGGTCCACGCCGGCGGGCACGCGCAAGCTCGTCGCCTCGCCGGGCGCTCCGCGCCGGGTCCGCCGGGCCGACTAGATTCGCCAGGGCGGAGCACGTCCGCCACGAGGAGCCCCACTCATGCCGTCCCGTCCGTTCCGCATGGCCGCCGCCGCGCTCGCGCTGCTGGCGCTGGCCGCGCCGTTCGCCTCGGCGAAGCAGGTCCGCATCAACGTCACGAACTTCGACTTCACGCCCCGCTACGCCTCGATGAACCTCGGCGATCACGCGGTGTGGATCTGGAACAACACGTCGCACACCGTGACGCAGGGCGACACGGCGGACGTGCCGGTCACGCCGACGCCGGGCACGGCCAAGTTCAACTCGGGCGACGCGGGCATCTCGAACGCGACGTACACGTGGAAGGCGAACGCCTCGGGGCTCATCCAGTACTACTGCATCCCGCACTGGCCGAGCATGGTCGGCGGACTCGACGTCGTCGCCTCGGGTGCGCAGGGGCTCTCGGACTTCCGCATCACCGAAGTGCAGTACAACGTCGCGGGCAACGCCGACCTCATCGAGATCACGAACCTCGGCGCGACCGGCGACCTCGGCATGTATCGCCTGAAGGTCTCGGGCGCGGGACTCGCGACCGGCAACCTCCTCCGCAACGGTTCGGCGACGACGCTGCCGGTCGCCGCGGGCGCGAAGTTCGTCGTGCACGTGGGGGCGTCCGGCATCAACGACGCGAACAACCTGTACTTCTCGGGCATCCCCGGCCTGCCCGACGCGGCGGGCTCGGTCGCGCTCTACGTGCCGAACTCCGTGAACACGTCGCTCACACTCCCGAGCATGCTGATCGACTACGTCGCCTGGGGTTCGGGCGGACAGGAGAACGAGGCCACGGCCGTGAGCGCATCCCTGTGGTCCGCCTCCACGGCGGTGCCGGTCGTCAACGCCGGCAGCTCGATCGAGTTCTGTGGGCAGAGCGGGCAGTACGGCGCCGCGCGCTGGTACGAGAACCCGACCCCGAACTTCGGTGGTTCGGACAACTGCCTCACGCCGGTCACGCCGACCACCTGGGGCCGGATCAAGGTGCTCTTCCGCTAGGGAACCGCCGGGCCGCGCCCGCCGAGGCCCGGCGGTTCAGCCGAGCGCGCCCACCACCACGCGCCTGCCGTGGCAGGGCACGATTTCCTTTCCGTGTTCGGCCACGCTTGTGCATCATGGCGGCCCCCCACCCCCTCCGGCGCGTCCGCGACGCGCCCACCGTCACCCCCGGGAGCCGACCATGTCTCGCCGCCTGCTGATGCACGCGTTCGCCGTGCTCGCCGCCCTCGTCCTCACCGTGGCGATCGCCGGCGCGCGCCAGCGGCGCATCGACCTCTCCGGCTTCTCGTTCACGCCTTCGGCGGCGACCCTCAACCAGGGCGACCACGCGGTGTGGATCTGGGTCGGCGGAACACACTCGGTGTTCAGCGGCGCGAACGCATCGCCCGACGGAATCTTCGGCAGCGGCGGTTCCGGCGCCGGCCAGACCTTCAGCTGGAAGTCCGACCGCACCGGCACGCTCGACTACTTCTGCGGCTTCCACGGGCTGAGCATGGTCGCGACACTCGACCTCGTGGCCTCCGGCGCGACCGCGTCGCTCTCGGACTTCCGCATCACCGAGGTGCAGTACACCGCCGCGGGCAACGCCGACCTGGTCGAGATCACGAACCTCGGCGCGACGGGCGATCTCGGCAAGTACCGGCTGAAGATCTCGGGCGCGACGGTGCAGACGCTCGCGATCGGCGCGAGCACGAACATCGCCGTGCCCGCGGGCGGGCGCGTCGTGCTGCACGTGGGGCAATCCGGCACGAACACGGCGACCGACCTGTTCTTCAATCTCGCCGCCGGCCTGCCGGACGCCGCGGGCTCCGTCGCGCTCTACGTGCCGAACACGCAGAGCACCGCGCTCACGAACGCGACGCAGATCATCGACTACGTCGCGTGGGGCGCCGCCGCGCAGGAGAACGAGGCGACGGCGGCCAGCGCGCTGCTGTGGACCGCGGGCACGTCGGTCGGCGCGGTCGCCTCGGGCAGCTCGATCGAGTTCTGCGGGCAGAGCGGGCAGTACGGCGCCGCGCGGTGGTACGAGAACCCGACGCCGAACTTCGGTGGCTCGGACAACTGCCTCACGCCGGTGACACCCACCACGTGGGGGCGGATCAAGACGCTCTACCGATGATGCGGTCGGGGCGCGGCGAGAACCTGCAGCTCAGGCGAAGTGACTCCAGCCCGCGCCCCGTACCGGTTCGCGTGAGCCGTCCTCGCGCTGCAGCACGATCGCGCGCTCCGCGGTCACCTCGCCGATCGGCGTGAGCCGCGCGCCGGCGGCCTCCGCGGCGGCGCGGCATTCCGCCCAGCGCCGAGCGTCGAGCGCGATCAGCAGTTCGTAGTCGTCGCTCGGACCGAAGCGCAGCGCATCGCCGCTCACCCCGAGCGCACGCGCCGCCTGCTCGAGGGCCGGATCCGCCGACGCGTCGCCCTCGACCAGCAGCGCGCCCACACCGCTCGCTTCGCACAGGTGCGCGAGGTCGCCCGCGAGGCCGTCGCTCACGTCGAGGCACGCGCTCACCGCGCCGGTGCGCGCGAGCGCCTCCGCCACCGCGACGCGCGAGGGCGGCGACACGTAGCGCTTCGCGAACCAGTCCGGCACCGCGGCGAACGACGGCGGGGTCGCGGCGAGCGCCAGCGCGAGCGCGGCGCCCGCGTGGCCCACGGGGCCGGTCGTCGCGAGCACGTCGCCGGGCCTGGCGCCCGCGCGCGTCCACGCCGCGCCGCGCGCGACGTCGCCGATCAGCGTCACCGTGAACGCGCACGATCCGTCGCCCTCGGAAAGATTGCCGCCCACGACGGCCGCGCCCTCGGCCGCGAGTGCGCGTGCGCACGACAGCTCCACGTCGTGCAGCCACGCGGCATCGAGCGTGCGCGGGGCGACGCACGAGACGAGCGCCCAGCGCGGCCGTGCGGCCATCGCCGCGACGTCGCTCACGTTCGCGGCCGCGAGCCGGCGCCCGACGGCGGTCGCGTCGAGCAGGTCGCGGCGGAAGTGCCGGCCGTCGACGAACGTGTCCGTGGTCACGACGAGATCGCGGCCGTCCTCGGGCCGGAGCACCGCCGCGTCGTCTCCGGGGCCGACGATCACGTGCCCGGCGCCCACGCTCGTCGGCAGCGCCGCGACGAGATCGCGAATGCGTTCGAACTCGCCGCGCTCACGCATGCGCGCGCTCCCCCCCGTGACGCGGCGGCAGCAGCACGGCGAGCAGCCCCGCCGCGACCAGAGACAGAGCCGCGCCCAGCGCGAACGGCGCCGCGGCGCCGGCGCGGTCCCAGAGCGCGCCCGCGACGATGCTCGCCGGCAGCAACGCGAGCCCCGCGAGCGACGCGCTCACACCGTAGGCGGACGCGCGCGTCTCGCGCGGCACGAGGTCGGCGATCAGCGCCTTCGCCTGGCCCTCGATGAGCGCGGAGTGCACCGCGAGCACGAGGAAGCCGGCGAGCGCGCCGGCGCGCGTCGGCACCGTCGCGAACAGGCCGTACGCGATAGCGTAGAGCAGGTAGCCCGCGAGCAGCAGCGGCCGCCGGCCGATGCGGTCCGACAGCCCGCCGAACGGGAACGCGAGCGCGGCGTACAGCACGTTGTACGCGAGGTAGACGAGCGACACCTGGCCCGCGCTCCAGCCCACGTCCTGCGTGCGCAGCAGCGCGAAGGCCATGCTGCTGTTGCCGAGCTGGAACGCGACGTCCACGCACAGGAAGCGCCGGAACGGCCCGTGCGGCACGGTCCAGCGCCCGGGCGCCGCGGTGCGCGGGCGCGATTCCTTCGGCGTGCGCACGAAGAAGACGATCACGAGCAGCGCGAGCGCGGCCGGAATGCCCGACACGAGAAAGATGCGGCGGTACCCCTCGGCGCCGTCACCGTGCCAGCGCGACAGCAGCCACCATCCGAGCAGCGGGCCGATCGCGGCGCCCATCGTGTCCATCGCACGATGCAGGCCGAACGCGCGCCCGAGGTCGGTGTCCGCGGTCGAGTCGGCGATGAGCGCGTCGCGCGGCGGGGAGCGCAGCGCCTTGCCGACGCGGTCGGTGAAGCGCAGGCCGAGCACGCCGGACCACGACTGCACGAGCGCCATCGCCGGCTTCGCGGCGCCCGAGAGGCCGTAGCCGAGCAGCACGAACGGCTTGCGGCGCGACACGCGGTCCGCGAGCCGGCCCGAGACGAGGCGGAGCGTGGACGCGACGCATTCCGCGACGCCCTCGATCACGCCCAGGCTCGCGACCGACGCGTGCAGCGTCGCGGTCACGAACAGCGGCAGGATCGGCACGAGCATCTCCGACGAAATGTCGGTGAGCAGCGACGTGGCGCCGAGCGCCACGACGTTGCGATGCAGCCCGGCGAAGGGGCCGCGCTTCTCGGGGGGTGCGTCCGCCATGAGGGCGGCACGTTAGCACGGCGCGCTCCGGGAACGGCGAACGCGCGCCAGGCGGACCGGACGCGCGTTCGCGATTTCGTCTGCCGCCGCCGCGGCGGTCAGTCGATCGGTTTCACCTCGACCGGACCGAGCCCTTCGAGCGCCTGCTTCGCGACGTCTCCCTGCGTGACCACGACGATGCGGAGCTTGTCGCTGCAGAAGTACGCGCCGAGCACGCGCTTCACGTCGTCCATCGTGACGGCGCGCACGCGGTCGTTGTACTTCGCGATCCAGTCCTGAGGCAGGCCGTAGAACTCGACGGTCGCGATCTGCGCCGCGAGGTCGGAGGCCGCCTGCAGCTCGAGCGGGTACTGCCCGACGAGGTAGTTGCGCGCCTTGTCGAGCTCGGCCTGCGTCGGCCCTTCGTTCGCGAGCTTCGCGATTTCGGCGAGCGTGGCGTCCACGCACTCGCGCAGCTTGGCGTTGCGCGTGAAAGTGCTCACGCGGAAGGCGCCGGCCCCGCGGTGCTGCGTGAAGCCGCTCGAGATGCTGTACGTGAGACCCTTCTCGACGCGGATCGCGTTCACGAGCCGCGACGTGAAGCCGTCGCCGAGGATCGTGTTGGCGACCTGGATGGCGTCGTAGTCGGGGTGGTTGCGCGGCACCGCGATGCAACCCAGGCGGATCTGCGCCTGCGTCGCCTCGGGCTTGTCCACGACGCGGATGGCCCGCGCCGTGACCGGGGCCGGCGCGCCGTACGGATCGCGCACGGGTTCACCGGAGGGCTTCCAGTCCGCGAACACCTTGCGCACCTGCGCGAGGATCGCGGCGGGATTCACGTCGCCCGCGATCACGAGCAGCGCGCGGTCCGGCGCCACGAAGCGGCGGTGGAACGACACGACGTCGTCGCGCGTGAGCCCCTTCACGCTCTTCTCGGTGCCGATCGCCGGATGCGCGAGCGGGCTGTCGCCCCACAGGTACGCGGCGAACGCCTGCTCGGCGATCACCGACGGCTCGCTGCGGTTGGACGCGATCACGCCGAGCGCCTCCTCCTGCTTGCGCGCGAACTCCTCCTGCGCGAACGCGGGCTTCACGAGCACGTCGTGGAAGAGCCCGAGTCCGGTGGCGAGGTCCTTCGTGAGCACGTCGCACGACACGGTGAGCTGCTCCGCGCGCGCTCCGGCCTCGAGCGAACCGCCGACGAACTCGATGTCCTCGGCGACCTGCTGCGCGCTGCGGGCGCCCGCGCCCTGCGTGAGCAGCTCCGCCGTCATGCGCGCGAGCCCCTCCTTGCCGGCGGGGTCCTGCACCGAACCGGCGCGGGCGACGAGGCGGAAGCTCACGACGGGCAGCCGCGGCGAGGGCTGCACGATCACCGTGAGGCCGTTCGGAAGCTTGGCGCGCACGGGGGCGGCGGACTTGGCCGTCGCCGCGGAGCCCGGGGCCGCGATCACGGCGGCGAACACGAACGCCGCGGCGAGCGGCGCGACACACTGGCGCATGCGGGCGATCATCGCGTGCCCTCCGTTTCGTTTTCCGGCACCAGCGTCGCGACGGTGCGGCGGCGGGCGTCGAACACCTGCTTCGCGACGCGCTGCACGTCGGCCGCCGTCACCGCGCGGTAGCGGTCCACGGCGCCGAAGAGCGCGCGATAGTCCCCGTGATTCTGTTCGTAGCGCCCGAGCATCTGCGCGGCGCCACGATTCGTCTCGAGCGTGTACACGAAACGCGATTCGGCCTGGTTGCGCGCTTTCTGCAGTTCGCGCTCCGTCGGGCCGTCCTTCACGAGGCGGTCGAGCTCGGCGTACAGCGCCTTCTCGCCCTCCGCGGCGGCGGCGCCCGGCTTCATCTCGACCCAGAACTCGAACAATCCCGGCTCGAGCTGCGCGCGATAGCCCGCGTCCGCGGACAGCGCGATCTGCTGTTCGTACACGAGCGCCCGGTGCAGGCGCGACGATTCGCCGCCGCCGAGCACGGCCGCGAGGATCTCGAGCGCGTAGTGATCGGGGTCGCTCACGGGCGCGGCCTTGTAGCCCGCCACGAACGTCACGGTCTCGGACGGGTAGTGCACCGAGACGCGGCGCTCGCCGCGCTGCTCGGGCTCGGCGTTCACGGGCTTCGGCGGCGGCGTCTGGCGCGGGATGTCGCCGAAGTATTCGCGCAGCTTGGCCTTCACCCACACGGGATCGAAGTCGCCCGACACGATGATCGTGCAGTTGTTGGGCGCGTAGTACGTGCGGAAGTATTCGACCATCTCGTCGCGCGTGATGCGCTCGAGGTCCTTCATCCAGCCGACGACGGGCCAGTGGTACGGCGACGCGACGAACGCCGCGCTGTACAGCGCCTCGTCGAGCATGCCGGGCACCGAGTTGTCGGTGCGGAAGCGGCGCTCTTCTCTCACGACTTCGACCTCGCTCTTGAGGAGGTCGGGCAGCAGCGACAGCGAGCGCATGCGGTCGGCGTCGAGGCGCATCATGGTCTCGAGCGCCGCGGTGCCACCTTCCTCGTAGTAGGCGGTCTGGTCGTAGCTCGTGAACGCGTTCGAGTACGCGCCCTGCGATTCGAGCTGCACGTCGTACTGCTTGGGCGGGACGTTCGCCGAGCCGTTGAACATCATGTGCTCGAAGAAGTGCGACAGACCCGTGATGCCCTGGCGCTCGTTGCGCGAGCCCACGCGGAACCACTGGAAGAAGCACACGGCGGGCACGCTGTGATCCTCGTGCAGGAGGACCTGCAGGCCGTTCGGAAGCGAATCGCGTTCGACGCGGAAGCGCTCGGGCGACAGCGCGGCCGGTTTCGGCGTGGCCGCGAACGCGCTCGCGCTCGCGAGCGCGAGCAGGGCGGCGGCGAGACACAGACGACGAAGCATGAAACCTCCGGGTGAAGAAGATGCGCGGTTCGTGCGAAGCCGCGCGGAGCCTAGAGGGGCGCCCGAGAGGGAACAAGCGGTGCGCACATGCCGCAGGAACGCCGGGATGCCGCTCCGCCCGCTCCGGCGGGAGGACGGGCGTGGTCCCGAAGGCCCCGAGGGGCGACTTTGGGACCGCTACCAACGGCCCACACGGGAGTTGTGGAGCCCGCAAAGAGAATGGCGTAGCTTTTCACTCATGAACGACTCCATCAGCACCGCCGTCAAGGCCCGCCCGGCGACCGAAGATCCGGTCGCGAATCGAATCCGGACGCGGCGCCTGGCACTCGGCTGGTCGCTCAAGCGCTTGAGCGAAGCAACCGGCGGCCTCGCACCGTCGTTCCTCTTCAATATCGAGAACAGCCGCAAGGTGCCGAGCGAAGAAGTCGCCGCCCGCATCGCGCACGCCATCGACGACTCGGCTCACGAAGCGACGTATCGCGCGTGGGCCCGGGCGAAGAGCCGCGGACGCACCGGCCGTATCGACCACGACGCCATGCTCAGCGCGTGGGAACTGCTTCGGAATCCGTTCGGGGAACCCGCGACGCCCGGCGTGGCGCCTGCAACCCCGGTGGGGGAATCCCGCGACGCCGGACGCCTTCGGGTGCCCGTGCTCGCCACCGCCTCGGACCCCGGCGATGGCGTTCGACCGATTCCGGAACAGGTGATCAACACGCTGAGCCTCGACCCGCTCGCGTACGGCCACGATGCCGAACTCGCGCGGGAACGCTATTCCCGGCTGCGCCGGCCCTTCGCATTCCCGCTCGACGAAGAGCAGGCGAAGCGAGCCGGACTGATGGGCGCGACGCTCGCCGTGGTCACTCGCGACGAAGCGATCACGCCCGATCCGAACGCCGCCTACGTCGTGCGCGTGGAAGGCCGCCTCGAAGTCGTTCGCGGCTCCGCCTACGCGGGCGGCGAACTTCCCGGCTCTCTCCGCAACGCCGGTTTCGATCGCACGGAGGATCTCCGCGCGGCGACGGTCGGACGCATCGACCATCTGCTGCCCGATGTGCGACTCTGACGGCATGACGACCCCGAACCGGTTCCTCCTTCCGGCCATCGCGGCGCTCGCGATGGCCGGATCGCTTTCCTGCGCGAACGCTCCGCGCGTGCGCGGCAGCGGCACCATCGAACTCGACGAGATCGACGTCGCCTCGCTCGTCGGCGGGCGCGTGCTGCACATGGCCGTGGCCGAAGGCGACACGGTGCACGCCGGCGACACGCTCGCCGTGCTGTCGCGAGGCGAGATCGCCGCCGAACTCGCGTCGCAGCTCGCGCAGTCGCAACGGGCCGAATCGCAGGCACGCGACCTCGCCGCCGGCGCCCGGCCCGCCGAGGTGCTCGTCGCGCGGGCGCAGCTCGCCGCCGCGCAGGCCGACCGCCGCCTCGCCGAGACGCAGTTCACGCGCACGGAGAAGCTCGCGCGCGCCCAGGCGGTCGCACAGGCGGAACTCGACCGTGCGCGCGCCACGCGCGACGCCGCGGTCGCGCGCGAACGCGCCGCCGCCGAACAGCTCAAGCTGCAGGAGGAAGGGTTCCGGCGCCTGCAGATCGACGCGGCACGCAGCGCGGCGAGCGCAGCGGCCGCGCAGCTCGCGGGCGCACGCAGCCGCGCCGGCGAACTCGTGCTCGTCGCGCCGTCCGCCGGAGTCGTGCTGCTTCGCAACTTCCAGGACGGCGAGCTCGCGCCGCCGAACGTTCCGGTCGTGACGCTGGGCGATCCCGAAAAGCTCTGGATCCGCGTGTACGTGGGCGCGCCGCTGCTCGAGTCCGTCAAGCTCGGCGATCCGGTCGAGGTCACGCCCGTCGGCGCGAAGAACGCGACGCGCGCCGAGTTCACGCCGCGCGCCGCGCTCACCGAGGAGGAGCAGGCGAACCTCGTGTTCGGCGTGAAGATCGCGCTCGATCCCACGGGCGGCACGCTCAAGCCCGGATTGCCCGCGGAAGCACGCTTCCCGACGAAGCGATGAACGCGACCGTCGTGCAGGTGCGCGAGCTCGGGAAGCGCTTCGGCGACTTCGCCGCCGTGGACGGCGTGTCGTTCGACATCGCGCGCGGCGAGATCTTCGGCATCCTCGGACCGAACGGCTCCGGCAAGACCACGACGATCCGCATGCTCTGCGGGCTCATGGAGCCGTCGAGCGGCGGCGCGACGATCGCGGACGCGGACATCGCGAAGAGCCCCGAGCTCGTGAAGGCACGCATCGGCTACATGTCGCAGGCCTTCGGCCTGTACCGCGACCTCACGGTGGACGAGAACCTCGAGTTCTACGCGGGCGTGTACGAGCTCGGCGCGAAGAAGGCCGGCCGCATCGCCTGGGCGAAGCGCGAAATGCGCCTCGAGGAGATCGGCGACCGACTCGCCGGCGTGCTGTCCGGCGGCCAGCGCCAGCGCCTCGCGCTCGCGAGCGCGATGATGCACGCGCCGGAGGTCGTGTTCCTCGACGAGCCCACGGCCGGCGTGGACCCGGCCGCGCGGCGGTTGTTCTGGACGATCATCCGCGAGCGCGCCGCCGACGGCGTGACCATGATCGTCACGACGCACTACATGGACGAGGCCGAGCGTTTCGACCGGCTCGTGTTCCTCTCGCGCGGCAAGCGCATGGCGCTCGGCACGCCCGCCGAGGTGAAGGCGCAGTTCGGCGCGCACCTGTCGCTCGAGGACATCTTCGTGCAGCTGCAGGAGAAGGAATCGTGAACCGCGAACGGCTCCGCGCCATGGTCCGCAAGGAGTTCGTGCAGATGCGGCGCGATCCCGCGACGCTGCGCCTCGTCCTGCTCGTGCCGCTCATGCAGATGCTCATCTTCGGGTACGCCATCCGCACCGACGTACGCAACCTGCCGACCGTGGCGTTCGACCAGAGCCGCACGCAGGAGAGCCGCGCGCTCGTCCAGCGCCTCACCGCCACGGGCAACTTCGTGCTGCGCGAGCAGGCGGAGTCGTACGAGGCCGCGATCCGCGCCGTGGACGCGGGCCACGCGCGCGCCGCGTTCGTGATTCCCGAAAGCTACGCGCGCGATCTCAAGCGCGGGCGTCCCACGCAGGTGCAGGTGCTCGTGGACGCGAGCGACCCGACGTCGTCCTCGAGCGCGATCGGCGCGGCGCAGATGGTCGGCCAGCAGCTCAACGTCGAGATCGTGCGCCAGCGCACGGGCGCGGACCTCGCCTCGGGGCTGCCGATCGACGTGCGCGTGCGGCCGCTCTACAACCCGGCGCTGCGCAGCGCGGTGTTCGTCGTGCCCGGCATCATCGGCATGATCCTGAGCAACATCCTCATCATGCTCACGTCGCTGAGCCTCGTCCGCGAGCGCGAGACGGGTACGCTCGAGCAGCTCATCGTCACGCCGCTCGCGCGCTCGGAGATCATGCTCGGCAAGATCGCGCCCTACGTCGTGGTGGGCTACATCCAGATGACGACGGTGCTCGTCGCGGGGCACCTCATCTTCCAGGTGCCGATGCGCGGCCCGCTGCTCGCGCTCTACGCGGTGACGTTCCTGTTCATCACCGCGAACCTCGGCCTCGGACTCTGGATCTCGACGCTCGGCCGCACGCAGACGGCCGTCACGCAGTCCGCGATCTTCATCATGCTGCCGAACGTGCTGCTCTCGGGCTTCATGTTCCCGCGCGAGGCGATGCCGCCGCTCGCACAGGGCATCGGCGCGCTGATACCGCTGACGTACTACCTGCAGCTCGTACGCGGCATCCTGCTGAAGGGCGCCGGACTCTCCGAGCTGTGGCCGCAGGCGCTCGCCCTCGCCGGCTTCGCGGTCGCCTTCTTCACCTTCGCGACGCAGCGCTTCCACAAGACGCTGGAGTGATTCCCTTGGACCCGACCCCGAAGCCCGTCCACCCGCTGCGCATCGCACCCGTCGACGCGCCCACGCTCGCATCGGTCCGCCCGAAGGCGCCCGCGCCCCCCGGCGGCGTCGAGCCCTACCGCGTGCTGTTCCCGATCGGCGCGCTGTGCGGCATCGCCGGGGCGGCGGTGTGGATCGCGCAGGCGCTCGGGGCGCCGTGGCCGGGGATGCTGCACGCGTCGCTCATGATCCAGGGCTTCGAGCTCTGCTTCGTGACGGGCTTCCTGCTCACCGCCATGCCGTCGTTCACGCACGGCGACAAGTGCACGCCGCTCGAACTGGGGGCCACCGTCGCGACGGCACTCGGCTTCGTCGCGCTGCATGCCGCGGGTGCCGAGGGCCCGGCCCAGCTGTGCTTCGCGGCCGCGCTCGCCGTGACCGCCGCCGCCATCCTGCGGCGCGTGCGCTTCGACGGCGCGGCGCCGCCCGAGGAGTTCCTGCTCGCGGGCGTCGGACTGCTGCTCGGCGTCGCCGGCGGACTGCACCAGGCCGCCGCGGCGTTCGGCTGGGTCGCCGAGCCGCAGCCGCGCTTCGGCGTGCGGCTCGTCGCGCGCGGCATGATGCTCGCCGTCGTGCTCGGGCTCGGCGGACTGCTCGTGCCGACGTTCGCGATGGTGAAGGACCCGCTGCGGATCGTCGGCATCGCCCGCGCGGGCGTGCGCGGGCCGCGGCGCGTGTTCGTGCTCGCGCTCGCGGCGCTGATCGCCGGCGCGTTCGTCGCCGACACGTCCGACCGCCACACGCTCGCCGCGTGGATGCGCGCCGCCGCCGCCGTCGCGAGCACGCAGCTCGCGTGGAAGAGCTGGAGCCGTCCGGGCCGGCGCGATCCGCTCACGATCGCGCTGTGGACGTCCGGCTGGATGATCGTGCTCGGCGTGGTCGCCGCCGCGGCGTTCCCCGCGTACGAGATCGCCGCGTGGCACGTCACGTTCATCGGCGGCTTCGGACTGCTCAGCATGGCGATCGGCACGCGCGTCACCGTCACGCACGGCGGTCACCCGGCGGGCGAGGAAGGCAAGGTGCTCGGCTGGGCGAGCCTCGCGCTGCTCGGCGCC
>JBGANH010000077.1:0-15154 GCA_044222365.1 Candidatus Eiseniibacteriota bacterium
GGCATGGCGCGCACCTCGCTGGTCGCGAACCGCATGCGTTCGCTGCTCGCGCTGCTGGGCATCGTCATCGGCGTGGGCACGGTCATCGCGATGGTGTCGCTCATCAACGGCTTCCAGCGCTCGTTCGAGCAGAGCATCCGTTCGATGGGCAACAACACCATCTACGTCCGCCGCATCCGTCCGGGCGTGAACTTCGGCAACGACATTCCGGACAGCCTCAAGCAGCGGAAGGCATTCACCATGGCGGACGCGCGCGCGATCCTCGACCAGGCGCCGTCGGTCAAGGCGATCACGCCGTTCAAGTTCGCGTTCGACGACATCAAGCTCCGGTACCGCGAGCGCCTGACCAAGTCCACGTTCATCTCCGGCACGGATGATCAGCTGCTCACCGTGCGCGGGTTCGAGCTGGCGTCGGGGCGCTTCTTCACGAACGAGGAAGTGCGGCGCAACGCGAACGTGGTGGTCCTGGGCCGGGACACGCGGCAGACGCTGTTCGACGGCGGTACGGGGCTCGGGCGGAGCGTGTACCTGAACGGCATCCCGTTCACCGTGGTCGGAGAGTTCGAGAAGAAGGGCAAGTTCCTCGGCAACAACTTCGACGAGGTCGCGTGCGTGCCGTACACGGTGATGGACAAGTACTGGTCCGCGCCCGACAACGCACCGCCGTGGTTCCCGAAGCGCGGCGAGTTGTTCCTGGACGCGGTCGCCACGTCTCCCGAGAAGACCGACGCCGCGCTGCAGGAGATCAGCGACGTGCTGCGCGTGCGACGGCACCTGCCCAGCAACAAGCGCAACGACTTCGTCGTCATGACGGACGACGCGTTCCTTTCGCTCTACCAGCAGCTCACGGGCGGAATCGTCGCGCTGATGCTGCTGATCTCGTCGATCTCGCTGCTCGTCGGCGGCATCGGCGTGATGAACATCATGCTGGTCGCCGTCACCGAGAGGACGCGCGAGATCGGCGTGCGCAAGGCGTTGGGCGCCCCGCGCCACGCGATCATGATGCAGTTCCTCGTCGAGGCCGTGATGCTCACGGCGCTGGGGGGCGTGACCGGCATCGCGGTGGGGGCGGCCGTCTCGTTCGCGGTGAAGGCGGCGACACCGCTGCCGACTTACGTGAGCGCGTGGTCGGTCGTCACGGCGCTCGTCTTCTCGGCCGTGGTCGGCGTGTTCTTCGGACTGTATCCGGCGATGCGCGCGTCGCGGCTCGATCCGGTGGAGTCGCTGCGTTACGAGTGACGGGGGCCCGCGGCGGTCTGGTAGAGTGCGCCCGCCATGAAGACCCGTCCCTCGAACAGCCTCGAAGACACCACCGAAGCCCATCGCGCCGCCGCGCTCACGGACATCGTGATCCGCGGCGCTCGCGAGCACAATCTCCGCAACCTCTCGCTCCGCCTGCCGCGCCAGAGCCTCGTGGTGATCACGGGCGTTTCGGGGTCCGGCAAGTCGTCGCTCGCGTTCGACACGTTGTACGCGGAGGGCCAGCGCCGCTACGTCGAATCGCTTTCGGCGTACGCGCGGCAGTTCCTCGGGCAGATGGAAAAGCCCGACGTGGACGCGATCGAGGGGCTCTCGCCGGCCATCGCGATCGAACAGAAGGGCGCCGGTTCCAATCCGCGCTCCACGGTCGCGACGATCACCGAGGTGTACGACTACCTGCGGCTGCTGTTCTCGCGGGTGGGCTCGCGGCACTGCCCGAACTGCCGGACGCCGCTCGCCCGGCGCAGCGTGCAGGAAATGGTGGACCAGCTGCTGCAGCAGTACTCCGGCGAAAAGTTGTCGCTGCTCGCACCCGTCGTGCGCGGGCGCAAGGGTGAGTACAAGAAGGAGCTCGACGGCTTCCAGCGCCAGGGCTACCTGCGTGCGCGCATCGACGGCACGGTCGTCGAACTCGAGGACGGGCCGAAGCTCGCGCGGCACAAGCGCCACGACATCGACATCGTCGTGGACCGCTTCACGCTCTCGAAGGAGCAACAGTCGCGTCTCACGGAGTCGCTCGAGGCGGCCCTCAAACTCGGCAACGGGCTCGTGACCGTCGCGCGGGACGGCAAGGATGATGTGCCTCTGAGCGTCGGCGCGACCTGCCCGAAGTGCGACACGGCCGTCGAGGACCTCGAGCCCCGGCATTTCTCGTTCAACTCGCCCTACGGCGCGTGCAAGGGTTGCGACGGACTCGGGACGCTGCTGCGTGTGGATCCCGACCGGATCATCCCCGACCCGTCGCTGAGCCTTTCGGAAGGCGCCATCGCGAGCATGGGCGACGCCGAGGGCACGTGGACCGGCGGCACGCTCGCGGCGCTCGCGAAGGCCTTCGACTTCTCGCTCAAGACGCCCTGGAAGAAGCTGCCGCCGAAGGTGCGCAAGCTCATCCTGCACGGCGCCGGGGAAGAAGAGGTCCGCTTCGAGTTCCGCACGAAGAAGGGCACGGCGTTCATCCATCGCTCGAAGTGGCGCGGCGTGATCCCCGACCTCGAGCGACGGTATCGCACCACGGGCAGTGAGGCCGTGCGCCGCCAGATCGCCGAGCACATGAACCCGATGAAGTGCCCCGACTGCGGCGGCCGCCGCCTGCAGCCGGCGACGCTCGCCGTGACGATCGACGGGAACAACATCGCCGAGTGGACCGAGATGTCGGTCGCGAAGGCGCGCCACACCGCGGCGGCGCTCGCGTTCGAGGGCGGGCAGAAGCTCATCACCGCACCGATCCTCAAGGAGATCGTGAGCCGTCTCGGGTTCCTCGAGGACGTCGGGCTCGGCTACCTGACGCTCGACCGGTCGGCGGGCACGCTCGCCGGCGGCGAAGCGCAGCGTATCCGGCTCGCGACGCAGATCGGCTCGCAGCTCACGGGTGTGCTCTACATCCTCGACGAGCCGTCCATCGGCCTGCACCACCGCGACAACCAGCGGCTGCTCGCCACGCTCCAGCGCCTGCGCGACCTCGGCAACACGGTCGTGGTGGTCGAGCACGACGAGGACACGATGCGGGCGGCGGACTGGCTCGTGGACCTCGGACCCGGCGCCGGACGCCACGGTGGGGAACTGGTTGCGGCGGGCACGCCGGAACAGGTCATGGCGACCGCGCATTCGCTCACCGGGCAGTACCTGCGCGGTCTGCGCCAGATCGAAGTCCCGAAGCGCCGCCCCGGCCACGGCACCGCGATCGAGGTCGTGGGGGCGCGGGAGCACAACCTCAAGAACGTGACGGCGAGCTTTCCGCTCGGCACCTTCACCTGCGTGACCGGGGTGTCCGGGTCGGGCAAGAGCACGCTGGTGAACGACATTCTCCTCACGGCGCTCGGGCGCAAGCTGGGGCTGACGACCGACCCGCCGGGTGCGCACGACCGGATCGCGGGATTCGAGCACATCGACAAGGTGGTCGCGATCGACCAGAGCCCGATCGGCCGAACGCCACGCAGCAATCCGGCGACATACACCGGCGCGTTCTCGCTCGTGCGCGACCTGTTCGCGCAGCTGCCCGAGGCGAAGGTCCGCGGCTACGGTCCCGGTCGCTTCTCGTTCAACGTCAAGGGCGGGCGTTGCGAAGCGTGCGAGGGCGACGGCTACAAGCGCATCGAAATGCACTTCCTGCCCGACGTCTTCGTGAAGTGCGACGTCTGCCACGGCCGGCGCTACAACCGCGACACCCTCGAAGTGCTCTACCGCGGGCGCTCGATCGCCGACGTGCTCGACATGACGGTGGAGGAGGCGCTCGACTTCCTCGGCGCCGTGCCCGCCCTCAAGCGAAAGCTCGAGACGCTTTCCGGGGTCGGCCTCGGCTATATTCATCTCGGTCAGGCGGCCACCACGCTTTCGGGCGGCGAAGCACAGCGTGTCAAGCTCGCGACGGAGCTCTCGAGGGTGGCGACCGGCCGGACGCTCTACGTGTTGGACGAACCGACCACGGGCCTGCATTTCGAGGACGTACGGGTGCTGCTGCAGGTGCTGCAGGCCCTCGTGGATCGTGGCAATACCGCACTGGTGATCGAGCACAACCTCGACGTCGTCAAGTGCGCGGATTGGATCGTGGATCTGGGACCAGAAGGGGGCGACCGCGGTGGGAACATCGTGGCTGCCGGCACTCCCGAGGCGGTGGCGCGCGTCCGGGAGTCGCACACGGGTGCGGCCTTGCGCCAGGTACTCAAGACATGAACGCCCAAACCATGACGGCTGAGAATACGCGCACGGGAACCCGTGCGAAGACGATGCGCGCGATCGTGAAGACGCAGGCGGCCCAGGGCGCGGAGATCCGCGAGGTGCCCGTGCCCACCGCCGGCCCCGGCGAAATCCTCCTGCGCGTGAAGCGCGCGGGCGTGTGCGGCACCGACCTGCACATCTGGTCGTGGGACCGCTGGGCGCAGTCGCGCATGAAGCCCCCGGTCACGATCGGCCACGAGTTCGTGGGCGAGGTGGTCGAACTCGGGCCCGGCGTGACGAACGTGACCATGGGCGATCTCGTCTCGTGCGAGAGCCACGTGGTCTGCCAGACGTGCCTCTCGTGCCGCACGGGCAACGGTCACGTCTGCGAGAACACGAAGATCCTCGGCGTGGACATCAACGGCGGTTTCGCGGAGTACGTCGCGGTGCCGGCGGTGAACGCGTGGAAGGTCCCGAAGAACATTCCCATCGAGATGGCCGCGTGCATGGAGCCCTGCGGGAACGCGGTGCACACCGCGTTCGCCGGGCCGCTCTCCGGCTGCAACATCGCGGTCACCGGTTGCGGACCGATCGGGCTGTTCGCGATCGGCGTCGCGCGGGCCGCGGGCGCCGCGCGCGTGTTCGCTTCGGACGTGTCGGCCTACCGGCTCGATCTCGCGCGGAAGATGCAGGCCGACGCCGTGATCGATTCGGCGAAGGAGAACTTCGTCGAACGCGTGAACGAACTCACCCACGGGCGCGGGCTCGACGGCGTGCTCGAGATGTCGGGCCACCCGGCGGCGATGCGCGACGGCCTCACCGCGCTGCGCATGGGCGGCCGGATGTCCATGCTCGGGCTCCCGACGGAGCCGTTCGAACTCGACTGGAACCGTCTCGTCATCTTCAAGGGCATCACGCTGCACGGCATCATCGGCCGCCGCATGTACGACACCTGGTACCAGATGGACCAGCTCATGGGCTCCGGCCGCCTCGACATCCGCCCCGCCATCACGCACGTGATGGACATGGAGAAGTTCGACGACGCGATCGCGCTGCTGCGGGAGGGCAAGGCCGGCAAGGTCGTGCTCGTGCCGTGGGGCGAGAAGGCGTAGGGGGCGGGCCATGTTCGACACCATGAAGCCCGTGCTCGAGGCGGAACTGCAGAAGATCCGCGACGCGGGCCTGTACAAGTCCGAGCGCGTCATCGCCACGCCGCAGGGCGCGCAGGTCACGCTCGCGGACGGACGCGAGGTGATCGTGTTCTGCGCGAACAACTACCTCGGGCTGTCGAGCCATCCGCGCGTGATCGCGGCCGCCCACCGTGCGCTCGATTCGCACGGATACGGCATGTCGTCCGTCCGCTTCATCTGCGGCACTCAGGATCTGCACCGCAAGCTCGAGCAGCGGATCTCGGAGTTCCTCGGAACGGAGGACACGATCCTCTACGCCGCGTGCTTCGACGCGAACGGCGGCGTGTTCGAGCCGCTTCTGGGTGAGGCCGACGCCGTGATCAGCGACGAGCTGAACCACGCGTCGATCATCGACGGCATCCGGCTGTGCAAGGCCCAGCGCTGGCGCTACAAGACGAACGACATGGCCGACCTCGAGCGCTGCCTGAAGGAGGCGGTCGAAAAGGGCTGTCCGCAGAAGCTGGTCGTGACCGACGGCGCGTTCAGCATGGACGGCACGGTCGCGAACCTGAAGGCCATCGTCGAGCTCGCCGAGAAGTACGGCGCCATGGTGATGACCGACGAGTGCCACACGCTCGGCTTCGTCGGACGCACGGGGCGCGGTACGCCGGAACTGCACGCCGTCCAGGGGCGTGTGGACATCATCACGGGCACGCTCGGGAAGGCGCTCGGCGGGGCGCTCGGCGGTTTCACCTCGGGACGGCGCGAGATCGTCGCGATGCTGCGCCAGCGCTCGCGCCCGTACCTGTTCAGCAACGCGCTGCCCCCCGCGGTGGTGGGGGCGAGCCTCGAGGTGCTCGACCTGCTGACCGAGACCACGGAACTGCGCGACCGCCTCGAGAGCAACACGAAGCGGTTCCGCGCGGGCATGACCGCCGCCGGTTTCGAACTCAAGCCGGGCGATCACCCGATCGTTCCGATCATGCTGTACGACGAGAAGCTCGCGCACGACATGGCCGCGCGGCTGCTCGAACGCGGCATCTACGTGATCGGGTTCTCGTTCCCCGTCGTGCCGCGCGGCCTGGCCCGCATTCGTGTGCAGTTGTCGGCGGCGCACACGGACGCGCAGATCGATCGTGCGATCGAGGCGTTCACGGCCGTCGGCCGCGAACTCGGGGTGCTTTCGCCCAGCGCCTGAGTCGCATCGCACGCGGACCGAGCCCCCGGCGCCCGCGCGCCGGGGGCTTTTTTCGCACGGTGCGATCGCCGAGCGCGGGAAAGAAGTGTCGTCACTTCCGACGCCTCTCGCCGGGGACTCCGCTCCGGGCGGCCTGTTCCGGCGTTTTCACGTTGGGCGAGCGCGTCGCGCTGGCTAGGCTTGGAGGGTTCATTCCGCCACTCCGGTCCTCCGGACGCACTTCATCCTGCTTCGACATCTGTGGAGGCCTCATGCTTCGTCGGCCACTCCGGGTCCTTCTCGGCGCGCTCTTCCTGCTCACGGTCGCTTCGGCCGCATGGGCGCAATCGCCGGCCAAGCTCGATCCGCGCGCGCGCGTCGCGCTCGCCCGACTCCGTTCGCTCGACGCCGGCGTGCGCGCCCAGTCGGACGCCGCGGCGGTTTCGGCGGCGGGTGACCTCGACGTCTTCATCACCGGCAGCGTCTCGCGCACCCAGCTCGAGGCCCTCGGCGTGACCGGGATCCTCGGTTCGGCACCGGTCGAGCTGAACAACGACACGGGCACCGCGGCGACGGGCGCGCCCGCGCTGCGCGGCCCCGGCCCGAACTTCACCGGCCTGAACGGTGCGGGCGTGCTGGTGTGCGACGTGGACACCGGCGTGGACTACAACCACGGCGACTTCCTCGACGCGGCGGGCAACACCCGCTTCGTGTCCATCTGGGACCAGACCGTGACGAGCGCTCCTCCCGCCGGCTACTCGTACGGCACCGAGTGGCTGCCGGCGCAGCTCAACGCGAACACGGCGACGGAAACGGACGTCAACGGTCACGGCACGCACGTGCTCGGTACCATCGGCGGTGACGGCAGCCAGACCGGCGGCGCGATCCCCGCGTTCACGTACACCGGCATGGCTCCGGCCGCCGACCTGCTCATGGTGAAGACCGACCTCACGACGACGCACATCCTCGACGGCGTCGCCTATGCGTTCGCGAAGGCCGCCTCGCTGGGCAAGAACTGCGTCGTCAACCTGTCGCTCGGCTCGCAGTACGGGCCGCACGACGGCACCAGCGCGTTCGAATCCGGGCTCACGGCGCTCACCGGCCCGGGCCGCGTGATCTGCGTTTCCGCGGGCAACGACGGCGGCACGGCGAAGCACGCGGAAGTGTTCGCGGCGGGCACCGGCACGAACGTGACGATGACGGCGGCCGGTTCGGCGGTGAACCGCATCATCGCGATCGACGGCTACTACAACGGCACGGAGAACGTCTCGCTGCAGATCACGACGCCCAACGGCACCGTGCTCGGTCCCTACACGATGGGTACGATCAACGGCAGCTATCCGACGGGCGCCTCCACGGCGAACGGCCGCGTCTACGTCGAGAACGGCGCCTCCGTCACCGCCGGCGGTGCGCGCGAGGTCTACATCGAGATCAGCCCGACCACGGGACAGAACTTCAACGGAACGTGGACCTTCCGCTTCATTCCCGTCGCGCTCGGTGCGGCGAACGGTGAAGTGGATCTCTGGCGCTACTACACGAGCTCGACGGCGATCACCGCGAACTTCGTCACCGGTAACCAGGCGAACGAGGAAATCGTGAGCGAGCCGGGCAACGCGACCGGCGTGATCACGACGGGCGCCTACGCGACCAAGATCAACTGGACCGACTGCTCCGGCGCCACGGTGCAGTTCACGGGCGCACCGGCGATCGGCGGCCTGGCAGGCTTCTCGAGCCGCGGCCCGACGCGCGACGGCCGCGTGAAGCCGGACATCGTCGCTTCGGGCTGGGCCGTCGCCTCGACGCGCTCGTTCGACATCACCATCAGCTGCACGACGCCTTCGGTCACGCTGAACGACGGCATCAACCACGTCATGAACGCCGGCACCTCGATGGCGTCGCCGCACACCGCGGGCGCCGTCGCGCTGCTCATGCAGAAGTTCGGCGCGATCACCCCGGCGTTCGCGAAGACCTACCTGCAGAACCACGCCATCGTGGACGCGTTCACGGGCGCGGTCCCGAACAAGGATTTCGGCTACGGCAAGCTCTTCCTCGGCGACCTGTCGAACCCGGTCGTCACGGTCACGGCGCCGAACGGGGGCGAGAGCGTGTTCCTCGGCCAGGCCTTCAACCTGGCCTGGACCGCGACGGACAACGCCGGCGTCACGAACGTGGATCTCTACGAGTCGCACGACAACGGCGCGACGTGGTCCACGATCGGCATCGGTCTCGCGAACTCCGGCTCGCTCGCGTGGGTCGGCACCGCGCCGGCTTCGACGCAGTGCCTGTTCAAGGTCGTCGCGCACGACGCGAACGGCAACGTGGGGCAGGACGTGAGCGACGCGACGTGGACCGTGGTGGACGGTGCGACGCCGACGCTCGTGTCGCTGCTCGCGGCCGAGTCGGTGGACGACGGCATCGCGGTGAGCTGGTCGCTCAGTTCGGCCCTCGCGGGCGCGAGCACGACGCTCGAGCGCGCCGACGAACAGTTCGGCGAATACGTCGTGGTGGACGCGAGCCAGGACGTGACGAGTGAGGTCGTGCGCTCGGTGGACCGGACGGCGGAAGCCGGCCGGACGTACTGGTACCGCATCCAGGTGCGCAGCGGCGTCCGAACCTACACCTTCGGTCCCATCTCGGCGCAGTCGCAGGTCGCGATCGCGGACTTCGCGCTGTCCCGCGTGACGCCCACGCCGACGCGCGGTGACGCGCGGTTCGACTACGCGCTGCCGCGTGCGTCGTTCGTGCGCATCAGCGTCGTGGACGTGCAGGGCCGCGAAGTCGCGCGCCTCGCCGACGGCGTGCAGAACGCCGGCCGCTACCTGGCCATGTGGAACGGCGCCTCGGAACGCGGACCGGTGGCCTCGGGCATGTACTTCGTGCGCATGCAGGCGGGCGGCCGCACGCTGAGCACGCGGGTCGTGCTGTCGCGCTGACGCCTCCGGGCGACGGCTGAACGGGAGGGCCGGCGGGCGATCCGCCGGCCCTCTTCTCGTGGGTGTGCGCTCCTTGACCGTCCGTCGGGGCAGTCCTACCTTGCGACGGGTTCTTCCCACACCAAGGAGTCTTCCGTGAGTGCACCGACCACGATGAAGCGCACCCCTTTCACCGAATACCATCGGGCCGCAGGGGCGAAGCTGGTGGATTTCGCCGGTTTCGAGATGCCGGTCCGTTACACGGGCGACGTCCGCGAGCACCAGAGCGTGCGCACGGGCGTGGGCCTCTTCGACATCACGCACATGGGTGAGTTCCTGGTCCGCGGCGAAGGCGCTCAGGCCTTCCTCGACCAGGTCGTCACCAACGACGTCTCGGCGCTGGCCGTCGGCCAGGCGCTCTACTCGCCGATGTGCCGCCCGGACGGCGGCATCGTGGACGACCTGCTCGTCTATCGTTACGCGGACCACTACATGGTCGTGGTGAACGCCTCGAACATGGCCAAGGACTTCGCGTGGATGGAGCAGCAGAAGCCCGCCGGCGTGACGTTCGAGAACCACTCCGACGGCACCGCGCTGCTCGCGGTCCAGGGCCCGAAGGCCGCCGACGTGCTGCGCGGGCACGTGCCCGACGCCGCGATGGAGCTCGGCTACTATCGTTTCCTGCCCGGCCCGGTCTTCGGCGTCGAGGCGACGATCTCGCGCACGGGCTACACGGGTGAGGACGGCTTCGAGCTGTACTTCCCGGTCGAGCACGGCGCGAAGGTCTGGGAGGGGCTGATCGAAGCCGGCAAGCCGCACGGGCTCGAGCTCATCGGGCTCGGCGCGCGCGACACGCTGCGCCTCGAGATGGGCTACATGCTCTACGGGAACGACATCGACGACACGACGACGCCGCTGGAGGCGGGCCTGTCGTGGACCGTCAAGATGAGCAAGCCGGCCTTCACCGGGCGCGAAGCGCTCGCGAAGCAGAAGGCCGAAGGTCTCAAGCGCCGGCTCGTGGGCTTCCAGCTCGACGGCCGTCGCGTGCCGCGTCACGGCATGTCCATCCTGTCGGGTGGGCGCGTCGTCGGCGTGGTGACGAGCGGCACCTTCAGCCCCACGCTGGAGCGTCCGATCGGCATGGGTTACGTGGAATCCGGCCTGCACACCACCGGCACGGAACTCGAGATTCAGGCGGGAACGACGATGCTGCCGGCGCGGGTGACCGCGCGGCCTTTCCATACGCGAGGTTCGCACCGCTCTTGAGCGGCAAGGAGGCGTCACGTGGGTTTTTCGGAAGACGTGCGGTACACGCAGGATCACGAGTGGGCGCGTGAAGAAGGCGGTGTCGTGACGGTCGGCATCACGAGCTACGCCACCGAGCAGCTCGGTGACGTCGTGTTCGTGGAGCTGCCCGAAGTCGGCAAGGCGGTCGAGACCGGCAAGACGTTCGGCGTGGTCGAGGCCGTGAAGACCGTGAGTGACCTGTTCTCCCCGGTCGGCGGCGAAGTCGTCGAGGTGAACGCGGCGCTGTCCGACAATCCCGCGATCGTGAACCAGGATCCGTACGGCGAAGGCTGGATGGTGAAGATCAAGCTCGCCGACGCGGGCGAGTTCGCGAAGCTCCTGTCGAGCGCCGACTACGAGAAGCTCGTGGAGGAGGCGCACTGATGTCGCTCGCCCGGACGGCCCGAACGGCCGCCACGGCATGAGCCGCATCCTGTCTCACGATCTGGAGGGGCGTGCCGTCGAAACGCACGCCGCCTCCGGTACGGTGGAGTGGACCTGTGACCCGTGGCGGGAGAACGCCCGGGTCGCAGGTCTTTCCGTCGGCGCGGCCGTCGCCCTCTGCGCGCTGGCCGCGGCGTCGCACGTGCCGTTCCTCGTGTTCGCGGGACTGAGCGCCTTCGTGATCGCGGCCTTCTCGCCGGCGTTCACCACGGTGCACTGCCGCGCGGACGCGGCGGGCGTCGCACGTCGCGGCTGGTTCGGCTGGGAGCGCCGCGAATGGAAGGACGTGCGCCGCGTCGAGCCGCTGCCGCGTGCGCTGCTCTGTTCTCCCTACGCGCACCGCCACCCGCTCGATTCCGCGCGGGCGCTCGCGCTGCCGTTGCCGTCGGCGGGACGCGAGGCGCTGCTCGCGGCGGTCGAATCCCTGCGGAGCGCGCATGGCCGCTGAGCCGCTGACGAGCGAGGACCTCGCGCTGCTCGAACGCCTCGCGGTGCGCGTGGCCGAGCTTCGCATGGAAACCCCGGCGATCCTCGCGCTCGAGTCCGCGCGGCCGCTGTCGCTCGTGGCGAGCCAGGCGATGGTGTTCTTCGAGCCGTTCGTGCAGGCGCTCTTCCCGCTCGAGGACTACCGCCGGTACGCCGCGCTGGTGGAACGGCGTGAGGCGCTCGACGCGCTCGTCGGCCGCATCGAGGGGGCCGTGGACCGCCGCGAGGCCGAACGCCGTGCCGCCGCCGGCGGAGGGCGCCCGTGAGCGGGATTCCGTCCGACATCCGCTCGATCCTCGCGACCGACTGCGGCTCGACCACGACGAAGGCGATCCTCATCGAGCGCGGCCCCGACGGCTATCGGCTGCGCGTGCGCGGCGAGGCGCCGACGACGGTCGAGGCCCCGTTCGAGGACGTGACGCGCGGCGTGCTCAACGCGGTGCGCGAGGTCGAGGAGCTCTGCGGGCGCAGGCTGCTCGACGGCGATCGCATCCGCACTCCGCAGGAGGGCGACGAGGGCGTGGACCTGTACGTCTCGACCTCGAGCGCCGGTGGCGGGCTGCAGATGATGGTCACGGGCCTCGTCAAGCAGATGACGGGCGAAAGCGCACAGCGCGCCGCGCTCGGGGCGGGTGCGATCGTCATGGACGTCATGGCGCTCAACGACGGCCGCCGTCCGCACGAGAAGATCCAGCTGCTCCGGCAGCTGCGTCCCGACATGATCCTGCTGTCCGGCGGCACGGACGGCGGTGACGTGAAGCGCGTGGCCGAGATGGCGGAACTGCTCGCCGCCGCGGACCCGAAGGCGCGTCTCGGCGCGGGCTACGAGCTTCCGGTCGTCTTCGCGGGCAATCGGGACGCCGCGCCGGTCGTGCGCGACAGCCTCGGCGGGCGCACCGCGCTCAAGACCGTGGCGAACCTGCGGCCGCAGGCCGAGCGCGAACACCTCGGACCCGCGCGCGACGCGATCCACGACCTGTTCATGCAGCACGTGATGGCGCACGCCCCGGGCTACAAGAAGCTCATGACGTGGTCGCCCGTGCCCATCATGCCGACGCCCGGCGCGGTCGGCCTCATCATCGAGAAGATCGCGAAGCGTGACGCGATGGCCGTGCTCGGCGTGGACATCGGCGGCGCGACGACGGACGTGTTCTCGGTGTTCCGCGTGCCGGGCACGGACGAGACCATGTTCAACCGCACCGTGTCGGCGAACCTCGGGATGAGCTATTCGATCTCGAACGTGATGGCCGAAGCCGGGCTCGCGAACATCCTGCGCTGGGTGCCGTTCCCCGTGAACGAACTCGACCTGCGCAATCGGATCAAGAACAAGATGATCCGCCCCACGAGCATTCCGCAGACGCTCGAGGACCTCGTGATCGAACAGGCGATCTGCCGCGAGGCGCTGCGGCTGTCGTTCGTGCAGCATCGCGCGCTCGCCGTGGGGCTGAAGGGCCGGCAGCAGGCGCGCGACATCTCCGACGCGCTGTCCCAGACGGCCTCGGGCGAGACGATCGTGGACCTCTTCGACCTGGGACTGGTCGTGGGCTCGGGTGGGGTGCTGTCGCACGCGCCACGGCGCGCGCAGTCGTTCCTCATGATGCTCGACGCGTTCCTGCCCGAGGGCGTGACCGAACTCGCGGTGGACAGCGTCTTCATGACGCCGCAGCTGGGCGTGCTTTCGACCGTGCACGAGCAGGCGGCGACGCAGGTGTTCGAGCGCGACTGCCTCATCGTGCTCGGCGCGTGCGTGGCGCCCGTAGGCCCGGGCAAGCCCGGCCAGCCGTGCGTGACGGTCGAGGTGCGGACCGCCTCGGGCGCCGTCTCGACGCATCGCGCGGCCTGGGGCGACATGCTGCTCGTTCCCGGCTCGGGGCCCGAGCGCTGGAGCCTCACCGTCACGCCGGAACGCGGGT
Source organism: Candidatus Eiseniibacteriota bacterium (assembly GCA_044222365.1). Lineage (GTDB taxonomy): Bacteria > Eisenbacteria > RBG-16-71-46 > RBG-16-71-46 > RBG-16-71-46 > CAIXRL01. The sequence goes on from JBGANH010000077.1 coordinate 13,484, forward strand.
TCGACGTCGGCGCGGGCCGAGGCAAAGCGGTCACGCGCGATGTGCGCGGGGGCGAGGTCGGCCTCGTGGTGGACGCGCGCGGACGGCAGCCGTTCGTGCTGCCGTCCGACGAGACGGCCCGCATCGAGCGATTGCGCGCCTGGAATCGTGCGCTCGCGCTCTACCCGAGGGAGCTCTGAACGTGGCGCACTCCTACACACCCGGCCTGCGCGTCACCGCTTCGGCGCGCCTCGAGCGCGAGCGGCGGCTGCCGCTGCGCGGCTCCGTCCTCGTGGCTCCGGGGGATCCCGTGTCGCCCGCGACGGTGGTCGCGCGCACGGAGCTTCCCGGCAACGTTCAGGTGGTGAACCTCGCCTCGAAGCTCTCGCTGGATCCGGCCCGGGTCACGGCGGCGTTGCTCAAGCCGATCGGCAGCGCGGTCGAGCGTGACGAGCCCATCGCGTTCACGAAGGGGCTGTTCGGATTCGGGCGCACGGAGGTGAACGCTCCCTGCGCCGGGGTGCTCGAGAGCCTCTCGTCGGTGACCGGGCAGCTGCTGCTGCGCGAACCGCCCGCGCCCGTCGAGGTGACCGCCTACGTGAGCGGCCGCGTCGCGCGCGTGCTCGATGACGAAGGGGTCGTCGTGGAGACGCGTGGCGCGTTCCTGCAGGGCATCTTCGGCGTGGGCGGGGAGGCCTGCGGGCGGATCGCGGTGCCGGTCGGCAATCCGGACGCGGAGCTGCGGCCGGGCGACCTGAGCCGCGAGCACCGGGGCTGCGTGCTCGTGGGCGGCGCCTACGTGAGCCACGACACGCTCATGCGCGCGCGCGACATCGGCGTCGCGGCGGTGCTCGTGGGCGGCTTCGACGACGGCGACCTCCGCAAGCTGCTCGGGCGCGACCTCGGCGTGGCGATCACCGGCGCGGAATCGCTGGGCTTCACGCTCGTGCTCACGGAAGGCTTCGGGCGGATCCCGATGGCCCAGCGCACGTGGAAGCTGCTGTCCCGGCACGAGGGGCGGGAAGCCTCGGTGAGCGGCGCGACCCAGATCCGCGCGGGCGTCATGCGGCCCGAAGTGATCGTGCCGCTCGACGAGGACGCGCCCGAACTTCTCGACGAAGCCGGTGGGGGACTCGAGACCGGCGCGCTCGTGCGCGTGATCCGGGAACCGTGGTTCGGCCGCATCGGCCGCGTCGTGGCGCTTCCGGCCGCGCTCGCGCCGCTCGAGACGGAAGCACTCGTGCGCGTGCTCGAGGTCGAGTTCACGGACGAGAAGGAGCGCCGGACCGTGCCGAGGGCGAACGTGGAGCGCATCGCACCGTGACGCGCTCCACCGTTGACGCGGGCGGAAACGCGTTGCTAGCGTGCCGGGCATCCGCTCGCGCGGGATCGCGCGAGGTCCGACGCCCAGGAGGGGCCCCCTTGTCGTTCGCCGGAGGGGGCGGCCGCCTCGCCCCGATGGCGCGGCGGCGCGCCCGGCTCGCCGCCCGGGGGCGGGCGGTGGGGCGCGGGGCCGCGCCCGCCGACGGCCCCCACGCGCCGCAGCCGCCGAGCGGGCTGCTCTATGCGGACGTGCCGAACGATGCGGGCCACGCGATGTCCCTGAACTGGGCGCTCTCGCCGGACGACAGCGGGGGCGCGGGTGTCGTCACCGGGTATTTCCTCGAGCGCGCCACCTCGCCCGGCGGGCCG
>JBGANH010000078.1:0-14980 GCA_044222365.1 Candidatus Eiseniibacteriota bacterium
GTCCGTGCTCGGGGAACGCTTGACGCCTTCGCTTACCGTGGAGATGGCCATTGCCAGCCACGACCTGCCGCACGAGTGGCCCGAGGCCGTCACCCGTGCTCGACATGGGATTGAACGACTCGAGCTTGAAGACGACTTCGCCGGCGAGCCCCTGCTGCAGGCGAGGCGCGCGGACGAGCGGGGTGCGGCCGATGGTGTCGAGAATGCTGTCGTGGATGCGAGCCATGGTGGCCTTCCTCGGTGGATGCGGTGGGAAAACGAAAAAAGCAGCCGTCTCTCTCGGGAAGAGGAGAGACGGCTGCCTTCGGTCGGGAAAGAATCGGGAGCGCTAGCGGGTCACGCGCGATCACCTGCCGACGGGAGACGGTCGTCTCTCCGGCGACAACAACAGCAGCTCGGGCAGGGGCTCGCGTGGCGCTTCATGACGCGGGCGATGGTAGCGAAGAGCGGAGTCACGGGAGTACAGATGTCGTGAATCCCGGCCCGTTTCGCACTGTTTTCAGTGCCCCCGGCCTTCGACGTCGAGCCGGCGGACGTCTTGCCAGAGCCGGATCCGCACGCGGGTCACGAGCACCGCGCCGACGAGCGCCAGGCCCACGACCAGCCCCCACCACAACCCCACCGGCCCGAGGCCCAGCCGCATGCCGAACCAGAGGCTCACGGGCAGGCCGACGACCCAGTAGCCCACGAGGCTGGCGATCATCGGCCAGCGCGTGTCCCCGACGCCGCGCAGGAGCCCGATCGAGACTACCTGGGTGCCGTCGAAGACCTGGAAGACGCCGGCGATGGGGATGAGCGTCGAGGCGAGCGCGATCACCTCGGCATCGGACGAGTAGATCCGCGCGAGCACTCCGGGGACGGTGCGCAGCACGAGCGCGCTCACCCCCATGAAACCCACCCCGGCCACGAGCGCCGCGAGCGCGGAACGCCTCGCCCGGGGCACGTCCCCCGCCCCGACCGCCTGCCCGACGAGCACCGATCCCGCGATCGAGACGCCGAGGGGCACCATGAACGTGAACGACGCGATGTTGAGGGCGACCTGGTGCGCGGCGCCCGCGACCGGCCCCATGCGTCCCATGATGAGCGCGACGGCGGCGAAGATCGCGAACTCGAACTCGTACTGCGCGGCGATCGGCAGGCCGAGCCGCAGGATGCGTCCGATGGGCCCGATCCGAAGGCTCTCGCGCGACCAGGCGAGCCACGGCCGCACGTGCGGCCACGCGAACGCGACGAGCATGCCGAGCATGAACACGCGCGCGAGCGCGGTCGCGATGCCGGCGCCGAGCGGACCGAGCGCGGGAAGTCCGAACTTCCCGTACACGAGCGACCAGCAGACGACGCCGTTGAACAGGTTCGAGAGCACGATGCTCCACACGATGGGCTTCGTGACGTGATTCGCCTGCAGCGTCGTGCGCAGTGCGATGAACAGGAAGAAGGCCCAGTAGGTCGGCGCCTGTGCGACGACGTACGCGACCGCGCCGTCCACGACCTCGGGCGGCTGCCCGGCGAGCCTGAGCAGCGCGCGCACCGGCAGGCATGCGAGCGCCCCGCCCACGCCGAGCACGCCCGAGAGCACGATGCCGCGCTGCACACCGCGCGCGACGGCCGGGGTGTCACCCGCGCCGACGGCCTGCGAGATCACCGGATCGAGCGCGGTGAGCAGGCCCATGCCGAACGCGCCCAGGCAGAAGCCGTACACGTTGCCGATCGCGACGCCCGCCTGGGCGGCGGCCGAGACGTGCCCGATGATGATCGTGTCGGCCACGTTCATGCCCATGAGGCCGAGCTGGGCGAACACGACGGGCACCGCGAGCGCGAGCAGGCGGCGATAGTCGGCGGCTTCCGGAGGATGAAAGGACATGACGGCGCGCAAGTTGTCACACCAGCGCGGTCAGTGGCCAGTCGCCTCCGCCGAACGCGCCGCGCCGCCGGCCAGACGCGAGAGCAGCACCGCCACGCGTTTCGCCTGGATGGCGAGTGTACGCGGGTCTCCCCACTCCGAGGACGTGTGCCCGCCCTCGCCCTTGAGCCCGACCGCGTCCAGTGTCATCGGCACCCGATCTCCCACGAACGAGACGTCGGCCGCACCCGCGCGCATCGGATCCACGGCCGCGATCGGGCCCATGCCGAGGTCCTCGCTCGCGCGGGAAAACATCGCGAGCAGGCGCCGGTTGCCTGCCGTGGGTTCGAGCCCGGGATAGCCGTCGGTGAACGCGAACACCGCCTCGGTGCGCGCGTGGTGCCGCGAGGCGATCCGCGTCATGACCGCACGCGCGTGTTCGAGCTGGGCGCGAGACAGCGTGCGCAGATCGCCCGCGACGTACGCCGTGTCGGCGACCACGTTCGACTTGCCGAAGGCGACACCGCCGGCGGCCGAGGAATCGAGCGCCACCTCGCTACCGCCGAGCACGAATCCCGGGTTGAACGTGAGCGAGGCTTCACCCGCGAGCGAGTCGCGCATCTCGGCGAGCACACGGGCAGCCTCGAAGATGGCGCCCGGTCCGATGTCGCCGCGGAAGACCTGCGAGCTGTGGGCCGGGGTGCCTCGCACCGACAGCGACCAACCGCTCGAGCCGCGGCGCGCGGTGACCGCGCGCTGCAGCGCTCCGTCGCCGTCCTCGAAACCGAGCACGGCGGAGGCGCCCTCGGCGGCCGCGACGAGGTCGGCCCGCGCGAGCGCGAGCGGCGAGCCCGGCCGCTCCTCGTCGCCGGTGAGCACGACGCGGATCGTGAGACGGTCGAGCACGCCCGCGTCGCGCAGCGCGTGCACCGCGAGCAGCTGGACGACGTCGCCGCCCTTCATGTCGGTGATGCCGGGCCCGCGCACGGCCGTGTCGGAGAGCACGGTCCATCCGCTGAAGCCGCTCGAGGGCTCGAACACGGTGTCGAGATGGCCGACGAGGACGACGACGGGCGCACCGGGGCGTCCCGCACGTTCGGCGACCAGGTGGCCGGCGCGGCTCCATGCGGCGCCGTCCACCCAGCGGGCGCGGAAGCCGAGCGCCTCCCACTCGGATTGCAGCATCGCGCCCACGGCACGCACGCCGGGAAAGTTCAGCGTGCCGCTGTTGCGTTCGACGAGCCGGCGCAGCTGCGCGAGGTGCGCGCCCGTCCGCCGGTCCACCGAAGCGACGATGCGGCGTTCGGTGGCGTTCAACCCGGCGGCGTCCGCGCACGGTGCGCCGCACGTGGTCACGGCCAGCGCGGCGAGCAGGACGTGGACGACTCGGCGCATCAGGGCTCCGGCTTGAGGCGAGACGCGAAGTGCGCGCGCAGCTTGGCGACCTTGGGCGCGATCGCGGCCTGGCAGTAGGGCTGCCGCGGATTGTTGCGGAAGTAGCCCTGGTGATGCGCTTCGGCCGGGAAGAACGCGGCGAAGGGGACGACCTCGGTCACGATCGGGTCCGGCCAGACCTGGGCGGATTCGAGCGCCGCGATCAGTCCGCGCGCCTCGCGCTCCTGCTCGGGTGAGTGCGCGAAGATCGCGGAGCGATACTGCGTCCCCACGTCCGCACCCTGCCGGTTCAGGGTCGTCGGGTCGTGGAAGACGAAGAACAGCTCGAGCAGTTCGGCGTACCGGACGACCTCCGGATCGAACGTCACCTGCACGACCTCGGCGTGGCCGCTCGTGCCCTCGCACACCTCGCGATAGCCCGTCACCGCGGGGTCGCCGCCCGAGAAGCCGGACTCCACGCGCTCGACGCCGTGCACGCGTTCGAAGATCGCCTCGAGACACCAGAAACACCCGCCGGCCAGCGTCGCGACCTCGCTCATCCTGCCTCCCCGCCTGTGTGGTCCGTGCACCCGCGGGCACCCTGCCACGCCCGGACCGGGAGCGACAACCGGAAACGACGACGGCCGCCCCCGCGGGAGCGGGAGCGGCCGTGCCGGGTACGTCGAGCGATACCGCGAACTAGCGGTAGAGCGCCTTCAGCTGGCCCCACGACGTCTTCGTCGTCGGGGTGACCTGGTTCGTCGAGAACGTGATGTTCGACCACTCGGCCTTCAGGTGCGCCGGGTTCGCCGGGAAGCTGTTGGGATCCATGCGAGCCTGGAGGAAGCCACCCGCGTTGCCGTTGTTCAGGATGCCCCAGAGGCCGTGCGGCGGATCTTCGGCGGGGTTCGCCATGTCCATCGCGAGCACGCCCGAGGTGTACGGCGTACCGAGCCACACGAGGTCGTACTTCATCGTGCCCGGGCTCACGGCCGAGAGGCCGTTCGGGTTGTAGGTCATGGTGAGCGTCAGCGGCGTGTTCATGGCGAAGTGGATGCCTTCGGCCGCGGTGAAGTTGTAGAACGGCATGCGACCGCCGAAGCAGGCGATCTCACCGTCCGGAACGCGGCAGTTGATACGGCCGTCGGACATCGAGCCATCCCACCAGGGCGCGATGTTGATGCCGCACTCGCCGCCGTTCACGTCGTCGCCCGTCAGCGTCATGGTGGCGCCGAAGGAGAACTGCGAGTCGTTCGGGTACTGCGCGACCGAGGCGCCGCCGTCGGCCGAGAAGCGCCACACGTGCTGCTCCGCCCAGGCGTTGCAGATGAGCAGCTGGTGCTCGATCGACACGGACGCCGGGTAGGCGTTCGTCGTCAGCACCGGCGACCCCGGGCAGGTGTTCCAGTTGTTGAGCTGGAACTTGACGTCGTTCGGCACCGGCGTCGCCGCATTCGCGACAGCCGCGAAAGCGAGCGTCGCGAGGAACGCCAGGCTCTGGTAACCGATCCGCTTCATGAGGTGAATCCTCCTTGCTGAAGTAAGACTGGGGACGACAGTGCGGATCCTGCTTGTGAACTGTGCTGCGGTCTGACCGGTGTTGCGCTGCTCTCGACGGCACCCGATGCGACCGCGTGCTTCGTTCCGCGGGGCTCGCGAACCTCGCGGGAAGCGAGGCGCGGCGTCGTCGGTGAAGCGATTCGGGCGTCGGCGAAAGCGGTGAAAACCTCGTGGCGGAGCCTCGCCCCGCCTTTGTTCGATTCGACGGTGAAAACGATTACATGCACTCCCAGAGTGCGTCAACGAAAAGGCCCATGAAACTGCGATGACAAGTGTTACATGAGAAAAACGACCCGGCGCGCCCGGAACGCGGCGAGCCCGTTTCGTCACCTCGCGAGGTCCGGCGCGGCGCGGGACTCAAGCGCCCTCTCCCAACGTCACCTCGAGCCGGTGGCGTCCCGTCAGCCCCCGGCAGGGCACCGACACCGCGCCCCCCTTCACGGGCACTTCCCGGCCGTCGAGCACAGCCTTCACGACCGTCCGCGAACAGCCGGAGGGGTTGGCCACCCGCACCTCGAGGACCGCCTCGCCCCCGGGAATGCGGTAGTCCATCTCGAAGCCCGGCCAGCCGTCGGGAATGCACGGCTTCAGCCGCACGGCCTCGCCGTTCACGAGGGTGAGCCCGAGCACGGACTCGACCGCGATGCGGAACATCCAGCCCGCGGACCCGGTGTACCAGGTCCAGCCGCCACGTCCGACGTGCGGGGCCTCGCCGTAGACGTCGGCGACGATCACGTACGGTTCGGTCTGGTAGCGCGCGACCCGCTCCGGCGTGGACGTGTGGCGCACCGGGCTCAGCATGGCGAGCAGTTCCGCGGCACGCTCGCGCCGGCCCAGTTCCGCCATCGCGCGTACGACCCAGAGCACGCCGTGCGTGTACTGGCCACCGTTCTCCCGCACGCCCGCCACGTAGCCCTTGATGTAACCCGGGTCGTGCGGCGTGTCGCGGAACGCGGGGGTGAGCAACCGGATGAGGCCGTCGCGTTCGGAGACGAGGTGCTTCTCGACCGAATCCATCGCGAGGTTCGCGCGGTCGGGCGGCGCGGCCTGCGAGAGCACCGACCACGCCTGCGCGAGGCCGTCGATGCGGCATTCGTCGCTCTCCTTCGAGCCGAGCGGCGCGCCGTCGTCGTAGTACGCGCGCCGGTACCATTCGCCGTCCCAGCCGCCGTCGTTGAGCGCGACGCGTAGCGCTTCGCGATGGCGTTCGTAGCGCGCGGCGCGCGTGTGGTCGCCGCGGCGCTCGCACACCGGGACGAAGTCGCCGAGGATCGCGTGCAGGAAGAAGCCCATCCACACGCTCTCGCCCCGGCCTTCGCGGCCGACGCGGTTCATGCCGTCGTTCCAGTCGCCCGTACCGAACAGCGGCAGGCCGTGCTCGCCCACCTCGAGCGAGCGGTCGATCGCGCGGCAGCAGTGCTCGTAGACGTCCGCCGACGTGCCGGAATCCGTGGGCACGAGGTAGACCTCGTCCTCGCCCTCGTGAAGCAGCGGCGCGGTGAGAAAGCGCTCGGACTCGTCGAGCACGCTCCAGTCGCCGGTGGACTGCAGGTAGTACGTGGTCAGGAGCGGCAGCCACAGCAGGTCGTCCGCGAAACGCGTGCGCATGCCCTTCGAGAGCGGTGGATGCCACCAGTGCAGCACGTCGCCCTCGACGAACTGGTGCCGGGCGTTGCGGAGGATCTGCGCGCGCGTCAGCTCGGGCCGCAGGTGCAGCAGCGAGGCGGCGTCCTGCAATTGGTCGCGGAACCCGTACGCGCCACCCGACTGATAGAACGCCGTGCGCCCCCAGATGCGGCAGCTCAGCGTCTGGTACGCGAGCCAGCCGTTCACCATGAGGTCGATCTCGGCGGACGGCGTACGCACCTGCACGCCGGAGACGAGCCGTTCCCACGAGGCGCGCACGCCCTGCAGGGCGGCGTCCACGGCGCCGGGCGCGCGCAGCGCGCGCACGAGGTCGCGCACGTGCGCTTCCGAATCCCCCTCGCCGAACAGGAAGACGCATTCGGCCGTCGCGCCGGGCGCGACTTCGAACGTGACCTGGTCCGCGAAGCACGGATCGAGGCCGGCGCCGCAGGCGCCCGAGAGCGTCACGCCGCCCGCGACCGCGGCGGGGGCGGCCACCGAGCCGCCGGAGCCGAGGTACTCCTCGCGGTCCGACGTCGCGTGATGCACGGCCCCCGCGGGCACGACGACGGCGGAAAAGGCGATGCCGTGCGCGAACTCGCCCGCGGTGGCGTTCGTCGCGGTCAGCGCTTGCTCGTCCTCGAGCCGGCGCGAGACGACGTGACGGCTGCTCACCTCGGGCAGCACACCCTGCACGAGGCGGGCGTAGCCGTACAGCGACAGTCGCCGCGTGCGGTCCGAACGGTTGGTGACGCGCACGCGCGTGGCCTTGACCGGCTCGCGCTCGTGCGCGAACCAGCACACCTCCTGCACGAGGCCGTGGCTCTCGTGCCGGGACGTCGTGTAGCCGAAGCCGTGGCGCACCTCGTAGGCGGACGGCGCGGGCGACGGTCCGGCGACCGGCGACCACCACTCGCCCGAGACCTCGTCGCGCAGGTGGAGCGCCTCGCCGTGCGGGTCGAGCACGGGATCGTTGTGCCAGGGCGTCAGACGGTGTTCGCGGCTGTTGCCGTTCCACGTGCTCGAGGCGCCCGTCTCGCTCACGAGGAAGCCGAACCGTTCGCTCGCCATGATGTTCACCCACGGCAGCGGCGGCTTGCGGTGTCCCGCGCCCGGCTCGTACGGCATGCGGATCACGTATTCGCGTCCGTCGGCCGTGAAGCCGCCGTGACCGTTCCACTCGCGAAGCGACTCCGCTCCGGCGGCCGGCGCGGCGGCGGCCGCGGGCGCGGAGGCGGGCGTGGCGGGCCTCGCGGCGGTGCGGGGCTTCTCGAGCGCGAGCACGTCCTCGCCGATCTCGTGCAGCGGAGAGACGAACACCGCGGCGGCATGCGCCGCGAGCGCGTCCGTGTCCTCGGAGCCGAGATCCGCCGCGGTCAGCGTGCGGGCCTCGATGCCGGCCGCGAGCACCGCGTTCGCGGCGAGCACGCCGACCGGTTCGCAGGCGAAACCCAGTTCGTTCCAGTACCCGCAGGCGCGCTCGAGTTCGCGCAGCCGCGCCGTGGCGGTGCTGTTCTCGCACCAGGCGAGCACCTGCGGCACGTCGGAGCGCAGGCCGAGGCGCGCGTGCAGGCCCGGCCGGGCGACCTGGCGAGCCTGCTGCGCGCGACCGGCGCGAAGTCCCGGGTAGCCGTACGCCATCGCGGCGGCGAGCGCCTGCAGCCCTTCGGCGGCTTCCGCGCTCACCTGGTGGCGTGCGCGGCGTTCGCCTTCGAGCGCCGCGGCGCGGGCGAAGGCCTCGTCCACGGCGCCGTCGAGGCGCAGCCCGCGCACGATGTCGAGCACGCGTTCACGCTCGTCCGCCAGCGCCAGCACGAAGGTGAAGGTCACGCTGGCTCCCGGCGCGAGCGCGCAGCCTCGGCGCAGGCTCACGACGGGATCGAGCACGTTGCCCACACCGCCACCGAGCGAACCCGGCCGGCGCAGCGCGCGCGGAGCCGCGGGCGAACCCTCGCGGCCGAGGAACTGCACGCGGTCGCTCTCGTACGACACGGCGCCGGACTCGACGAGCGCGTGCGCGAGCCACGGATGGCGCTCCTCGTTCGACCTCGGGCGACGTCGTGCGAGGAGCGCCCCCTCCGCGGCGTCCCACTCGGTCTGCACGAACAGCTTCGAGAATGCGGGGTGCGAGGCGTCGGCGGCCGGGTGGTTGAGCACCACGTCCGCCCAGGACGTCACGTCGCACGTGCGGGCCGCGGCCCCCGTGTTCGTCAGCGTGAGTCGCCGGACTTCCGCGTCGTGCCCGGCGAGCACGCACACGTCGAGCCGCGTCTCGAGCCCCTGCCCCTGCCGCACGAAGCGCACGCGGCCGGGCGCCGTCGAGAACACACGGGACTCGGCCGCGGCCCCCGCGGGCTCTTCGGTCACGGAGAACCACTCCCCGTTCGCGGTGTCGCGCACGAACACGAAGAAGCCCGTGCGGTCCTCGATGCGGTCGGCCGTCCAGCGCGTCAGCGCGCGACCGGACGCGCGCGAAGCGCCCGTGCCCGCGCGCGTGAGCAGCACGGAGTAATTGCCGTTCGAGAGCCAGCGTCCCCCGGGTGTGGGGGCGGTCAGGCGCTCGGGAGTCGTGAGTGCGGCGAGGTTGGGACTGGTGGTGCTCATCGTGCTCCACGGGGGGCGCCGCTCGCGCGGCGTCCGGTCACTTGAGAAGGATGGCGCGGGCGGTCTGCGTACGGCCCTGCGACTCGAATCGGTAGAGATAGATGCCGGGCGCGAAGTGCGACGCGTCCATCGAAAGCGTGTGCTCTCCGGCGGCGCGATCGTCGTTCACGAGTTCGGCGACCTGTCGGCCCTGCACGTCGAACATCGCGAGACGCACGTGACCCGCGCTCGCGAGCCGGTAGCGCAGCGTGGTGCCGCCTCGGAACGGATTCGGGGAGGCCCCGAAGAACACCGCCGTCTCGGAACGCGGTGGTCCGTCCTCGACGTCCGCGGCGACGGGCAGGAAGCCCGCGAGCGAAAGTCCGCGCTGGATGTCCGCGTTCTTCATGAAGCGCGCCCAGATCATGTTGTTCCGGTAGTTCTCGATCATCATGACGATCGGTCCCTGGTCGATGCCGAGCACGTCGGTGCCGATCCACGGGTTCTTCACGGGATTGAACGCGTCGGTGAAGCCGTACTTGCCCCACAGCGGGTAGACCTTGTAGCTGCGGTACAGGTTGCGGATGCACGGCCACACGGAATCGGGCGCGAACGGGATCGAGCTGATCGGCGCCGTCGGCGTGATCGTGCCGTTGTCGATGCCGTTCGGGGCGCCGTGCGCGACGTAGCCGTTCGGGTCGTCGCTGGCCGTGAAACCCCAGAGGCTGTCGCTTTCGCCGAGCTGGTAGGCCGGGTTCGTCGGGAAGTACTGGTTGAGCACGCCGTTGAAGCGCGCGTGCGAGATCTGCGCGAGAGTGGCGCGGCGCGAGTTCTCGAAGTACGTGATGCCCTTCGTGCGCATGTACGCGTCGTTCATCTGCCGGAAGTCGATCCAGCAGTGCGAGTACTGGTGCCCGAACAGCGGCGGGAAGGTCACGTACGGGCCGACGTTCGCGTAGATGTTCTGCCACTGGTAGCCGCTGGTCCACACGTTCCAGTCGGCACCGGGGATCGGGTGCGTGGGCGAACCGATGGCGAGGATGTACATGATCATCGCCTCGTTGTAGCCGATCCAGCGCCCGAAGCCGCTGAAGCCCGACGTCGGGTTCCAGCCCATGTAGAGGCCGCCGCTCGCATGCCGCACGAACGACCAGTCGGCACGCCAGGTGATCGAATCCGCGAGCGCGCGGATCTGGTTCTCGCTCGCTTCGTTCTGCCCGAAGTACTCGCGCGCGTGCAGGATGCCCGCGAACAGCAACGCGGTGTCGATCGTGCTGAGCTCCGAGTTCCAGTCGGCGCGGCGCAGGCCCGTGTTCATGTCGAGCCAGTGGTAGTAGAGGCCCTTGTAGCCCATGACGCCGGTCGTGGCCGGGCCCTGCGGTCCGTTCCAGAACGTATTGAGCGTGGTGAGCACGCGCTGGCGCGCCTGGGCGCGCGTGATCCAGCCGTGGTCCGACGCCACGCAGATCGCGCTGAGCCCGAAACCGGTGGAGGCGATGCTGCAGACCGAGTTCGGCGTGCTGCGGTCCTTCACGAGCCCGTTCGACGGATTCGCCTCGTCCCAGAAGTAGCGGAAGCCCGTGTACTGCAGCGAGTCGAGCACGACCTCGCGCGACTGCGCGAACGCGCCCGACGCGAAGAGCACCATGGCGATCAGCGTGAACAAGAGGCGTTTCATCGTTCGACCTTTCGAGCCCGCGCCCGTGCCGGCGGAGCGGGAAGTCGTATCGGGTGCCGCAGCAGCTCGAAGTGCATGTGCCCGCGGAGCGTCTCTCCGCTCGGCCCGGCGCGAACGCCGGTACGTCCACGGGCGTCCCCCGCCGCGCACGGCGAGGGACCGCCCAATTCTAACCCGGTTCAGAAGCCGATTCCCACCGTCACCCGATGCGCGCTCCCGAGCCGGCCCTGGTCGGTCCAGCCGTAGTCGCACCGGTAGCGATAGCCCTCGAGCTGGCCGTTCACGCCCGCGCCGAGGGTGAGTCCCACTTCGGAGTCCTTCAGGAAGATTCCCTGCCAGCCCGCGCGCACGGCGACGACCTCGCGCATGGCGTACTCGGCGCCGACGTTGACGCTCTCGGAGTTGTCGTTCGGGTGGAACGCGTCGGCCACGAACAGGAGCCGGCCGTCGTGCCCGACCTTGTACGGCAGCCCGAGCCCCACGCGGAACATGACCGGCACCGAGAACGCGTCGGTGTAACGGATGCCCGGCAGGCTGCTGTTGTCGCCGTTCTGGTCCGGGTTGTTGTCGTACGTGAAGCGCAGGTCGCGGCCGTCGAACGACGCGCGCGTGCCGAAGTTCGAAAGGCTCGAACCGATGCGCAGACCGTTCTCGGAGACGCGGTAGAGCGTGCCGATGCTCATCGTCACGGTGCTCGCCGACGTGTGCCAGATCGTTTCCTGCACGTAGTTGACCTGCAGGCCCGCCGAGAAGCGCGGCGAGATCTGCCGTCCGTAGCCCACGGCGAGGGCGATGTCCGAGACCTGGAACAGTTCGCCGGTGCCGAGCGGCTGCTCCACCGTGCGCACCTCGAGATCGCCGGAGTTGAGGCTCGTCGCGCTCGCGAAGGCCGTCCCCCACCCGCCGAGCGGGATCGCCGTCGCGACGTAGTCGTGGCGGATGTCCGCGATCCACGAGTTGTGCGAGAACACGACCTGCGCGGAGCGGGCCGCGCCGATCGCGGCCGGGTTGTACCACGCCGAACCGAGCCCCTCGATCATCGACACGCCGGCGTTGCCCATCGCGGCGACGCGGGCGCTGGGCTCGACGAGCGTGAACGTGCCGAACGTGGTGCCGGTGTTCGTCTGCGCCCCGGCGAGACCCGCCCACGAGAGGAGAAGCGCGGCGGCCGGAATCGTGATGTGGCGTGCGAAGCGGTGCATGGCGTCCTCCTTTCTCACTTGATGATGGCGAACTTGCCGGTGTAGGTGCCGAGCGACGGAGCATCCACGTGGAAGACGTAGAGGCCCGGCGCGACGTCGAGGTTGTCCTTCGTACGCAGGTCCCACGGCACGTAGCCGTTCACGGAACCGTCCTGGCGCAGCGTCCGCACGAGGTCGCCGTGCACGGTGTAGATGCGCACGACGCCGCCCTGCGGGATCGCCCGGAACTCCATGCGGCGGTCGCCGCGGCCCGAGACGTTGAAGCGCTGCGGCTCGAAGCTCGCCGCCGCCACGTACGGGTTCGGCACGACGTACGGCTTCTGCGCCCACGCGGCCTGCGCGCCCGCGGCGTTCACGGACTGCGCGCCGCTCACGAACGTGAACGTGTCGGCCACGCCGAGCGTCGTGCTCAGGCGCAGGTTCCACACGTCGCCGAGGTTCGGTCGCGCGAGCGTGTCGGGTGCCACGACCGCGGTCGGGTCGAGCGTGATGCGCCAGGTGGGCTGGTACGTGTTCGGGGCCCACGGCGCGTTCGTCTCGATCTCGATGTAGTCCTGCGGGCCGTTGATCGTGCCGTCTCGCGCCGTGTCGCGGAACCGGAACTTGAGCCTCCGGTCCCCGGTCGGCGTGTGCGCCACGACGACGAACTTCGCCGGGTTCGCCCGGTCGCTGCCCGAGATGCCCGTCACGCCGGTGTCGCGCACGACGTTGTCGAAGATGATCGAGATGTCGTCCGGGTAGCCGGTGCGGCGCAGGTTGGGCGACAGCGTCGGCGTGAAGAGGTCGTTCACGAGGAAGCGCGCGTTCGTCGTGGATCCCGCGGCCCAGCCCGTGCTGTCGGTGCGCACGGAAACGTCCTTCGCCGCCTTCTTCACGTACGGCAGCAGCCCGGCGCCCGTGGGACCCGTGCCCGCGGAGTCGAAGTCGGCGCCGGTCTTGAACCAGGTCACGTGCGCGGTGCTGTCGCGCAGCACGTAGCGCATCGCGCGGATGCTGTCCGGCGAGTCGGTCGTGAACGTCACGGTGAACAGATGACCGTCGGGCACGATGTCGGAGTTCACGACCTCCATGCCCACGTTGCCCTGGCCGCGCCCCGTCGCGTGCGTGGCGGGCGTGACGGTTGCCGCGGTCCAGCCGCCGACGCGCGGGTTCGGGCGCACGGCGACGACGTTCGTCGGCAGGATCAGGCCGCCGCGCGCGGTGCGCGACACCGGGATCGAGTTCTCGGACGGATAGAACGAGGTCGAGTCGGCGCCGGTGTCGAAGCCGTGGTCGTACGCGCAGACGGCGTAGTAGTACTGCATGCCGTTCACGACGGTCGTGTCGGTCCACGTGTGCCGGATGCCGGTGTCCTCGCCCAGCCAGTACTGCACGCCGCTCACCGCCATGCGCGAATAGCCGGCGTAGTCGTTCACGAGGTCCATCTGGTGTGTGGGCTGGCCGTTGCCGACCGGCTGCGTGCCCTGGCCGTTGTAGACCTTCTGCACGTCCCGGAAGTCGGGATCGGTCGAGCGGTAGATCCGGTAGCCCTCGAAGTCGAAGTCGTGGTTCACGGGATCGATCGAGCGCTCGGCGACGTCGTCCCACGACAGCCGCACGTAGCCGTCGCCCGCTTCCGCCGTCACCGTCGGGCGGGTCGGCGGAACGGCGAACTGGTAGTTCGCGTCGTAGATCTGCTGCACCGTGTGCACCGCGGCGCGCAGCTCCGGCAGCGTGCTGCCGTACGCGAGCGCGAGGCTGAAGCGCTCGTGCTGCCCGGCCTTGAGCTCGAACGGCCCCGACGCGAACAGGAAGCCGATGTTCCAGTTCTGCGCCACCGCGGAGTCGAAGCGCGTGGACTCGAAGGGGCTGGTGAACTGCTCGTACAGGAGCGCCGGCCAGTCCTTGTTGTCGAGGTTGGCGAACGTGATGCCGTCGGGAGGATGCGGGTCGGTGTTGCCCGTGCCGCGCCCGATGCGGTTCATGCGGAAGCCGGTCAGGCCGATCTGGTCCGACTCGTTCAGGTCCGTCTTGTCGAAGTTCGGCTCGCCCGACGTGGGCACGCCGTCGCCCTCGCCCGTGTCGAACGTCCCGGCGACACCGTCGGCGCCCACGTCGTTCACGAAGACGTTCCAGTCGAGGTCCTCGTCACCGGTCCACCACGTGCCCGTCTTGAACGCCGGGCGCTTCTCCAGACGGCCGTACTGCGCGTAGAAGAGCGTCGTGTCGTAGTGCGACTCGACCCACGCGCGGATCGCGTCCTCGCCCGTGATCAGCTGCCCCGGACCGCCGTCGCGCTTCTCGTCGGTGATGCCGTCGCGGTCATTGTCCGCGCCGTCGCGGGGCTTGCCCGGCGTCTCAAGGTAGGCGTAGCCCAGGTAGCCCGAGCGGCTGCAGTTGCCGTTCAAGTCGACGCCGTGGCCGTACGTGTCCCACGTGTAGACCAGGTTCAGCCCGAGCGAGCGATCGAAGAAGGCGTTGTCGTCGTCCGACTCGTAGACGCCGTCGCACGACAGGGACGAGCCGCCGACGCCCGAATCCATGTACATGCCGAAGATGATGTCGCTGTAGTCGGTGGTGCCCTCGTTCGAGATGTCGTAGTGCCAGAAGATGACGTTGCCCGCCTGCGGGTTCGCCCACTGGAAGCCGCGCACCTCGACCTTCAGTGCGAGCCCCCGGCGCGTCAGGTCCGTCGCGTCCGGATTGAACGGCAGCAGGCTGTAGTACTGGTCGTCCATGACGAAGAAGCTCTCCTGGTCGGCCGCCGGGCGCTTGCCGAAGTAGCCGTCCCAGCTGCCCGCCCAGCCCGGATCGTCGGGATCACCCGCGTGATCCGGCCAGTTCTCCGGCCACGTGCGCGGATCGTGGCTCATCGCCGGAGACCGCCCGCGATTGACGTCGGGATCGGGCTGGAAGTACCCCGGCCGCGGCTCGAACCGCATCATGCGGTTGAAGGGATCCAGGGCCTGGCGTTCGCGGTAGCCCGTCTCCATGACGTAGCGCCACGTCGTGGTGTCCGACGCGGGGTGGAACCGCTCGAGCACGAACGGCGTGATGCCGTCGGTGTAGTTCATGCCCGACCCCTTCGGCACCTCGGCGGAGTGGAACACGCTGAGATCGACGGCTCCCGGGTTCGAC
>JBGANH010000079.1:0-14737 GCA_044222365.1 Candidatus Eiseniibacteriota bacterium
GAGCGGGTTGTACACCAGCACCGGGGCGTCGAGCGCCTCCGCGAGCCAGCCCGCGATGCCGGGCAGCCGTGCCGTGCTGCCGGACAGCCAGAGCGAGAACGATTCGGGCAGCGGCGCCATGGTGCGGTAGAACGTGAACGAACGGCGGAGTTCGTCGCCGAGGTTCCGGACGCAGGCCTGCATGGCGAGCATCTCCGGCGAATCGGGGGAGACGCGCATGCTCGGCATGTCGGCGCCCGCCTCGAGCTTCCACTCCTCGGCTTCCTCGAACGGGACGCGGGTGGCGTCGGCGATCGCCTGCGTGACGGTCGTGCCGCCGAAGTCGAGCCGGCGCGCGAAGTACGGCGCACCGCGCTGGTGGAGCGTCAGCCACGAGCCCGTGTGCCCGAAGTCGAGCAGGACGCGGGCCTCGTTGTCGCGGTCGCCGGTCTTGGCGCGCGAGTTCGTGAGCGCGAGCGGCGCGGCGTCCACGATGTCCGCCTCGATGCCGAGCAGCTTGAGTGGCGCCATCGCGCGGTCGAGCCGCGCCTGGGGCACCGCCGCGAGCAGCACGTCGAGCCGCTTCTCGGTCGGGTAGCGCCCGAGGATCTGGTAGTCGAGCACGCAGGAGGCGGGGTCGAACGGCAGGTGCTTGCGCGCCTCGTACCGCAGCGCACCGGGCACCTCGGCGTCGTCCATGAGCGGCAGCGGCACCTGCTTCACGATCACGTCGGAGCCCGAGAGCGCGAGCGTGACTCCGCGAAAGGAGCGGGGCGAGAGCCCGGCCAGCGAGAAGCACTCGCTCACCACGCGCGCGATCGCCTCGGGAGCGAGCGTGACGTCGTGGGTGAGCCGCTGCAGCGGCGCTTCGGACACGAAATGGCGGCCGTGTCCCACGCCCGGCTGGAGCGCCAGCAGCTTGACGCTGTACTCGCCGATATCGAGGCCCGCCCAGGGGCGGGCATGCAGGCCAAGGTTCATCGCGGGAGTATTACTGCAAACACTAGGGCGTGCGCCAACTGTCCGCGACGGGCGTGAACCCGCCGGCGGCCTGGCCGCTCGCCACCGGCAGCACTCCGCGGGCGACGAGGTCGTCGATGAGCGCGTCCATCGTGGACGAGTAGGCGAGGTTCATCTCGCCGTCCTGCTGGCGGGGGCCCATCATCGTGATGTGGTCCGCGAAGACGTTGAGGAAGGGCAGCGTGAACTCGTACGAGGTGCCGCCACCACCACCGCCGCCACCGGGAGGGTCCATTCCGCCGGGATGCGCGAAACCGCCTCCGCCGCCACCGCCCTGCTCGGCGACTTCGAGCCGCACGTGACCGCTCGAGACGATGATCACGCGCACACCGCCCTCGACCTTCACGCCGTCGTCGAAGAACCACAGGCCGACGTCACGGTAGTCGCCGAAGTTCAGGTCGCGGCCGTTCGGGCCGGTCACGATGATCAGCGTCGGGTTCGCGTTCGCGCCCGAAGCACGCTTGAACGTGACGCGATTGTCGAAACGGATGCCGTCCGGCGCCATCCAGACGCACGTGCCGCGCACTTCGACCTTCAGTTCGGACGTGCAGTAGAAGCCGTAGCAATCGGCGAGGTCGAGGTTCGCGGCATTCGGCGCGATACGCGGATTCCGGAAGGCGCGGGTCGCCACGTCGGAGCCGGCGTCGAGCACGACGCGGTGTTCGCCGCCCGAGTTGTCCGGGTAGGCGGCGCTGTCCGCGCCCGTGAAGTTGGAACTGAAGTACCCCGCCACGTCCGGCGTCGGCGTCTCGACGGTGAGCATCGGCCGGCCGGAGTCCCAGTAGACGTCGCGCACCCACGACGTGTCCGACGCGTTGCGCACGTACTGCCACACCGCCTGTCGCGGCCCGTTCAGGTGGGCGGAGTTCGCGCGGTTGAAGTTCGAACCGTCGCGCGAGGTGTACTCGATCAGCCGCGCGGTGAAGAGCCGGCGGTAGGGGCTGTAACGCTGCTGGGGCGAAAACTCCTGCTGCACGACCTTCGTCTGGTTGCCCACTCGCGTCGAGACGCGCAGCACCACGTTCTTGCTCCAATCGAGGTAGCTCGTGGAATCGAGCAGGCCCGCGGAGGTCCGCTGCCACGCGGTCGCGCGGACGATGCCCTCGTAGTCCTCCGCGAAGTGCGACTGGTCGAGCTTGTACGGGGAGACGCTCAGCAGCGACTGCGCGAGCGCCATGCCGCCTTCGGCGCGGAAGAGCGCCTGCTCCTCGGCCTGCGTGTCGGTGAGGAACTGCCCTTCGTAACCCGAGATCGCGTAGAGCGACAGCCCGAGGATGGTGAGCGCGAGCACGAACATGACCACGCCCACGAGCACGAAGCCTCGCGCGCCGGCGGCGCGGGCCGCGCCGTGACGAAGGTCGCGGGTTGCGCGCATCAGTTGCGCATCCTCGCGCTGCCGGAGAACTCGACGGCCTGCCCGGTCGTGGGCCGTGCGCGCAGCGAGACGCGCACCATGGTGCCCTCGACCGAGACCACGAACCGGTCCACCGGGGACTGCATCATCGCGTGATCGTCCGGCGCACCGGGCGACGTGCCGCCGTGCACGAGCGAGTCGGTCGTGCTCCACCAGAAGTGATAGAAGGGCAGCCCGCCGGCGTTCGCCTTGGCCAGCGCGACGTCGTGATGGGTCGCGTCGGGCGAGACGGTGACCACCGCCTGGTGCGAGACGCGCACGCTGTCCACGATCGCCTGCGTCACGAGCGTGACCTCGCGCTGCGTGAGCGACTGCGCCGAGCCGTCGAGCCACGTGGCCTGCGACTGCAGGTAGAACCCGCCCATGCCGAGCAGCACGAGCGTGCCGATCGCGGCCACGATGGTGACCTCGGTCAGGGTCAGCCCCTTCTCGTTCAGCGGGCGAATGGTCATGGCAGCGGAATGAGCCGGTCGAGTTGCAGGGAGTCGGTCCCCGAGCCGTTGCGGAAGCGCACCGTGACGACGACCTTCTTGAGGTCCACCGTCCCGGGGATGTTCGGATGGTCGAAGCCGAGCACGCGCCACGAGTAGTTGCCGTACTGCGTGCCCTGGTACGTGAACGGGAACTGCGGGCAGGAGAAGCCCACCACGAGCGAGTCCGAGTTCAGCGGCAGCCCGGTGCACATCTCGAGGCGGTCCTGGGCCACGCCGAGCGCGGCGCGCGCGAGTTCGTAGCGGTTCACCATGCCGCGGCCGACGCCGAAGGTGTAGGCGAGACCGAGCACGGCGATGCTCGCGATGGCGGCCGCGACGATGGCCTCCATGAGCGAGAAGCCCGCCTCAACGCACGCCACCCGCCGGGAGGGTGCCCGGCGGGTGGATGCACTGCTCGAGCGCCGGCTCACTAGTTGCCGCCGCCTCCACCGCCCGCACCCGACGTCCAATCGCCGCTGGGGTACGTGTAGGTGACGACGCGGTTCTCGGTCGGGCGGCCCGACTTCCCGGTCGCCGTCACCGTGAAGCCGGTCGTGCCGTTGACCGTGACCTGGAAGCCCCAGTTCACGTCGGCCTGGTCGAGCTGGACGTTCAGCAGCCCGAGGTCCGAGGCGTAGGCGTTGTTCACCTGACGGTACGTCTGCTCGGCCGTGACGATCGCGCCGATCGCGCCCTTGGCTTCGGTGTCGCGCGCGTCGTTCACGTAGTTGATGTACAGCGGCACCGCGACCGCGGCGAGAATGGCCACGATGACGATGACGACCATGAGCTCCATCAGCGTGAAGCCCTTCTGGGAGTTGCGCAGTCGCTTCATATGCCGCTGTCCTCCTACTGCCGGTGACGTGGAGAGCCTTGCCTGCGAGACGCGAGCGCCCCAACCGAACGGAGCGTCCCGACCACCTTCAGGCCTTCGGGGGATGTGTGAAACCTAGTGACCGACCAGCCCCGAGCGCATCGCCTGACCGAGATTGAAGATCGGCAGGTAGAGCGCGAGGAGCATGACACCGATGACGAGACCCAGCACCACGATGGCGATGGGTTCCACGAGCGACGAGAGACCGTCGACCTTTGCGGTCACGCGCTGTTCGTAGAACTCGGCCGTGCGAATGAGCATCTGGTCCAACTTGCCCGTCTCTTCGCCGGTCGCCGTCATCTGCACCAACATGTCCGGGAACACGGCGGCGTCGCTCATGGCGCGTGAGAGCGAGATGCCCTCCTCGACCTGCGAGCGAACGTCGTCGATGCCCCGTTCGAGCACCTTGTTGCCCGGCACCGGGCGCATGACCTTGAGGGCGCTCAGGATCTGGGTGCCGCTCTGGGTCAGGATGCCGAGGGTCCGGGCGAACTTGGTAATAGCATACATGCGGATCAGGGGGCCGAAGAGGGGGAAGTTGAGCTTGGCCCGGTCGATCACGAACCGTCCGCGCGGGGTCCGGGTCCAGTACGTGATACCGAACGCCACGAGGGCCAGAACCCCCAGCACGAGCGGGGCGTTCTGGGTCGCCCCCTGGCTCACGGCCAGCAGGATCCGGGTGGGCAGGGGGAGCTGCACTTTGAAACGGGCGTAGATCGCCGAAAACATCGGGACGATCTTGAAGATCATGGTCAGGAACACCATACCGGCGAAAGTCAGCACGAAGATGGGGTACCGCAGGGCCGCCTCGACCTTGAGCCGGAGCAGCTCGGCCCGTTCGAGGTACGCGGCGGTGTGGTCCATGACCTGGTCCAGTGTGCCCGAGACCTCGCCCGTCTGGACGAGCGAGACGAAGACCTCGTCGAAGACGTGCGGGTGCCGGCCCAGCGCCCCGGCCAGCGAATCGCCCTTCTGCACGTCGTCGCCGACGGCCTGCAGGATGGACGCCAGCTTCTTGTCGTGGTGGTCGCGCGCGATCGAGCGCAGCGAGCGCACGAGCGGCAGGCCGGCCGAGATCATGGTCGCGAGCTGACGGGCGAAGAGCGCCACCGAGCCGGGCTTCACCCCGGTGCGGAAGCTGCGCAGCCCGTCGGCGAACTGCTCGGTGAGCGGCGCGAGCAGGCCGCCGGAGGCGGTTTCGCCCGCGGCGTTGCGCGCCTCGATGAAGACGGGCGTGAGCTGCATGCCCGCGAGCATGCGCAGCACCTCGTCCTCGGTCGCCGCGACTTCGATGCCCTCGTGCGCGCGGCCGCTCGCGTCGCGGGCCCGGTAGTAGAAGCTCGGCATCAGTCGGCATCCCCCAGGGTGGCGGACCGCACTTCGTCCACGGTCGTGATGCCGTCGAGAATCTTGCGGATGCCGGCCTTGCGCAAGGTGATGAACCCGTCCGCCATCGCCTGCTTCTTGATCGTGTCCTCGTTGTGTCCGTCGAGGACCATGCGACGCACGCCGCGCGAGAGCTCCAGCACTTCGAAGAGCGCGACGCGGCCCATGTAGCCGGTCTGCTTGCACGCCATGCAGCCGCGGCCGCGCACGAGCGGCCTGCCGCGCAGCAGTTCGGCGTCGTCGCCGAGCACCTCGAGCTGCTCCGGCTCGGGGCGCCACGATTCCTTGCAGCGCTCGCAGACCCGGCGCACGAGGCGCTGGGCCATCACGAGCGACATGGCCGAACCCACGAGGTAGCGGGGAATGCCCATGTCGATGAGCCGCGTGAGCGTGCCGGGCGCGTCGTTCGCGTGCACGGTCGAGAACACGAGGTGGCCCGTGAGCGCGGACTTGACCGCGATGTCGGCCGTCTCGGTGTCGCGGATCTCGCCGATCATGATGACGTCGGGATCCTGCCGCAGGATCGAGCGCAGCGCGCGCGCGAAGGTGAGCCCGACCTTCTGGTTCGCGTGCACCTGAGTGACCGCGTCGATGTGGTACTCGATCGGATCCTCGACCGTGACGAGATTGCGGTTCACGGTGCGGATGTCGTTGAGCGCCGAATAGAGCGTGGTCGTCTTGCCGCTTCCCGTGGGTCCCGAGATCAGGATCATGCCGTACGGCTGGCGGATCGCGTTGCGGAACGCGTCGAGCGTTCGCCCCTCGAGGCCGAGGTTCGAGATCTGCCGTTCGAACGCGCCCTTGTCGAACAGTCGCATGACGACCTTCTCGCCGTGCGACGTGGGCAGCGTCGAGACGCGCAGGTCCACCTCGCGGTCGGGAAGGTGCACGGTGAGGCGCCCGTCCTGCGGCAGCAGCCGGATGGCGATGTCGAGGTCGGCGAGCACCTTGATGCGCGAGACGATCGCCATCTGCAGGTGCCGCGGCGGCTTCATGACCTCGTGCAGCACGCCGTCGATGCGGAAGCGCACGGTGACGCGGTCGCGCGCGGGCTCGACGTGGATGTCGGACGCGCGCTGGTCGATCGCCTCGGCGATCATGAGGTTCACGAGCCGGACGACGGGGGCGTCCTCGACGGCCGCACGCAGCTGCGCGAGGTCGACGTCGTCGCCGTCCTCGTCGGAGCGCGTGAGATCGATCTTGTCGAGAATCTCGCCGAGGTGCTCGGTCGCGCGCATCTCGGCGTAGAAGCCCTCGATCGCCTCGCGCACTTCGGTGGGCCGGGCGACGCGCACCTGCAGCGTGCAGCCGGTGAGCGCGCGCACGTGGTCCATGGAGAGCACGTCGAGCGGGTCGCCGACGGCGACCTCGAGCGTGTCTCCGTCGCGGCGCAGCGCGAGGATCTGCGATTCGCGCGCGAGTGCCTCGGGGACGAGCTGCACGGCCTCGCGATCGGCCTGCGAGAGCTGTTCCGCGGTCACGATCGGCATGCCGAACTGCTCGGCGAGCACGTCCACGACCTGCGCCTCGCTCATGAAGCCGAGCCGCACGACGGTGTGGCCGAGCCGCTCGCGCGCGTCGGATCGCTCGCGCAGCGCCTGATTCACCTGGTCGGGGGTGAGCTTGCCGCGCTCGATGAGGATCTCGCCGAGACGGCGCGTGGACAGGCGCGGCGCGCTCACGGGTGCCCCTTCACGGACGCCGTGCGGTAGACGCGCTTCTGCACGGTCGCGCGCTTCTCCGGGTCCGAGTAGTGCGGGTAGGTGACTTCGAAATCCACGAGCGAACGGTCCACGAGTTCGGCCAGCGCGTCGTCCATGGACACCATGTCGTCGCGCAGGGACGTCGCGATCACGTTCGGGATCTGGTGCACCTTGTCGTCGCGCACGAGGTTCTGCACCGCCTGCGTGGCGAACATGACCTCGCGCGCCGCGACGCGGCCGTGCCCGTCGAGGCGGGGGAGCAGCAGCTGCGAGACCACGGCGCGCAGCGTGAGCGCGAGCTGGGCACGGATCTGCGGCTGCTGGTGCGGCGGGAACGAGTCGATGATGCGCGTGACCGTCTGCGCGGCGGACTGCGTCGCCATCGTCGAGATGACGAGGTTGCCGGTCTCGGCCGCGCTCAGCGCCATGCTCATGCTGGTGAGGTCGCGCATCTCGCCGACGAAGATGACGTGCGGCATCTGCCGCAGCGCTCCGCGGAGGCCGCGCGCGTAGGTCTTCGTGTCCACGCCGACTTCACGCTGCTCGAAGACCGCGTGCTTCGGCTCGAAGAGGAACTCGATCGGGTCCTCGATCGTGATGATGTGACGCGCCGGACCGACCTGGTTGAGCTGCTCGAGCAGCGAGGCGATGGTGGTGGACTTGCCCGCTCCGGTGGGACCGGTCACGAGTATGAGGCCGCGCTTGAAGCCGAGGAGCTTCTCGACCGTGTGCGCGGGCAAGCCGATCTCGGAGGGCAGCGGAATGTGCAGCGGGATCACGCGTACGACCGCGCCCCAGTGACCGCGCTGGATGAACAGGTTGACCCGGAAGTGCCCGATGCCCGGCAGGAAGTGGCGGGTGTCGAGCTCGAGGTCGCGCGTGAACCGTTCGTGCAGCGCGGGATTGAGGAAGCTCTCGGCCAGCCGGCGCGAGTCGAGCGCGGACAGCACGGCGCTGCCGGGCAGCGGTTCGAGCGCGCCCCAGCGCTGCATCATCACCGGATAGCCGGCGGAGATGATGAGGTCCGAGGCGCCCAGCTCGACGGCCTGGCGCAGCACGGTGTCACGATCCGCGGGAGCAGCACTCAATGAGGGATGTCCATCGTTCCGGGTCCGGACGGCGTGACGGACGCGCCGAACCCTGATCGGGTCGAGAGGGGCCTTCGAGGCTCCATGTCGTGCGGTCGCAAGGGATGGGACGCGCGAACGGCGCGCAAGGGGCAGGACCGCGGGTCGTGATTCCGGAAAAGCATAGGGAGCCGCGCGCGGGCGAGTCAATCGGGACGTTCGAGTTCAGCCTTGCCGCACACGCTTCGCCGTCGGGGCGTCGTGCAGATCGCGCGATCGGCAATCGGGAACCGCGCGCGCCCTGGCGTGTAGAGACAGTCGTCGCGCGCGGAAATTTCGTGCGTGAACGAGGGGGAATTCGCTGGACGCACGCTCGTGTGTTTGGCACTTTCCCGTCGCGTGGTTCCTCCCCGAGCCATGCGTCCCAAGGAAGGGACTGCCCCCCCAAGCAGCCCTCCAGCAGTGCCGGCCGCGTCCAGGGAAGGTCGCCCTCGTTGCAGTCGGATTGACCGTGCAGTGCATTTTGGAGCGCCACTCCAGCCATCTCCCCGCCGATCGCCGGTCGTCTTCACGCGTCCCGTGCGCGATTCACCGCGCCGGGCAACGTCGTGCGTGATTGATGATTGGAGCATTGCATTACATCGCCAGAGGGCATGTTTCCTGCTGAATCGGCCCCGCGGTTCCGAAGGCCGCAGTGTTGCGGCGAGTCGGACCCGGATGAGGCCCATCGGCAGGCTCCTGCCTCGACGGCCGCACTCTGCATCTTGCTCAGCTCGCGCGGTTCGCCGGCCCTCACAGGACTCGAGGGCGGGCGGTGGAGGCAACGCTCATGAAGCGTTGGTTCGTTTTTCTCGTGTTCCTGCTTCTCGCTTCGTGGATGACCGCGTCGGACGCCCAGGCGCAGCAGGCCTGGAACAGCGTCACGCTCACGTGGACCACTCCCGGGGACGACAGCTTGACCAGTACGGCCTCGTCGTTCGACATCCGCTACTCGACCTCGCCGATCACCTCGGCGAACTTCGCCTCGGCCACCCGCTGGACGAGCGGTGTTCCCGCGCCCGCCGCTCCCGGCACGCGCCAGAGCGTGACGATCACCGGTCTCGCCGCGGCGACGACGTACTACGTCGCCATGAAGACGGCGGACGAAGTCCCGAACTGGGCGAACATCTCGAACGTGGTCTCCCGCACGACCGCCGCGGCGCCCGACGTCGTGCGGCCCGCGGCCCTCACGCTCGGCACCTCCGGCGCGACGGACTCGACCGTCACGCTCACGTGGTCCGCGACCGGCGACGACTCGCTCACCGGCACGGCGACGAGCTACGACGTCCGCTACTCCACGTCGCCGATCACCGAAGCGAACTGGGCGTCCGCGACCACGGTCACCGGTGAGCCCACGCCGGGAGCCTCCGGCGCGGCGCAGAACTACACCGTGCGCAGCCTGTCGCGTCAGGTGACGTACTACTTCGCCGCCAAGGTCTCGGACGAGTCCGGCAACACGTCGGCGCTCTCGAACGTGCTGCAGGTCACCACGCCCGACACCAAGCCGCCCGCAGCCATCACCGACCTGGTGCTGGGTCTGGTCTGGCTCGATTTCACCGGATCGCTCGCCGCGCCACCGCGGCAGCGAGCAAGGTAGGTGCGAGTGACGATCGAGCGCTTCCGTGGTTCGGGCAGAAGCCCCGCACTCGATCGTCACGCCCTGCTCGCGCTCGCGGCGATTCTCCTCCTGCTGCTGCTCGCGCCCGCCCTCGCGCGCGCGCAGGCCGATTCCCTCACGCTGACCTGGACCGCGCCCGGCGACGATGGCTCGCTGGGCGCGGCCACGTCCTACGAAGTGCGCATGTCCACGTCTGCGATCACGGCCGGCAACTACGCCGCCGCGACCGTGCTCGCGAACGTGCCGGTGCCGCTCCCCGCGGGCAGCGCGCAGTCGCTCGTCGTGCGCGGGCTGTCGAGGACGACGGACTACTGGTTCGCGGTGCGCAGCCGCGACGACGTCGGCAACTGGTCGCCGATCTCGAACATCGTGCGCTGGAACTGGCCCGTGGACAACGCACCGCCGGCCGCTCCGGAAAACCTCGCGGCCGTCACCGAGGGCGGCAAGTCGGTGCACCTGACGTGGGCGGCGAGCGCGAGCGCCAACGTCGCGGGCTACGTCGTGTACCGCTCGTCGCTCAGCACCGGCCCGTGGGTGCGACTCAACGTGCAGCCCGTCACCGCCGCCGAGTACGTGGACGACGCACTTCCGCCCGACGTGCCGAAGGTCTGGTACCAGGTGAGCGCCGTGAACGGCGCGGGCGTCGAGAGCGCGCGTTCGGCGACCGCGATGGCGCCGGTGCTCGCGAACCTGTCGCGCGACCCGATCACGTGGAAGCTGCGCTCGGCGTACCCGAATCCCAGCCGGCTCTCCCAGGCCGTGCACATGCCGATCGACGTGCCCGCGCTCGTCGGCGACGCACGCATCGAGATCACCGATTCGGCCGGCCAGCGCGTCCGCGTGCTGCCGCTCCAGAGCTCGGTCACGGGCGTGATCGAACTGGATTGGGACGGCCTCAACGAGAGCCGCCAACTGTGCGCACCCGGCGTGTATCGCGCCTGGCTCGTCGCGCCGGGCGTGCGCCAGTCGCTCGCGATCGCGAGGACGCCCTAGATGCGGCGCCGCGCACGGATGCGCGCCGCGGGTGCCTGGGCACTCGCACTGTCGCTCGCGATCTGCGCGGGTTCGCGCGCCGCGCATGCGGGTGAGGAGAGCGCCGGTACGCGCGCGGCCGCATTCCTCGTGCAGGGCGGTGGACCGGCCGTGCTCGGCATGGGCGGCGCCGCGATCGCCGGTGGCGAAGGGTTGCAGGCCGCGGGTTGGAACGTCGCCGCGCTCTCGCGCACGCACGCGCTTCAGGCGTACTTCGCACACGCACAGCTGGGCGAGAGCGGATCGCAGGACTGGGCGGCCGCGGGCGGCCTGCTGCGCGGCGGTGAGACGCGCTGGGCCTTGTCGGCGACGTTCCGCGACGAGGGCACGATTCTCGGCCGCGACGAACACGACCAGCCGACGGGCGACGTGAACGCGTCCGCGCTCGCGGTCGGCCTGCAGCTCGCTCGCCCCTTCGGTGCGCACCTCGCGTTCGGCGCGGGCGCGCGCGTCGTGAGCGAAGGCATCGGCGACGAGCGCGGGCTCGGGCTCGCTTTCGACGCCGGCGCGCAGGCGCGCTTCGGCCTGCTGCGCGTGGGCCTCTCGGGCCGTGACTTCGGCGGTGGCATGCGCTGGGCGGGTCAGCGTTGGCGCATGCCGGCGAGCCTGGGAGGCGGACTCGCGCTCGTGCATCCGGGCAGCGGTGTCACCGTCGCGCTCGACGCGGTGGCGCCGGCGAACTACCACCGCAGCATCCGTGCCGGGGCCGAGTGGGAATTCCGCGATCGCGTTGCGCTTCGCGGCGGCTACCGCGCGGAACTCGGCGCCGATCCGGACGAGCCGCTCACCGGGCCGGCCTTCGGGCTCGGTGCGCGCGCCGGCATGGCGTGGGTGGATTACGCGCTCGTGATCGCCGGGAACGGCGAGAGTTCGCACCGGTTCGCGCTCACGTTGCGCCGCCCCGGAGCGCCTTCGGCGGCGCCTGCCCTCGCGCCCGCACCGGCCCCGATGGGGCCCGAAGCGCCTCCGCGCCGCTGAGCCGCGCGGGGCCGTGCCGCTCGCACGGCCGCGCGAAACGCGGTGTGCAGCGGGCATCCGGCGTTGCGGAATGCCAGCCGGAAGCGCCCCCGAGGCCTTCTCGCGCCCCGCGACCGGAACGGATTTCCGTCCGCAGCGCCCGCGTTGCGTACGACTTGCGCGGCCCGGCGGAACCACCCGGTCTCACGGGCACACAAGCTGCAGTGACCCTGCGCGGTCTCGTTCGGGCCTTTGCGCCCCCGCGGCCGACGGAGCGCGCCGCCACGCGCGGCGCGCTCCACTTCTTCGAGCAAAGACCTCGGGCAGGTTCCGGCGCCACACGGCGCCCAACGGTGGGAGCACGTCATGTCGCGACGCGTCGCACGGTCGGCCACGATCCTGGCCTTCGCAGGGCTGTTCGCCTGCGCCGTGGCGTTCGCCGCGACCACTCCCACGAGCGTCACGCTGCAGTGGACGGCGCCCGGTGACGACGGCGCCACGGGTACCGCGGCGCAGTACGACGTCCGTGTCTCGACTTCGCTCATCACCGAGGGGAACTTCGCCGCCGCGACGCGCGTGAACAACGCGCCCGCTCCGCAGGCCGCCGGCACGACGCAGACCATGGACGTGACCGGCCTCACGCCTTCGACGACCTACTGGTTCGCGATCAAGTCCGCGGACGAGTCGGGCAACTGGTCGTCCATCTCGAACCTCGTCACGTGGACCACGGGCGCCTCGACGGACGACGTCCGTCCCGCCGCGCTCGTGGTGGCGGTGGCGAACACCACGGACAACAGCGTGACGCTGTCGTGGAACGCGACGGGCGACGACAGCCTGAGCGGCACGGCGACGCGCTACGAAGTGCGCTGGTCCACGTCCTCGATCACGCCCGCGAACTGGTCGAGCGCGACGCTCGTCGCGGCGGGCGTCCCCACGCCCGCGGCGCCCGGCACCGCGCAGAACGTGACCGTGACCGGCCTCGACCGCAGCGTGGACCTGTACTTCGCGGTCAAGGTCTTCGACGACATGAACAACGCCTCCGCGCTCTCGAACGTGCCGCGCGTGGACCACCTGCTCGACCAGGCGCCGCCCGCGACGCCGACGTCGGTGGTCGCCGCGGTCGCCGGTTCCGGCGTGCACGTGCAGTGGGCCGCGAACTCCGAGCCCGATCTCGCCGGCTATCACGTGTACCGCGCGGTCGAAGCCGGTGGGGCGTGGACGCGCCTGACCGCCTCGCCCGTGAACGTGAACCAGTACACGGACGCTTCGGTGCCCGACAGCGTCGCGGTCTGGTACGCGGTCTCGTCCGTGGACGGCGCGGGCAACGAGAGCGCGCTCAGCTCCGGTCGCGTCGTGTACCTGCGCGCCGCGAACATCTCCGCGCTCACGCTGCAGCCCGTGTACCCGAACCCGAGCCACACCGGCGACGCGATAACGCTGCCCGTGGACGTGCCCGCGTCGGGTCCCTTCGACGGCCGCGTGGACATCCTCAACCGCGCGGGTGAGCGCGTGCGTACGATCGAACTGCACGGCCTCGTCCCCGGCACGAACGCGGTGACGTGGGACGGGCGCAACGACGCCGGCCGCGTGATCGCCCCGGGCGTCTACCGCGCCTGGCTGCAGATGGGCTCGACGAGCAGGCAGGTGAAGCTGGTGCGCCAGCCGTAGAGGTTCCCGCAGGTCCCTCCGCGATCCGGCCCGGGCCGAAAGGCTCGGGCCGCCGCGTTTGCGGCGCGCGGCTCGGGGCGTTGCGCGCTCGAGGGCTCAGGAGACGGGGATCCTGCGGCGCGACCGACGTTCCGCGTGGCATTTCGCCTGCCCGGCACGCGGCCTGCGTTGCGTTCGGCGCGGCGCGCGTGTCGAAGGCCGCGCGTGGGCCGTGGAGGCGCCGATGCGACCGCGCGCCGTGACTGCGATTTACGGCCATCTGCGTGCGGGAGCCCGCGGCGGCACGAGGGCTGCAGACGTTCGGTGGCCCGGAACTCGGCCGGGGCTCGGCTATCCGGTGGAAATGGAGAACTCGCGCATGCACCGCTTTCGACTCGTACTCGCCGCGCTGATGCTGCTCGCGACGTCCGCTCACGCGGGCATCGACGCGGCCGGCACGACTTCGGCGAACTTCCTGTCCGTGGGCAACGGCGCGGCCGTCGTCTCGATGGGCGGTGCCGCGATCGGCACCGGCGGTTCGCTGAACGCCGCGGCGTGGAATCCCGCTTCGCTCGGGCTGCTCGCCGGGCCGCAGTACTCGATCTCGCACGCCACGCTCGCGATGGAGACCTCGCAGGACTGGCTGTCCGCGGGCGGCCGCTTCCGCAACGGCGCGACGCGCTGGTCGCTCACCGCGATCTACGAGAACGACGGCGACTTCGAGGGGCGTGACGCGTTCGGCGCGTCCACCGGCACCTTCAACGCCTCGAACCTCGCCTTCGGTGCGGCGTTCGCACGCCCGTTCGGCGAAGTGTTTTCGCTCGGCGCCGGCGTGAAGTGGGTGAACGAATACCTGGGCGAAGTGACGGGCTCCGGCCTGTGCTTCGACCTCGGCGTGCAGGGGCACTCCGGCGCGTTCGGTTTCGGCGCCGCCGCGCGCAACATCGGCGGCTCGATGAAGTTCGATTCGGGCAGCTACCCGATGCCCGCCGTGTACGGTGTCGGTGCGTCGTGGGCCGATCCCGTGCGCGGGCTGCGCTTCAATCTCGACGCCAACTTCCCGAACGACTACTACAACGACGTGCGCTTCGGCGCGGAGTGGATGTGGCAGAACCGCGTCGCGCTGCGCACCGGCTACCGCATGGAAGTGGGTGCGACCGGTCAGGAGCCGCTCGGTGGCCCGACGTTCGGCATGGGCGCGGGTACGAACGGCATGTGGGTGGACTACGCGTTCCTCGCCGGCCAGTCCGAGACGCAGGGCGCGCATCGCCTGAGTTTCTCGGTGCACCCCGGCTTCATGAACCCCGGTGGCTTCGCGATGGCGCCGACACCGGTCGCGCCGCGCGAGCAGCTCGCGATCGTCCGCGAACCTTCGAAGCCCGCCGAGCAGCCGGTGGCGATCGTGCGCGAGCCCGCGAAGCCCGCCGAGCAGCCGGTGGCGATCGTGCGCGAACCCGCGAAGCCGGCGGAGCAGCCGGTGGCGATCGTGCGCGAACCCGCGAAGCCGGCGGAGCAGCCGGTGGCGATC
>JBGANH010000080.1:0-14550 GCA_044222365.1 Candidatus Eiseniibacteriota bacterium
GAGCGGCCAGTGCGCGAGCACGCGCGCGCGCACGTGCGCCGAGTCGCAGAGCACGAGCGAGGCCCGGCGGATCGCCGAGGGCAGCGTCGCACGGGCGAGCGCCGGGACCGGCGCGGGATGCCACACCGGATGCTCGATCGCGGGGAGGTCGTGCACCGGCACGACGAGCGGGCTGCGAGCGAGCACCGGCGCGACGCCCATCGTCGCGTGCACCACCGCGGCGTCGCCGAACCAGCCGTCGAGCGGAATGCCGAGCGGGATCGTCGCGGCGTACGGCAGCCGTACGCCCCGCCCGCCGAAAGGCAACGAGCGCAACGCCGCGCCGGGGAAGCGCGCGGCCGCGACGCCCGCCTTGCCCGCGGGATGCACGAGCCGCGCGGGCGGCGCCCCGGCGACGGTGGCCAGCGCGTGCGCGACGTCGCCGACGTACCGGCCGATGCCACCCGAAGGAATCAGCGCCGGGAACACGTCCACGGCGACCGGTCCCGCGCGACGCGACACGCCTGCCGTGGTCGTGCCACCCGCCGCCGCGTTCATGCGGAAGGCGGAGCGGACGGCCGGACGGCGAAGACTTCCTCGGCGAATCCGTACAGGTCCCAGAACACGCCACCGGGCACGTAGCCGTGGTGGCGCTTCGCGTTCAGCGCGTGCAGCGGCAGGAACATCAGGTGATGCCAGTCGCGCCGCGTACCCTGGCGCCGGATCTCGAGTCCCTCGCCCTTCAGTACGCCCGCGATCTCCTCGTGCGTGTAGAGCCGCACGTGCGTGGGGTCGTCGTAGAAGTTCAGCGTGCCCTTGCGCGAGGGCAGGTGCGGGCTGCGGCGGCCCGGGAACTCGAGGCAGAAGATGCCGCCCGGGCGCAGCTTCGCGGCCAGGCGCTTCACGACCTCGTCGCCGTTCTTCAAGTGCTCGACCACGTGGGCCATGAGGATCGCGTCGTACGACGCGTCGGGCAGCACGGAATAGTCGAGCTTCTCGAGGTCGAGTTCGAAGAACTCGTCCATCGCGGCGAAGTCCTCGGGCGAGTTGTTGTAGTCGCGCTCGCGGTCGACGCCCGTGTAGCGGCAGTTCGGGAACCAGAACTTGGCGAGCGTCGCCGAGTGGTTGCCCGCGCCGATGTCGAGGAACGAGAAGGGGCGCTGTCCGAAGTGGTTCCGGATGGCCTTCAGCTTGTGGGGCATGAATCGGATCATGGGCCGCGCATGTTAGTGGTGGCTTCCGCAGGTGTCCACGCGCGCACGACCAGCTCGCGCCTTGGCGTCCAGACGATCCAGTCACCGTGCACGCGTCGCTCCCAGCCGACGGTGAGCGAAGAATCGACGCGACGATCGTGCAACAACACTCCGCAGCGCGCTTCCTCCTTAGTCGTCCACACGAGGGCCGCGAAGCCGCCTGTGTGGATCGCCGCGACGAGCGATTCGGCGGGCGCTCCCTCGTGCACGAGGTCCGTGGAGTAACGGCCGGCTCGCCCCGCGTGGAACAGCACATCCTTCGGAGCGAGCGCGCGGTCGCCGGGCAGAGAGTGTGACTGGACATCGTGGGCCGCCGCGAGCAGTTGGCGAGGATCGGCAGAGTAAAGGTAGCGCGTGGAATACTCCGCCTCCGATTGGAGCACCGCCAGTGCTGCGCCCCCGCCGATCGCGCCGGCCAGCAATGCGTTGCCACACAGACCGCGCAACTCGATCCGGTTGCGCCCAGTGAAGAGCATCACCGTGCCCGCCGCCGCGGTGGGTACGGCGGAGCGCAGCAACGCGTCGCGCGTGGCCGCCAGCCGCGCCGCCAGGTCGCCCAGCCCGGAAGTGAAGCTGACGCGGTACACACTTCGGAGCGTGTCGCCGAGCATCCATTGCGCCGCGAACGCCACGGCGGCGGCGAAGACGAATGCCCGCGGGCGGGGGACGAGCTCACTGGTCGCCCACCATGCGCCCGCGAGAGCGGCGAGGAAAGGAAGTGCGACCACGTGATACTTCGGATAGCCCCAGGCCGGCGGCAGCAACAGCGTGTAGAACATGGCTGTGACGCCGAGGAACACCCACGCGGCCCGTGCCGAACCACGCGCTTCACCTCGCTCGCGGCATGCGAACCGGCCGCCCATCACGGCGAGCGCTGCGGCCGGAAGCCCGAACCACAGAAGCGCGATGCCCGCGGTCTGCGGCGCACGCACCAGGATTGTGTGCCAACCAGAGGACTCCCCGAGGTGGCTCGCGAGGTCCGTCACGTGCCAGAACGAATAGCCCTGCGGCCCGGCCA
Source organism: Candidatus Eiseniibacteriota bacterium (assembly GCA_044222365.1). Taxonomy (GTDB): domain Bacteria; phylum Eisenbacteria; class RBG-16-71-46; order RBG-16-71-46; family RBG-16-71-46; genus CAIXRL01. The sequence continues at coordinate 2,251 of JBGANH010000080.1, forward strand.
CAGCAAAACCGAACACGGCGAGCACGCCCCCGATCGCTGCTGCGGACGCGAGTCGAAGCGCGGCGCGGAACTCCCCACTCCAAACGCTCGCGCCGACGAGCGCGGCACACATCATCGCGGGCGGCGGCAGCTTCAGCCACAGCGCGACCCCGATCGCGACGGCAAGGCTCACGACGCGGGAGGGTGCAGGATCCCGCACGACGCGGCGGCCGAACAGGAAGAGCCCGACCAGGATGGGCATCGCCAGCGTGTTGTCGATGTCGACGAGCACCGCGTTCTGCGGAGTCAGGGCATTCGCGGCGAAGAGCGCCGCGGCCACCTTCGTCGCGACCGCGGCACGCGAGCGGTCGCGAACGAGTTCGGCACACAGCGCGGGGATCAGTGCGATCGTCACGAAGGCGCCGACCAATCCCGGGATTCGAGCGACCGTGGTGGATTCCCCGAATGCCGAAAACAGCGCGTGGAGCACGTGCGCGTAACCAGGAGGATGCGGAATGATCCCGAGCTGGGCCGGCCAGTGACGAGTGGCGACGACGAAGTCCACTTCGTCCAGAAAGAGCGGCTGGCGCATCATGCGGACCACCAGCGCTGCGACCCACGTCACCGCCAGAAGCAGGGCCATCCGGACTCCGGCCTCGGGATCCTCGCGCCGTTCGTCGTCCGAAGTTTCGGCAATGGGTGCCATGACGGCCTCGTCGGTTGAAGTGCGCCGCGCTTGCCGCGATCGGCCCAGAGATACCAGCCGCCCCACGTCGTCGCAACGTCCGGAGCGAAACTGGCATCGGGAGGAACACTGCCGCTAGGCTGCCGGCATGTCCTTCCTCTCGCCTTCGCGGGATTCCACGGGGCCGCCGGCGCGTCGCCCTCTTCCGCATACCCGCGTGATTCCGATCACCGCCACGGTCGCCGCGGTCTCCTTCGTGTCGGTCTGGGCGTGGCTCGGACCGTCTTCGCTCCCGGGGCTCGCGCTCCTCGCGCTCGTAGCAGTCCTCGGGGGCGTCCTCGTGCTTCGAGAGGCTCCGTGGCTGCCGATCGTCGCCGTACCGCTGATCCTGTTTCTGCCCCAAACCGGATTCTTCTTTCCCTTCGAGCTGCTTCTCTTCGTGGCGACGGGGCTCGCCGTCGTGGCTCTCGCCCGCAGTCGGAATCCAGCGTTGCAGCGCACGAGCGCATGGGAGGCCGCCAATCTCCTCTTCGTCGGCTGGGCCCTCTTCACGATGTTTTGGGCATTCGACGGGACGAACGCCGTGCTCGGCGCACGCTTTCTCCTCATCGGGGCGATCGCCGCGGGTCTCTCGAGCCGGCTGCCTGCACTCATGAGCCGGCGGCTGTTCGAGGTCAGCGTGGTCGGAGCACTTTCCATCCTCGCCGGGGTGGCGGCCTTGCGCAGTTTCGCCGGCGGCGTCACGGCGCAAACCGCGCTGCTGCACCGGTCGGCCACCACCGACATGGGCTGGGGAACGGCGAACTACGTAGCGACGCTGCTCCTGCTCCTCTCGCCCCTCGCATTCGCGCTCGTTGTGTTGCCGCGGCCGTGGTGGATTCGTGGTACCGCCGCCACCGGCCTGATCCTCTCCGGCATGCTTCAGGTGCTCGTCGCGTCGCGTGCGGCGACCGTGCTGTTCTTCCTCGGCCTGCTCGTCCAGGCCTTCCTGATGCTGCGCCGGCGCGCCCGGTGGATCGGGGTCTCCTCGATCGTCGTGGGCACCACGCTCGCGCTCATCTCACCGTTCGGACAGGGCTTCTTGTCACGGTTCACGAACATCCGGGATCTCGGCAGCATGGTCATCCGTCTCTGGTACTTTCGTGAAGGATGGCATCGCGTACAGGATTTCTTTTGGTTCGGGATGGGACTACATCAGGGCATTTCCTACCCGGACAAGATGAAAGGAATCGACCTCCACAACTACTGGCTCGTCGTGACGTCCGAGCTGGGAGTGATCGGGCTTTCACTTTGGCTGGTCACGGTCGTCCTGCAGCACCGCGCGTACGCGCGACTTCGCGCCGAAGGCGGACACGACCGCATCGCGCTCGCGCTGCAAGTCTCGTTCTGGTGCGGGCAGTTGCATACACTCGTCGAACCGACGTTTCAGGGCGTGCACTACCAGTTCCTGTGGTTCTGGCTCGGAATGGGCTTCGTCGGCTACGCGCGCCGCGAGTCGCTTGATTCGTCGTATGCCGCCACCTCGGAACGATAGAGCGCGAAGGTCTTCGCCGCCCACTTCTCGAGCGAGTACTCCGCCGCGCGGGGCGGGCCCTCGACCGCCGCACGCTCGCGATGCGTGCCGTCGCGCCACAGCGAACGCATCGCGACGACGAGCTGGTCCACGCTCTCGGGCGTGACGAGCGTGGCGAAGCCCGCGCCGACCTCGGCCATGCCGGTGCGGTCACCCGTGATGCAGGGCACGCCGCACGCCATCGCCTCGAGGATCGGCATGCCGAAGCCCTCCTCGAGCGAGGGAAACACGACTCCCGTGGAGGCGCCGTACAACGCGACGAGGTCCTCCTCGCTCGCGCCGGACACGCGGACGATGTGCGCGCGCTCGCTCGACTCCTCGATGCGCGCGAGGATCGGGTCGATGCGCCAGCCGTCCTTGCCGACCAGCACGAGCGGCCCGGGGAATCCTTCGCGGCGCAGCCGCTCGAACGCCTCGACGATGCGCACGTGGTTCTTGCGCGGCTCGATCGTCCCCACGTGCAGGAAGTACTCGCGCGGCAGCCCGAACCGCGACTCGACGTGCGCGCGCGCCGCCTCGAGCGGCACCGGATGGAAGTCGTGTCCGACGGGCGGCGGGATCACCGTGATGCGCGAGGGTTCCACGCCGACGTCGCGGACGACCTCGGCCTTCACCCACTCCGAATGGCAGAGGACGCGCTTCGCGCGGCGCGCCGCGATGGGCACGGTCGCCGAAAGGAAGAAGCGCGTGCGGAACGGGTGCCACTCCGGATGCTGCAGGAACGTGAGGTCGTGCACGTGCGACACGAGCCGCGCGTCGGAGCGCAGCGGGCCGTAACCGAGCGGGCTGTGGAACAGTTTCGAGGGCCCGTAGAGCGGATCGAGCGGCACTCCGGCCACCGCGCCCGCGAAGCAGGCGGCGCGCATGCGGCGCCAGCCCACCGGAACTTCCATCAGCTCGTCCTCGCGGTAGCGGGCGCGCGCGAGTTCGCGCAGGTTGAGCGTGTGGGCGAAGCGATAGCTCGGTGCGCCGGGGATCGTGCGCAGCGCCTCGCACAGGTCGCGCACGTAGCGGCTGATGCCGCCGGCCGGGAACAGTCCCGGGAAGATGTCGATCGCGACGTCCACACGCTCCGCGCGGTTCACGCGACGCCCTCCGTCGAGGCCGGCCGCCGCGCGAAGAGCGCCCGCAGTTCCGCGACGGTCACGTAGCGCAGCGCGAGGAGCATCGCGGCCGCGAGCGCCACGAGCAGCGCGCCACCCGCGAGCATGGCCGCGAGCCGGACGGCGCGCGAGTCGCCGGCCGCCGACACCGCGTGCGCGAGCGCTCCGCCGGCCGCTCCGGCCACGAGCGACGCGACGATCGGGGGCGCGAAGCGTTCGCGGCACTCGCGCGCGAGCGACAGCCCGAGCGCGCGATGCGAACGCCACACGAACCACAGCGGCCCGACCGCGCCGGAGATCGCGAGCGCGACGAGGCCGCCCGAGAAGCCGAAGCGCGGGATGAGCGCGAGGCTGAGCGGCACGTGCACCGCGGCGGCGACCACGAAGTACTCGGCCTCCAGTCCGGGCCGCCCGATGCCGCGGACGACGGCCGACGCGACGCCGGTGAGGATCGTGAACGCGAGCACGACGCCGAGCGCCGCGGCGGCGCGCGCGGCGTCCGCGTGCCCGGGCCCGAGCCAGGCGGCGAACACCGCGGGCGACAGCGCGACGATGCCCGCCGCGATCGGCAGCGCGACCGCGAGCACGTAGCGCGTCGCGCGGCGCAGCAGCGCGATCACGCCGTCGCGGTCGCCTGCCGCGTGCAGGTGCGCGACCGCCGGCAGCAGCGGCGGCAGCAGCAGCGCCGGCACGGTCCACACGCCGAACGCGACGCGGTACGCGAGCTCGTACTCGGCGACCGACGCGAGCCCGACCCAGCGCCCGAAGAGCACCTTGTCGAGCTGGAACTGGAGCAGCAGGCCGACGCTGATGATCTGCAGCGCGAAGCTGAACCCGCCCAGACGCGCGGCGTGCGCGCGGCTCCAGCCGCTCCACTGCGGGCGCAGGCCGGGCGCGATCCGCGCGGCGAGCACCGCGGCGACGAGCGCCACCGCCAGGTTCACCGTGGCGCTCACCGCGAGCAGCGACGGCACACCGCCGCCCGCGCGCAGCACGACGATCGTCGCGGCGATCTGGGCGATCGTGCCCACCATGGCGATCTGGCTCCAGCGGTCGAGTCGCTGCAGCCCGCCGAGCAGCGCGCCGCCGTACTGCGACAGGTTGAGCGCGAGCGTCGCCGCGGCCGCGATCACCAGCGCGACGCCGGCGTCGGCGCGGATCTCGCCGGAGAGCTTGAAGAAGTCGAGCAGCGGCGTCTGCAGCCATGCGGCGGCCGCGAGCAGGATCGCGCCCAGCAGCAGGTAGAGCGAGAGCCCCATGCCGAGCAGCACGCGCACTCCGCCTTCCGGCGCGGGCCCGGCGCCGTCGCCGGCCGCGCGCTGCTCCGCGACGAACTTCGTGAGCGCGCCCTGCAGCCCGAGGTCGAACGTGAGCGCGAGGCTCGAGAACACCGAGAGCAGCGACCAGAGGCCGAATCGTTCGGCACCGAGCGTGTGCAGCATCCACGGCGCGAGCAAGGTCCAGCCGAGCACCGACACGAACCGTCCGACCCAGCCGAGCACCGTGTTGCGGGCGATCTGCCGCCCCAGGCCGCGGCGGCGCGCCGCGTCTTCGTTCATGCGGCCGAGGAATCCCGCCCGCGCATCGCGTACCACGCCGAGCTGAACACGAACGCGAGCAGGCCCGCCGCCACGGCGAGCGTGAGGCGGCGCGGGCGCACGTGGCGCTCCGGCGGCACGGCGGTGTCGAGCACCGCGAGCGTCGGCGTGTTCATGGATTCCTGGATGCGCGCCTGCTCGAGTTCGGCCGTCAGCAGCATCATGAGCTGCTCGCGCAGTTTCGCGTCGCGGTACAGCCGCACGAGGTCGTTCTGCACCGCCGGGATCTGCCCGATGCGCGCACCGAGCGCGGCGAGCTCGGATTCCGTCTGGCGCACCTGCTCGTGCTCGGGACGCAGGTAGCTCTTCAGCATGCCGAGGCGCACCTCGAGCATGATCTTGCGCGCCATGAGATCGGCCGCGGCGCCGGCGTCGGCGGCCTCGGCGTTCGACGGCGCGACGGCACCGTGCGTCTCCTGGTAGCGCTGCAGCTGGCGTTCGCTCACCCGCAGCAGCGAGTCGGTCTCGGCGAGACGCCCCTCGAGGAACACGCGCGTCTGCTTCGCGCGCGAGTTGCGCTTCACCATGTTGAAGCGGTCGAGCTCCGCCACGTAGGCGTTCGCCATGTCGGCCGCGCGCTGCTTGTCGCGGTCCTCGACCGAAATCGCGATCGTGCCGTCGGGATTGAGCTTCACCTTCACGTGGCCCTTCAGCTCCTTCACCGTCTTCTCGCGGCTCTTGAGCTTGTAGCGCTTGACGAGGTCGAAGCGGTCCACGATCGCTTCCTGCACGGTGCGGCTCGTGAGGATCGCCTTGTAGGTGTCCGCGGGCGTGAAGTAGTCGTCGAGCACGCCGAACGCCGGGAACTTCGTGAGCGCACGCTGCGCGAACGCCATGTTCGAGAGCAGGTCGGATTCCTCGGGCGGCATGAGCACCGTCGTCGCGCGGTACCAGCGCGGCATGAGGAACGCGAGGCCGAGCGTGATCACCGCGGCCGCGATCGTCGCGCGCAGGATGGGCACGCGGCGCGCGAGGAGCGTCGCGATCACGGGCTTCAGGTCCATTTCGCTCTCGGCCACTTCGGTCCCCTAGCGCACGCTGCGGATGGCGATGACGATCGTGGCGATCTGGGCGAGCGCGGTCAGCACCTCGCGGCCCTGCTGCCACACGGTGACGTCCGGCCGTTCCGGCGCCCAGATGAAGTCGCCCGGATTCAGCGTTTCGACGTTGCGCGCGAGCAGGGTCTGGCCGTTCACGGCGCGCGTGACGCGCACCTTGCCGACCCACGCGCGGTTGGTGAAGCCGCCCGCCTGCTTCACGTAGTCCGCGACCGAGGCGCCGGGGCGGTACGTGAGAATCGCGGGATTGCGCACTTCGCCGTCCACGCGGATGGACGACACGAGTCGTTCGACGCGCACGACGTCGCCGTTGCGCAGCGCGAGATCGAGCGAGGCCGGGTCCTTGCGCAGCGCGAACCAGTTCACGCGGTAGTCCTCGCGGCGCGCCGCGAGCTTCGTGCGCAGCACTTCGTACTCGGACGCCGTGAGATCGCCGCGCGAGAGGCGCAGCAGGCGGTCGAGTTCGATGTCGTTTTCGGCGCCCGTGCCGCCCGCGCGGTGCACGCGCAGGCTCGTGAGGTCCGCGTCCGCGCCGAAGCCGCCGGCCGCGGCCACGACGTCGGAGAGCCGCGTCGCGCCTTCGGTGATGGGGTACGCGCCGGGGCGGGAGACCTGGCCGAGGATCACGACCTCGTGCTGCTGCCGCCAATCGGGAACGAAGAACACGTAGAGATGGTCGCCCTGCGTGACGGGACGCGAGAACGCCGCCGCGTCCGAGATGCCGACCCACTCGGAATCCGGCGCCGCGTCCCGCCGCCAGTGCAGCCACAGCATGCGGTCGCTCACCGCGGACGGCTGCAGACCGCCGCCCATGCGGAGCAGCGTCGCGAGGCTGTCGCCGGGCGCCCACTCGTAGGCGCCGGGGCGGCTCACGGCGCCGCCGACGAAGAGGTGGCCCGTGCTCGCCGGCACCTGCACGACGTCGCCGTCGCGCAGCAGCGGAAGCGCCGCCGCGTCGCCGGTCTCGAGGAAGAGCCCGAGGTCGGCGCGTTCCACCGATCCGTCGGTGTGCTGGATGCGAATGCCGCGGCGCGAGGCGTCGGCTTCGAGCTCCGCCGGCTCGAGCACGTCGGGCACGCGGCTCGCCGCGGTCACGAAGCGCGCACCCGGCTGCTTCACGCGGCCGGTCACGTAGACGCGGAACGTGCGCGGACGCTCGAGCCGCACGTCGAGCTCGGCGCCCCGGATGTCGCGGCGGAGGCGTTCGAGCACGGACGCGCGCACCTGCGCGAGCGTGCGATCGCGCACGACGAGCGTGCCGGCGCCCGGCAGGCCGATCGTGCCCTCCGGGCCGACCGTCAGGAGCACGTCGCGCGTGAGCGGACCGCCGATCGTGAGCCGCAGCACGTCGCCGGGGCCGACGCGGTAGGTGTTCGCGTCGATCGGGCCGGGAAGCGCGACCGAGTGCGGTGAGGCGGCGCTCTCGCGGTCCTGCGTGCGCGCGGCATCGGACGGCGAGGCCGGCGACGGGAGATCGGACTGCGCGGCGGCGGCCGCGACGGAGGCGGCGAGCAGCAGCGGCGCGAGCGCGGCTCGCCTCACGCCTTCACCTCTCCCAGCACCTTCCGCTGCCCGTACATGCGCTCGTAGTACTCGCGGAACTCGCCCTGCTTGATCGGGCGCCACCAAGCTTCGTTCGCCTGGAACCACTCGACCGTCTGGCGGATGCCGGTCTTGAAGTCGATCTTCGGCGTCCAGCCCGTCACGCGAGTCAGCTTCGACGAGTCCACCGCGTAGCGCCGGTCGTGCCCGGGGCGGTCTTCCACGTAGCGGATGAGCGTCTTCGGCTTGTTCAGCAGTTCGAGCAGCGTGCCCGTGATCGTGAGCACGTCGAGTTCGTGCTGCGCGCCGATGTTGAACGTCTCGCCCTCGATGCCCGGGAACTCGAGCAGCGTGAGCAGCGCGTCGCAGTGGTCGTCCACGTGCAGCCAGTCGCGCGTGTTCCTGCCGTTGCCGTACACCGGCAGCATCTCGCCGTCGATCGCGTTGGTGACGAACAGCGGCACGAGCTTCTCGGGATACTGGCGCGGGCCGTAGTTGTTCGAGCAGCGCGTCACCACCACGGGCAGTCCGTACGTGCACCAGTACGCGTAGGCGAGCCGGTCACCGCCCGCCTTGCTCGCCGCGTAGGGCGAGCGCGGGTTCAGCGCCCAGTCCTCGGTCGAGTGCCCTTCGAGCACCTCGCCGTACACCTCGTCGGTGGAGACCTGGATGAAGCGCTTCACGCCCACGCGGCGCGCTTCCTCGGCGAGCACGAACACGCCGTAGACGTCGGTCTGGATGAAGTCGCCCGGCGTCTCGATGCTGCGATCCACGTGCGACTCGGCGGCGAAGTTCAGCACGTAGTCGCAGCCCTGCATCGCCATCGCGACCGCTTCCGGGTCGCGGATGTCGCCGTGCACGAACGTCATCTGCGTGTCGCGCAGGCCGTGCAGGTTCTCGCGGCGCCCGGCGTACGTGAGCGCGTCGAGCACCACGACGTGTGCGTCGGGATGCTTCGCGAGCAGGCGGTGGACGAAGTTCGAACCGATGAAGCCGGCGCCGCCGGTCACGAGGACGCGGCGGCCGCCGATGGTGTGCTTCTCGTTCACGCGTTTCCTTCCGGTCAGCGCTTCTTGCGCTTCGGGGTCGCCTTCGCCTTCTTCGGCGCGGCCTTGCGAGCCTTGCCGGCGCCGGCCGGACGGCCCTTGCCGACGCCCACGTGCACGAAGCCCGCGGCCTCGACTTCGGCCGGCTCGTAGATGTTGCGCAGGTCGCAGAGCACCGGCTTCTTCATCACGCGCTTCAGGCGCGCGAGGTTCATGCCGCGGAACTCGTTCCACTCCGTGATGATCGCGACCGCGTGCGCGCCGCGGGCGGCGTCGTACGCGTCGGCGGCCAGTTCGACGCCGCGCATCTCGGGCAGCGTCTCGGCCTTCGTCATCGAGATGGGATCGAACGCCACGACCTTCACGCCGCGGCGCTTGAGGCCGGCGATGATGTAGAGCGGCGGCGCTTCACGCAGGTCGTCGGTGTTCGGCTTGAACGACAGGCCGAGCACGGCGACCTTCTTGCCCTTCGGCGAGCCGATCGCGTCGCAGATCTTGTCGACCATGCGGTCCATCTGGTGCTCGTTCGCCGCGATCACCGCGTCCACGATGCCGCTCTTCACCTTGGCCTTCTTCGCGAACGCGCTCAGCGCGTGCGTGTCCTTGGGGAAGCAGCTGCCGCCGTAGCCGGGGCCCGCGTGCAGGAACTTCTTGCCGATGCGCCCGTCCATGCCCATGCCGCGCGCCACCATCTGCACGTCGGCGCCGAGCGCCTCGCACAGGTTGGCCATCTCGTTGATGAACGAGATCTTGGTCGCGAGGAAGCAGTTCGAGGCGTACTTGATGAGTTCGGCGCTCTCGAGGCCCGTGACGACCATGGGCGTCTCGAGCAGGAAGAGCGGCTTGTGGATCTTGCGCAGGATCTCGACGGCCTTCTTCGACTCGGCGCCGATGACCGTGCGGTCCGGACGCAGCGTGGTCTCGAGCGCCGAACCTTCGCGCAGGAACTCGGGGTTCGAGGCGACGTCGAACTCCGCGCCCTTCTTCGCCCACTTGCGGATCCAGCCGATGAGGTCGCGCGCGGTGCCGACGGGCGCGGTGCTCTTCTGCACGACGAGCTTGTAGCCGTTCAGGTTCTGCGCGACGGTCTTCGCGACCGCGTAGATCTGGCTGGTGTCGGCCGAACCGTCGGCGCGCGGCGGGGTGCCCACCGTGATGAACACGACCTGGGAATCACGGACGCAGCCGGCGAGGTCGCTCGAGAAGTGGAGGCGGCCCTCGTTGAAGTTGCGGGCGACGATCTCGGGCAGGCCCGGCTCGAAGAAGGGCAGTTCGAGCGCCTTCATGCGCTCGACCTTGGCCGCGTCGTTGTCCACACAGGTGACGTTGTTGCCGAAGTCCGCAAGGCAGGCGCCGGTCACCAGACCGACGTAGCCCGTACCCACCACGGTGATGTCGTACAAGGTCTCATCCTTTCGCTGAAGCCCGGCCTTGGGGACGCCGGAACAGCGTGGAATGACAGCGTGCTACCGGGGAAAGCCTGTGAGAATCGCGCGCGCAGGTTAGAAGAGCGGCCCGGAACGGGTCAACCGGTGCGCGCGGCACTCGGGCGCAGGAGTTTTCGGCCGTTCCCGCGCTCGAACTGAAGCATGACGACGCACGGTGCGTCCCCCGGCGGGCGCACGCGGAACGCGCCCGAATGCGCGGACGCCCCGGCGCGAGGGGCGCCGGGGCGTCGCACTGCGGCAAATGCCTGCCGCGTCAGCGGAACATGCTCTTCACGCGCCCCCACGAGGTGGTCCGCGCGGGCACGACCTGACTCGCGCCGACGCCGTCGATGTACGCGAAGTGGAGGTTCGCGTTCTGCGTGCAGCGGAACTGGAGCGTGGCGGACGCGTCGTCCGCGACGAACGTGAACGTCCGCTGGCTCCACACGATGTTGGGCCCGAGGTTCGTCATCGAGAAGCTCTGCGATTGGGCGTCCGCGGACACGGTGATCGTCGCGGTGCCGTCGCGACCGGAACGCGCGTGCGTTCCGAGCCAGAAGTCGATCTGGTAGCTCTGCCCGGGGATCGTGGCGAACGTCTGCTTGATGCCGCCGGCCGAGTACACGTAGCAGGCGAGGTCCACGACGTTCAGGCCTTCGGCCGCGGGTCCGTACCCGCCCGACGCGGGCGAAAACCACTCGACCCCGTTGTCCGTGGTGGTCCAGCTGTCGATCGCGGTCGAGAGCCCGCCGAGGAGCTGGTAGCCGATGGGCGAAGTCGGCTGCTCGAAACCACCGTTGACGATCTGCGCGTGCGAAGGGGCCGTGAACACGAGGGTGAACAGCAGCGCCCCGCACGCCGCGAGGGTGCGGCGCATGGGTCCTCCGGAGTTTGGGGAGAAGGAGAGCGAAAAGTGTGCGGGACGGTGCCCGGGGGGAACAAGCGATATTTCTCATTCCGGGCCAGCGCTCACCGGGCCAGTTGCCCCGGCCGCGCCGCCTGCGTACCTTGGCGCCCACATTTCCGCGCCCCGCCACGTGCTCGGCGGACCGCTCGCGCCACCGGAGCCGGCCGCACAGGGAGACCCGATGAAGGCCAACGAAGTCACCGTCGAATGGCTCAAGACCCTCGACTTCCAGGTGCAGGGCGCCAACAAGGCGACCATCCAGGGCGTCATCGTGCGCGACCTGACCGTGCACCTCGACGGCCGCGGTGAAGTCACCGAGCTCTACAGCAGGCCGTGGACGAAGGACGGACTCGACGACGTCGCGCACATCTACCAGAGCGCGACCGACTACGGCGTCATCAAGTGCTGGCACCTGCACGAGGTGCACACCGACCACTTCACGGTCACGCGCGGCAAGCTGCAGGTGTCCATCGTGGACCTGCGGCTCGACTCCCCCACGTTCCGCCACGTGAACACGTTCTTCCTCGGCTCGCTGCGACCGCGGCTCATCAAGATCCCGCCGCGGCTCATGCACGGCTGGAAGGCGCTGTCGGAGCCCGAAGTGCTGGTGGTGAACTGCCAGAGCCACGTGTACGACGCGGCCGACGAGTTCAAGTTCCCGTGGGACTGCGTGCTCGCCGACGTCTGGGAACCGAAGAACGGCTGATGCTCGCCAAGGTCTCCATTCGCTCGCTGCCGGTGCTCGACGCGCCGCCCGCACAGCCGCGCCTCGACGGCGTGCGCATCAAGATGGCCGCGGGCGAGGCCGCGCCGGTGTTCAACGGCGGGCCGTGGCGCTTCATCGCCTACCTCGAGTTCCTGCCCGGCACCGGCGCGTGGCGCGGCAACCACTGGCACGAGAAGAAGCGCGAGTACTTCTACGTGATCCGCGGCCGGCTGCACGGCGTGTTCGAGGACGTGGACACGGGCGAGCGCGCCGAAGCCGAACTGGTCGCCGGCGACGTGATCGTGATCGAGCCGCGCTGCGCGCACGCGTTCCGCGCGCTCGAGCACGCGCAGGCGATCGAGTGCTCGCCGCTCGAGTTCGACGCGGGCGACGCCTACCCGAAGGCCGTCGGCCGGGACTGAAGCGCGCGCCGCGCGGCGGCGGCGATCAGCGCGCGGCGGCGATCGCGGCCAACTCGGACTCGAAGCGCTCGAACACCGGCTCCCAGCCGTGCGTGCGCATGCGCGCGGCGGCCGCCGTGCCCAGCGCGGAGCGGCGCGCGGGCTCGCGCAGGAGCGTGAGCGTCGCGCCGGCGAGCGCCGCGGCATCGCCCGGCGGGACGACCGCCGCGCACGTGCCGTCCGTGAACTCCGGCACACCACCCGTGCGCGTGGCG
>JBGANH010000081.1:0-14580 GCA_044222365.1 Candidatus Eiseniibacteriota bacterium
GGCGAGCGCGAGCCACAACGCACGCGCCGCCGGCGAGAGCGGCTCGCCGGCGGCGCGTGTCGTTGCGGTGGTCGTCGTCGCGCGCGCGATGCGATCGCGTCGGCCTGCGCGCGCGGCCATCGGGAGCTAGCGGCGGTTGCCGCGGATGAGCAGCAGGCGCACCAGCTGCAGTGCGGCCATCGCCGCGGCCGCGACGTAGGTGAGGGCCGCCGCATCGAGCACCTGCTTGGCGCCGGCGACTTCCTGCGGCATCACGGCGCCGCTCTCGGTCAGCTGCGCGAGCGCGCGCTTGCTGGCGTCGAACTCGACCGGCAGCGTGATCATCTGGAACAGCACCGCGCCCGAGAAGAACAGGATGCCGAGGTCCATGAGCAGGTTGCCGAACGGCATGCCGCGGAAGAAGAAGATGCCGACGAAGAAGAGCGGCATGGCGAGCGAGCTGCCGATGCCCGCGACCGGCGCGAACGACGTGCGCATCTGCAGCGGCACGTAGCCGCGGTGATGCTGCAGCACGTGGCCGACCTCGTGCGCCGCGACTGCGATCGCCGCGATCGAGTTGCCCGCGTAGATGTCGGACGACAGCCGCACCGTACGCGCGCCCGGATCGTAGTGGTCGCTCAGCTGGCCGCCGATCTCCTCGATGGCGACGTCGGTCACGGCGTTGCGCTGCATGATGGCGCGCGCCATGTCCCGGCCCGTGAGCCCGTTGGCGGCGGGAACCTGCGCGAACTTCTGGTAGGTGCTGCGCACCTTCCACTGCGCCCACATCGCGAACGCGAGGGCGGGCAGCAGCAGGATGAAGGTCGGATCGAAGCCGAAGCCGAACGGCATGGTGCTGCGCTCCTGGTCTGGACGGCGTTTCTGCTGGCCGGCGCGGGGGTCGCGCACGGCGCATCGTTCCCGGTTTCCGATGCGCTCGCCGGCGCGCCGTTGCGCGCGTTCGCGGTCACGAAAGGTATCGCACGCCACGGCCGGTCGTCACGTCACGCGCCTGTCAGGAGCGCGCGAGCGTCGTGCAAAGAAGCCCGTTTCGCCGGCGCACGACGAAGCCGATAGACTGCGCGCCCGAGCATCCGCGCGTTCGCGTGCCCCGTTTCGCCGTTCTCTCTCACCCTGACCGGGTTCGAACATCATGACCACGCCCCCCGCTTCCGCCGTCGACCTCCGCAGCGACACCGTCACCCGCCCCACGCCGGCCATGCGCCGCGCCATCGCCGAGGCCGTCGTCGGCGACGACGTGTTCGGCGACGACCCGACCGTGATCGAGCTGGAGAAGCGCTGCGCCGCGCTCGCGGGCAAGGAAGCGGCGCTGTACGTGCCCAGCGGCACGATGGGCAACCAGCTCGCGGTGAACGCGCTCACGTCGCCCGGCGACGAGGTGATGCTCGAGACCGAATCGCACATCTTCCTCTACGAGCAGGGCGGCATCGCCGCGAACAGCGGCTGTCTCGCGCACGTCGTGCGCGGCGAGCGCGGCGTGCTCGCGCCCGAGGCGCTGACCGCCGCGCTGCGCGACGCCGACGCGGACGCGCACGTCGCCCGGCTCTCGCTCGTCTGCGCCGAGAACACGCACAACCGCGCCGGCGGCGCGATCGTGCCGCTCGCGTCGCTGCAGGGGCTCGCCGCCGCGGCGCGCGAACGCGGCGTGCGCGTGCACCTCGACGGCGCTCGGCTGTGGAACGCGAGCGTCGCGAGCGGCGTGCCGGTCGCGACGTGGGCCGCGTGCGCCGACACGGTGATGATGTGCTTCAGTAAGGCGCTCGGCGCGCCGGTCGGCTCGATCCTCGTGGGCGACGGCGCATCGATCCGGCGCGCGCGCCGCACGCGCAAGCGCTGGGGCGGTGGCATGCGGCAGGCCGGCATCCTCGCGGCCGCGTGCCTGCACGCGCTCGATCACCACGTCGGTCGCCTCGCCGAGGACCACGCGCGGGCGAAGCGGCTCGCGGCCGGCATGCGCGTGCCCGGCGTCACGGTGGCCGAGCCGGACACGAACATCGTGATCGCCTCGCTCGCCGCGCCGCTCGACGTGGCGAAGACGCTCGCGGCGCTCGAGGGGAAGGGCGTGCGCATGGTCGGCTTCGGCGCGGGACGGATCCGCGCCATCTGCCACCTCGACGTCGACGACTCCGGCATCGATCGTGCGATCGCGGCGTGGCGAGAGGTCGTGACGGCGTAGAGCCGCCGCCGGGCCGCCTCCGGCACCGGCCACCGGAGAGTCACGGGGAGTCGACGATGGGGTTCGGGACGAAACAGCGCTGGAGTGCGTGGAGCACCACCATCGTCACCGTGGCCGCTGGGCTCGTGGCGATCGCGTGGCTATCGTTTCGCGACGTGCGCTCTGCGGACCAGGACGCCGAGGCGCTGATGCGCGCCCAGGCCCTCTCCATCGCGGATCTCGTCGGCGAGAGCGGCCTGCACGGCTTCGAGGTCTACCGACGCTGGGAGGACGAGGTCGCCGCCCGCCTGCTCGACAACGCTCGCTGGCTGGCGCGCCGCGATTCCGTCCGCCCCCTGTCGGACGCCGAGCTCGGCTCCTACGCGCAGATGCACCACATCAGCCGCATCAACCTCTTCGACGCGCACGGCGACAAGGTGGGCACCAGCGTCGTCGAATCGGTGGACTCCGGACTGGTCGCCCGCCACGATCCCCGCGACTTCTTCGGTCCCGTGCTGCGCGGTGAGACGCGCGAGCTGCGCATCGGCTTCAAACCGGCACGCTTCCGCGGCGGCAGCCGCTTCGCCGTGGCCGTCGCGCGCCGGGGAGGCGGGGTGCTCGTCGTCAACGTCTTCGCCGACTCGATGCGTGCCGTACTCCGCGACGTCCAGCCCGCTCATCTGCTCGCCGCGCTCGGGGCGGCCGACGGCGTTCGCTACGTCGTGCTGCAGCGCGGCGACAGCGTGATCGCGAGCGCGCCGGAGAGCGCCGGCGCGGTTCCCGCGGCGGCGAGTGGTTCGCGACCGTCGGCCGGGGAAGTGCGCGTGCGCGAGATCGCGACGCCAGGCGGCTCGGCGTACGAGCTCTCGAAGCGCGTCGGCGACCGCTCGTCCGGCGAACTCGACCTGCGGGTGGGGCTCGACGCTCGCCCGCTCGATCGCGCACGTACCGCGGCCATGCAGCGCGGTTGGGTGAGGACGCTGGTCTTCCTGCTCGTGGTCCTGCTCTGGTCGATCTACCTCATGCAGCGCGATCGCGAAGGCCGGCTGGCGGCCGAGGTGGCGCGCATCCGCTCGGAGCTGGAACAGCACGAACGCGAGGCACAGCGGCACGCTCGCCTCGTCGCGATGGGCGAGCTGGCTGCGCACGTCGCGCACGAGGTGCGCAATCCGCTCAACACGATCCATCTCACCGCACAGCAGCTGACGCGGGAACCGCAGCTCGCGGGCACGCTCCGTGAGCGGGTGGAGGACATCCGGATCGAGAGCCGCCGGATCGAGGACATCGTGAAGGGCTTCCTCGATTTCGCGCGCCCGCGGCGGCCGCAGCCGCACGCGCTCGACCTGCGCGAGGCGCTCGCCGTGGCGGCGCGCGCCGCGGCGTCGCTGGGGCGCGATCGCGGTGTCGTCGTCGAGGTCTCGGGCGATCCGGCCCCGGCGGAACTGGATCCCGTGATGGTCGCCGAAGTGTTCGACAACCTGTTGCGCAACGCCGTCGAGGCGTCCCCCGAGGGCGGGCGGGTGCGCGGTCGCTTGTCGCGGGAGGGCGGCCTGTATCGCGTGGACATCGAGGACGAAGGGACCGGAGTCCCCGAATCGCAGCGCGAGAGAATCTTCGACCCCTATTTCTCCACCAAGCCATCAGGGACCGGGCTGGGCCTGAGCATCGTCGCCCAGCTCGTGAGCACCATGGGGGGCACCGTGCGCGTCGAGGACGCCGCGCGCGGCGCCCGCTTCGTGGTGCGGTTCCCGACGGAGGTGCCGCCCGCATGAGAACCGGAACCATCGTGATCGCGGAGGACGAGCCCCGTCAGCGCGACGCGCTGGCGCGCGCCGTCTCGGCGTGGGGGCACCGCGTCGTTCCGGTGGCCGACGGTCGCGAGGTCATCCGGATCGTGCGTGCCGAGGCCGTCGACATCGTGCTCGCCGACCTCCGCATGCCCGGCTTCACGGGCCTGGAGGTCCTGCGCTCGGTGCGGGAAGCGCAGCCCGACGTCGGCGTGGTGCTGCTCACCGCGTACGGCTCTGTTGCCGACGCGGTCGAGGCAATGAAAGGCGGCGCGGCGGACTTCCTCTCCAAGCCGGTCGATCTCGATCAGCTCGAGCTGGTCGTCGCGCGCGCACTCGAGCGCAACGATCTCGTGCGCGAGAATCGCCGGTTGCGCCGGCGCCTCGAGGCGACGACTTCGGGCTTCACGCTCGTGGGCCGGTCGCGCGCGCTACAGGAGGTTCTCGCGCTCGCGGCCCGCGCGGCGGAGACGGACGCGACCGTACTGGTGCGCGGCGAGAGCGGGACCGGCAAGGAACTTCTCGCGCGGTCGATCCACCAGCTGAGCCGGCGGACCGAAGGCCCGTTCGTCGCGGTCAACTGCGCCGCGCTTCCGGAGGCGATCCTCGAGAGCGAGCTGTTCGGCCACGAACGGGGCGCGTTCACCGGTGCGGTGAGCACCCGGCGCGGCCGCATCGAGAGTGCCGGCGGCGGGACGTTGTTCCTCGACGAGATCGGAGACCTGCCCGCGACGGTGCAGGTGAAGCTCCTGCGTTTCCTCCAGGAGCGCGAGTACGTCCGCGTCGGAGGTGAGACGGTGCTTCGTGCGGACGTTCGGATCATCGCCGCGACGCACCGCGACCTCGAGCGCATGATGACGAGCGGGGAGTTTCGCGAAGACCTGTTCTACCGCCTCAACGTGGTGCCGCTGGTGCTGCCGCCGCTGCGCGAGCGCCGGGAAGACGTTCCGGAGCTGGTCGAACGGCTGCTCGAGCGCATCGCCCGGCGGCACGATCGGCCGACGTGCACGCTCAGTCGCGAGGCGATGGATGCCCTCACGAAATACGCGTTCCCCGGCAACGTCCGCGAGCTGGAGAACCTCCTCGAACGCGCGACGATACTCGCCGAGGGATCGCTCGTGACCGTCCGCGACCTTCCCGACAGCGTGACGCGCGGAGCGGGCGACGCCCCGCTCGGAGCCGACGCGACGCTCGCGGTTCGGCTCGAGGACGTGGAACGACGCATCGTCCTCGGAGCGATCGCCGAGGCCCAGGGCAACCAGAGCGAGGCGGCGCGCCGCCTCGGCATCACCGAAGGCGGCCTGCGGTACAAGCTGCGCAAGTGGAGCGGTGCCACGGGCGCGGCGGACGCCGACACCACGGGCGACGACGCATCGCCGGCGAACTCGTAGTCGCCTGCGAGTTCGCGCCGCGTCGCTCGCAGTTTTCTTCGAACGCGATCACCCGCGCGGTCCGCGAGCATCACGATTCGCCCGAAACGCCGCGATCTTCCTCCGTTCTCGGAGTTGGCCCGCTGCCTGCAATGAGCGTGATTGCCCTGGCCAATCCAGAGTCGCCAGCGGGCGACCGAACTCGGAGGAGGAAGTCATGAACAGCCGTTCCCGGATGATGGCGATGGTGGTGGGCACGCTCGTGGCGGTGGCAGTGGCGTCGTCCGCGCACGCGGCCAACAACTGCGGCAACGTTCCCCCGCGTGACGGCACGGGCCAGCAGCTCGGTCGCCGCAACGCCGCGCGCGTGTCGATGGTCTCGACGCTCAAGCTCGCGTGGCGCTACGCGCTTCCGGTGCAGCTGACCGGATTCGGCTGGGGGCCCGGTGACGGTACGGGCTTCGGTGGCGACGGTCCGCTGGACGGCACCGGCTACGGGCCCGGCGGCGGCGAGGCGATCGGCATCTGCGACGGTACCGGTCCGAACGGAACGATCACGCGTCGCGGTCGCTGAGCGAAGGAGCCGCGATGTGGGACGGCCGGGCCTTCACGGCCCGGCCGTCGGCTTTCGGAACACGGCGCGTGATGGCGGCCGCCTGCGGGACTCGCGTCCTGGCGATTCCCGGCGCCCCTCACGCGCCGGTTCGTTCCCTTGCATGGGCAGCGCTGCGTGACGGTCCGGGCATGCCGGGGTTCCATGGATGTGCGCCTTCGCGTCGTTCGCGAACGGCGCTCGGTCGACGCTTCGTCGTATCCCCCGCCCGCGCCGGCGCACCCTCGGGTCCCGCCGGCCGGGCGTCTCCGAGGAGTGCCTCCCCATGCGCCGGATCCTCGTCTCGATCACGTGCGGACTGCTGCTGCTCGCCGCTGCCGCGCCCGCCTTCGCCGACTGGCCGCACAACCCCACCGCGACCGGCCTCAACGTCACCAGCCGTGGTGCGTACTCTCAGATCTCCTGCAGCGACGGCGCCGGCGGCATGTACGTCGCGTTCAACGACGGCGTCTACTACGACGTCGTCGTCCAGCGCGTGCTCGCGGACGGCACCACGCCGTGGGGGCAGGCGGGCGTGATCGTCGGCGGCCACGCTCTGTTCGGCGCGAGAGCCTCGTGCCCGACGGCAACGGTGGCTGCATCGTTTCGTGGAGCACCGCGCAGTACACGAACGCCGCCGCCGACCTCTACGTGCAACGCCTCAACTCCAGCGGAACAGCACTCTGGGGCGCGAACGGTGTCGTCGTGTGCAACGCCGCGAACAGCCAGAGGGTTCGCGACTGTGCGCCGACACGTACTACGGCGGTGCGTACGTCACCTGGCAGGGACGATCGCGCCGCCGTCGGCGCGTCCGACGTGTACTACCAGATCATCTCGAGCGCCGGGCGATCCAGCTGGCGGCCAACGGCGTGCTGGTCTGCAACGGGGCGAGCGTCCAGGAACAATCTCGTCATCGCCCACGACAACTACTACTACGCCTACATCGGCTGGATCGACTGGCGCGGCGCACACCCGGCGCCCTACGTGCAGCGCGTCGCGCACAACGGCACCGCCTCGTGGACGGCCAACGGCGTCGCTCTCAACACGGTGAGCGCCGACGCGTACAACCTCACGATGGTTCCCGGCGCCCACAACGACGCCTTCGTCGCGTGGCACGAGTGGCGGAGCGGCAACTCGGACATCTTCGCGCAGCGGATCTCCTCCGGCAGCCAGCCGCTGTGGACCACGAACGGCGTGCAGGTCACGACGAACACCTTCGACCAGACCGACGCCACCCTCGTCAGTGACGGGTCGGGTGGCGCCATCGTGGCGTGGCGTGATGGTCGCAACAGCAGCATCGACCTCTACGCGCAGCGCCTGACCGCCGCCGGCACCGCGGCGTGGACCGCGAACGGTGTCGCCATGTGCACGGCCGCCGGGGACCAGCAGAGGCTGGCGGCCGTCACCGACGGCAGCGGCGGCGCCGTGATCACGTGGCTCGACGTGCGCAGCCTCACGGACAACGAGGTCTACGCGCAGCACGTCTCCAGCGCGGGCGGCATGGTGTGGACGAGCGACGGCGTCGCGATCCACACGCTCGGGACGGGCGTGAGCGAGCAGACCTCGGTGTCCGACGGCGCCGGCGGCGTGCTGACGGCGTGGACGCGCAACGGCTTCGACTACGTGTCGAAGCTCGATCGCTTCGGCGTGCTCGGCGGCGCGGCGCCGGCGATCACGGCGATCGACGACGTGCCCGGCGAACGCGGCGGCTACGTCTCGATCCGCTGGGACCGAGCTGGGCTCGACACCCTGCCCGGCGGCCAGACTCTACTACTACGTGTGGCGACAGGTGCCGCAGGTGATGGCGCAGGCCGCGCTGCGCGAGGGCGCGAAGCTGGCCGGCGCCGGCGAGATGCCGCAGCGCGGCGCGGTGCGCTGCGCGCGATCGGCAACGGGCTCGACGTCTACTACTGGGAGTACCTCGGCTACGTCTCGGCGCAGGGACAGGCCGGCTACAGCGTGATCGAGCCCACGCGCGGCGACTCGGTCGCGGGGTCGAATCCGCGCACACTGTTCATGATCGAGGCGCGCTACGCGGCCGTGACCGGCGAGTACTGGGACTCGGCGCCCGACTGGAGGCTACTCGGTGGACAACGTCGCGCCCGCGATGCCAGCGCCGTTCACCGGCGCGTACGAGAACGGCCTCGCCGCGCTGCAGTGGGGCGCGTGCACGGCGAGCGACTTCGCCGAGTACCAGCTCTACCGCGGCAGCTCCAGCACCTTCGAGCCCGGGCCTCGACGCTACGTCGGCTACTTCATCGATCCGTCGTACGCGGATTCGCCGGGGTGCCGCGCTGGTACAAGGTTGTGGCGGTGGACGCACGGCAACGTCAGCGCGCCGGCGACGCTGCTGCCGACCGGCACGCTGGACGTCTCGCACGACGCATCGTTCACGCTCGCGTTCGCGCCGCCGTCGCCGAACTCCGGCACGCGGCCGCGCGAACTTCGCGTTCACGCTTCCGGCGGCGGGGCAGGGCCGGCTGGCGCTCTTCGACGCGGCGGGGACGCTGCGTGCGCGTAGTCGCGGCGGGTGCGCAGGGTGCGGGTGCGCACCACATCGACGTGGAGTTGCGCGACGTGGCGGGGCGCGCGCTGCCGGTGGGGTTTACCTCGTGCGGCTGGAAGCTGCCGGCGGACGCTGGTGCGGAGGCTGGCCGTCGTGCGGTGAACGTGCGAACGGCGTGACGTGACGGCGCGGCGGGTAGCCGGGCTGGCGGCCCGCGCCGCGCCGGCGCCGGTGGCGTGCCGAGCCGGGCGACGGACCGGTTCCTTAAAGGAGTGAGACACCGACTCCCGGGCCGGATGCCCGGTCCCAGGGCGGCGCTCCGGCGGCCGTGCTACCTTCCGGCCCGCTTTTCGGGACTGGCATACCGCCGTCGGAAGGACACGGATTGACCGACGCACGTTCCCCCGGCACCGGGGGCACGCTGTACCTGGTGGCGACACCCATCGGCAACCTCGAGGACATCACGCAACGGGCGCTCCGCACCCTGAGCGAGGTGGACCTGATCGCCGCCGAGGACACGCGCCACACGCGCCGGCTGCTCGACCATTTCGGTATTCGCGGCTCGCTCGTGAGCTTGTTCGAGCACAACGAGCGTTCGCGCGTCGCCGGATTGGTCCAGCGGCTGCGGGAGGGCGTGTCGATCGCCGTCGTGACGGACGCGGGCTCTCCGGGCATCGCGGATCCGGGCTTTCCGCTCGTACGGGCTGCCGTCGCCGAAGGGATCAGGGTGGAGAGCATTCCGGGGCCGAGCGCGGTGATCGCCGCGCTGCAGGTCAGCGGGTTGCCGACGGACGCGTTCACGTTCGTCGGGTTCCTGCCGGTCAAGCCGGGCGCGCGTCGGCGCGCGCTGGAGGAGTGGAGCGAGCGTCGCGAGACCATCGTGGCGTTCGAATCGCCGCATCGCATCGAACGCTGCCTGGCCGACCTCGAAGCCGTCTGGCTCGAACGGCCGATCGCGCTGGTGCGTGAGTTGACGAAGATCCACGAACAGGTGCTGCGCGGCAGCGCTCGCGAAGTGCGCGAGGCGCTGCGCGAGGACCAGAAGCGAGGGGAAATGGTGCTGGTGTTGGGCGGCAGGACGCGCGCGTCGCGCGAGAGCGGCTCGTGAGCGCGCCGACCGTCCTCACGCGCGGCCGGGCCGGCTACAAGGACCGGCTCAAGGTCGGCGCCCACGCGGCGCTCGATCCGCTCGTCCGCGCGCTCGTCGGCGTGGGACTGAAGCCGGATCACTTCACGATCCTCGGCCTGCTGCTGAGCATCGTGGCGGCGCTGGCGTTCTACGACGGCCAGAGCCGCGTGGCGGCGGGCTTCCTGATCGCCGGCGGACTGTGCGACATCCTCGACGGGCAGGTCGCGCGCGTCGGGAAGTCGGTCACGCGTTTCGGCGCATTCCTCGATTCCACGCTCGACCGGCTCGCGGAGTCGTTCGTGTTGATGGGGCTGGCGGGTTTCTACGCCAGCAACTTGCTGGGGCTGTACGCGAAGGCCTCGGCGCTGGTGGGACAGGTGGTGAGCGGCGAGGTCGAAGGACCGATCGCGATCGCCATCCTGCATCGCGAGCCGATCGATCCGCGCACCTGGGTGGTGCTGACGCTCACCTCGGTGCTCGCGCTCATCGGTTCGTTCATGGTGTCGTACACACGCGCGCGCGCCGAGGGTCTCGGACTCGAGTGCAAGGTGGGCTGGTTCGAGCGCCCCGAGCGCATCGTGCTGCTGATCATCGCCGGGCTCATCCAGGTCTTCTGGGTGATGAGCGCCGCGCTCATGCTGTTGACGATCTTCTCGTTCACGACCGCCGCGCAGCGGATGGCGCACGTGTGGAAACTCACCCGCGCCGCGGGTGCCGGTTCCGATTCCACGGAGGCATGAAGTCCATGGGCAACAAGGTTCGAGTCGCGATCATCGGCGTGGGCAACTGCGCCTCGTCGTTCGTGCAGGGGCTCCACTACTACCGGAACGCGAAGGAGACGGACCGCATTCCCGGCCTGATGCACGTGAATCTCGGCGGTTACCACATCAACGACGTCGAGATCGTCGCGGCGATCGACATCGACAAGAACAAGGTCGGCAAGGACGTCGCCGACGCGATCAACCAGTGGCCGAACAACACGCAGGTGTTCGCGAAGGTGCCGAAGACGGGCGTGAAGGTGCAGCGCGGCATGACGCACGACGGCCTGGGCAAGTACCTCTCGCAGATCATCGAGAAGGCGCCCGGTTCGACCGTCGACATCGTGAAACTGCTCAAGGACACGAAGACGGACGTCGTCGTGAACTACCTGCCCGTGGGCTCGGAAGAGGCCACGAAGTGGTACGTCGAGCAGATCCTCGAGGCCGGCTGCGCGCTCGTGAACTGCATCCCGGTGTTCATCGCGCGCGAGAAGTACTGGCAGGCGCGCTTCGAGAAGAAGGGCCTGCCCGTGATCGGCGACGACATCAAGTCGCAGGTCGGCGCCACGATCACGCACCGCGTGCTGGCGAACCTGTTCGTCGACCGCGGCGTGCGCATCGATCGCACGTACCAGCTGAACTTCGGCGGCAACACCGACTTCCTCAACATGCTCGAGCGCGAGCGCCTCGAGTCGAAGAAGATCAGCAAGACGTCGGCGGTCACGAGCAACATTCCGTACGACATGGAGCCCGAGGACGTGCACGTCGGCCCGTCGGACTACGTGCCGTGGCTCAAGGACCGCAAGTGGTGCCACATCCGGATGGAAGGCACGACGTTCGGTGACGTGCCGCTCAACCTGGAGATGAAGCTCGAGGTGTGGGACTCGCCGAACTCGGCCGGCATCGTGATCGACGCCGTGCGCTGCGCGAAGCTGGGCCTCGACCACGGTCTCAAGGGCGCGCTGCTGGCGCCGTCGAGCTACTTCAAGAAGTCGCCGCCGGTGCAGATCCCGGACGACACGGCGCGCGAGCTCGTCGAGGCGTTCATCAAGGACCCGAAGGGCACCGAGGCGAAGCTGCGCTCGAACGCGCCCGTCCTGAAGCGCGGCGCGAAGCCGGTCGGCAAGAAGCACGAGAAGCACGCGAAGCTCTCGCCGGTCGCGAAGGTCGGTCCCGTGCAGGCTCCTGCGAAGCTCGAGGAGACCGCGCCGGTGCCGGCGAAGAAGGCGGCCCGCAAGGCACCGGTGCGCAAGGCCGCGCGCCGCACCGTCGCGAAGAAGAAGTAGAGGACGCATGCCGGGACTGTTCGTCACCTTCGAAGGAGGCGAGGGTTCCGGGAAGTCCACGCAGGTCGCGCGGCTCGCCGCGCGCCTGCGTGGGCACGCCTTGGATCCGCTGGTCACGCGCGAGCCGGGCGGGACGCCGCTGGCCGAAGGCGTTCGCGCGCTGCTGCTCGATCCCGATCGCCGTCCCGTCGCCATCGCGGAAGCGCTGCTGATGGAGGCGGCTCGTGCTCAGCTCGTCGAGACCGTGATCCGTCCCGCGCTCGAGGCGGGTCGCGTGGTGCTGTGCGATCGCTACGCGGATTCGACACTGGCGTACCAGGGTGGCGGACGCGGACTCGACGCGGCGATGCTCGCATCGTGGAACGCGTCCGCGACCGGCGGGCTCGTGCCGGAACTGACGCTGCTCTTCGACGTGCCGCCCGAGATCGGAATCGCGCGCCGCAAGCGTGCGACGGTGGACACGAACCGGCTCGATCGCGAGCCGCTCGAGTTCCACGCGCGGGTGCGAGCTCGGTACCTCGAGCTCGCGGCGGCCGAGCCCCGGCGCTGGGCCGTGCTCGACTCGACGCTGGCCGAGAACGAGCTCGAGGCTCGCGTCTGGGAAGTGATCGGACCGCGCATCGCGGCGCTGCGTCGCTGAGCGGGTCGGGCGCGTCCGTTCGAGCGTGCGTGCTATAGTTTTCCCTCGTCGTCACCCCTGCATCGGCTCCGCCGCGGGAGCCACCCCCGCATCCGATCGGCTGGAGGTCTCGTGATCCGTCGCCGCATTCTGCTCGGCGTGCTGCTGGCCGTGCTCTTCGGCATCGGCTGGGGCGCGGGGCGCGGGCGTGCCTCGGGGGACCTGTACTCGAACCTCGACACGTTCATCGAGGTGCTGCACGCGGTGCAGACGAGCTACGTCGACGAGGTCCAGCCCCGTCCGCTGATCGAGGGTGGACTGCGCGGCATGCTGCGCGAACTCGACCCGCACTCCGAGTACCTCACGCCGAGCGAGTACGAGGGTCTGCGCAACCAGCTCGACGAGTCGTTCGACGGCGTGGGCGTGCAGGTCGACATGCACGAAGGCTACCCGGTCGTGGTCGCGCCGCTCGAGGACTCGCCGGCGTGGGACGCCGGGTTGCTGCCGGGCGACGTGATCACCAAGATCGACGGGCACCTCGTGTTCGGGCTCGGCCTGCCGGAGATCGGCGCGAAGCTGCGCGGCAAGCCCGGCACCCGGGTCACGGTCACCGTGATCCGGCCCGGCGACGACGACGACCGTGACGTGACGGTCGAGCGCGGCCGCATCACGTCGCGCGGCGTTCCCTACGCGTTCGTGATGCCGCAGGCCATCGGCTACGTGCGGCTCTCGCGCTTCACGGAGCGCGCGGGCGAGGAACTCGCCGCGGCCTTCGACACGCTGCGCGCCGGTGGTGCGCGCTCGCTCGTGCTCGACCTGCGCGGCAACCCGGGCGGACTCGTCGAGCAGGCCGTCGCCGTCGTGCAGTCGCTCGTGCCCGAGGGCTCCCTGATCGTCTACACCAAGGGCCGCATCGCCTCGGCCAGCAAGCGCTGGACGGCGGCGAAGACGAAGCCTGCGCCCGCGTGGCCGGTGGCGGTGCTCGTGGACGGTGGAAGCGCTTCGGCTTCCGAGATCACCGCCGGCGCGTTGCAGGACCTCGATCGCGCGCTGGTCGTGGGTCAGAACTCCTTCGGCAAGGGCACGGTCCAGGACGTGTTCCCGCTGCGTAACCGCGAGGGTGCACTCAAGCTGACGACCGCCTACTACTACACCGCGAGCGGTCGCTCGCTGCAGCGACCGAAGCCGGCCAGCGGCGACGAGGACGAGGAGGATGACGCGCCCGGCGACACGTCGGCCGTCGATTCGGCGCCGGCTCGCCCGGTCTTTCACACGGCCTCAGGTCGAACCGTGCACGGCGGCGGCGGAGTCGAGCCGGACCTCGAAGTGAAGGCCGATTCGCTCGTGCTGCTGGCGCGCCGAATCGAGGAGCGCCGCATCGCGGTGCGATTCGCCGGCGCGCACCCGGGCGTGTCCGCGGGTGACGCCGGCACGTGGGGCGCGTTCGTCGCGTTCGCACGCACGCAGGGCGTGAGCGGAGCCGACGCGGACTTCGACGCCGTGCGTGCGCCCATGGAACGCGCACTGCGTCGTGAGATCACCCGTCGCGCCTCCGGCGCCGCGGCGGCCGCGAAGGTCAGCCTCGCCGAAGATCCCGTGTACCTCCGGGCGGCGGACGTGCTCGCCAGGTCGCGCGCGCCGAAGGACGTGTTCGCGGTCGCGAGCGGCCGCTCGCCCGCGGTGGCTCCGGCGAGGAAGGTTCGCTGAGCGATGCCGTTCGCGTACCTCTGCGACTTCGACGGCACCATCTCGCCGCAGGACATCGGCGCCGCGATCGTCCATCGCTTCTCGCGCGACCGAGACGCCGAGCGGGAGGCGCTGCTCGCCCGCTGGTTCGAAGGCGCGCTGGGGCACCGCGAGCTCACGACGAGCGAATGCGAGCTGCTCCGCGTCACGGAAGCGGAAGCGCTCGAGTTCGCGCGCACGTTCAAGCTCGATCCGCACTTCGCGCCGTTCGTGCGCGAGGCGCTGGGGCGCGGTGACGCCGTGATGGTCGTGAGCGAGGGCTTCGGCTTCTACGTGCGCGACCATCTCGCCCGCGCGGGCTTTCCCGAACTGCCGTGGGCGGCGAACTCGGTCCGTTTCGACGGCGACCGGGCCGTCGCCGAATTCCCGTTCCTCGATCCCGCGTGCGACTCGTGCGGCAACTGCAAGGCGCAGCACGTGAGGCGCTATCGCGGGCGCGGCTTCCACACCGTGCTGGTCGGCGACGGCCTGTCCGATCGCTGCGGAGCGCGCGCCGCGGATTCCGTGCTCGCGCGCGGCGACCTGCTCGCGTGGTGCCGTCGTGAGGGCGTGCCGCACATGGAGGTCGAGCACTTCGGCGACGTGGCCGAGTGGGCACGCCGGCGTGACCTCGCCGAGCCGCTGCCGCGTCC
>JBGANH010000082.1:0-14463 GCA_044222365.1 Candidatus Eiseniibacteriota bacterium
ACAGCGTGTTCCGTGCGCCAAGCCCGAAGGCGGCGTTGGCGGCCCTGCGCGAGGCCGTGACGAACTGACCGGCACTTGCGAGGCCGGACCGCGTTTTCCTCAAGCGCGCGCCGGAAGTCCCGAGACTGGCCACCGCCTGACCCCCGCGGGGCCACCGCCTGTCCCCCCCGAAGGGCGATGCCGACGCGTGCGAGCCTCGAACGCGTCCGTTCGTTGCCAGTCCCCGGGAGTGCGGATGGCGTTCCAGCCCCCCATCGTGTCCGCGAACGTGACCTCGACGAGCATGGATCGGATGCCGTCGCATCTCGCGCTGGCCGACCCGGACTACGACTGGGTCCACTTCGACGTCTGCGACTGCGCCTTCACGCGACGCATGACGCTCGGACCGCCGGTCCTCGCATGGGCGCGCGCGCTCACCTCGTGCCACTTCGACGTGCACCTGCTCGTCTCGCGCCCCGACCGGCTCGTGGACGAGATGGCGCGCGCGGGCGCGAACACGTTCACGTTTCATCCGCAGACGGTGGACAAGCCGATCGAGCTCGTGCGCCGCATCCGTGCGGCGGGCATGCGGCCGGGCGTGGCACTGGATCCCGACACGTCCTTCGAGGACGTGCGCCGGCTGATGGCGCAAGTGGACCAGGTGACCGTGATGACGGCGAACGTGGACCACGAGGGGCAGGGGTTCCGGCCGGAGTTGCTCGAGCGCGTCCGGCTCGCGCGCGAGGAGCGCGACCGCAAGGGGCTCGACCTGCTGGTCGCGGCCGACGGCCTGCTCGCGCTCGACAACCTGACGGCGGTCAAGAACGCCGGGGCGGACGTGTTCGTGATGGGCAGCGGCCTCTTCGAGGCCGACGACCCGGAACGCGTGTTCGCCACGGTTCGTGCGGTCCTGCGCGACATCTCGCCCGACGAATCCGTGGATGGCGTGACGCGCCGGGTCGCGGCGGAGCCACCCGCACCCATCACCTTCTTGAAGCGGCGCGCCCACGGCCGGTAGCCTCTCCCGGAGCGCCGGACCTTCCGGCGCCGGGAAACGGGAGGTCTGGTGGCCGATCGCGAAGCGCCCGAAGCCGACGAACCCTCGCCGGCGCCGCTCGAATCCACCGCGCTGCTGCTCGAACGCGTGCGCGAGGGAGACGGCTCGGCGCGCGAGCGTCTCGTCGCGCGCTTCCTGCCGTTGCTGCGCCGCTGGGCGAGCGGACGGCTCCCGGCCTACGCACGCTCGCTCGCCGACACCGACGACCTCGTGCAGGTGTCGCTGCTCAAGGCGCTCGACCACGTGGACACGTTCGAGGCGCGGCGTGAAGGCGCGTTCCTCGCGTACCTGCGGCAGGTGCTGCTCAACTCGCTGCGCGACGAGATCCGCCGCGCGGGGCGCCGCCCCGCCGAGCCGATCGGCGAGCGCGAGTTCGCGAGCCGCGAGCCGTCGCAGTTCGAGCAGGCCGTCGGCCGAGACACGATGGAGGCGTACGAAGCCGCGCTCGAGCGCCTCACCGCCGCGCAACGCGAAGCCGTGATCATGCGGCTCGAGTTCGGCTACGGCTACACGCGCATCGCCGAGGCCATGGGGCGCGGCAACGCCAACGCCGCCCGCATGCTCGTGGCCCGCGCGCTCGTGCAACTCGCTGCCGAAATGGAGCCTCACCGGGAGGGCTGACATTCGGCGTGCGGTTCGGCCGCCCCCCGGCGTTTGCAGGGGTGAAGGGCCGCATGGACGGCCCGTGGTGAACGAAGGACGAGGGATCCGCGACATGACGACGCCCGAAGAAGAAGTCCTCGCCGGTCAGGCGGCGAAGATCGCCGACGGTGAGGCCGTGGACTGGGACCGCGAACGCAGCGCCTCCCCGACGCTCGATCCGCACCTCGCGGGTCTCGAGCGCGTGGCGCGTATCGCCGGTGCCTGGCGCGATCTGGGCGTGACGCCCGAGGACGACGACGAGGACGCCGGCCCGGTGCTGTTCCACTGGGGCGACCTCGAAGCGCGCGAGAAGCTCGGTGAGGGCGCGTTCGGTGAGGTGTTCCGCGCGTGGGACCCCATGCTGCGCCGCGAGGTCGCGCTCAAGCTGCGCCGCGACGCGGGCGAGGACGACTCGGCGCGCGCCGAACTGGCCGAGGCGCGGCAGCTGGCGCGCGTGCGTCATCCGCACGTGCTGCAGGTGTTCGGCGTGGACGTGCGCGACGGCCGCGCGGGACTGTGGACCGAACTCGTGCGTGGCCGCACGCTCGAGCACGAACTGCGCGTGCGCGGCGCGATGAGCGCCGACGAAGCCGCGATCGTGGGACTCGAACTCTGCCGCGCGCTCGCGGCGGTGCACGCCTCGGGGCTCGCGCACGGCGACCTCAAGGCGAGCAACGTCATGCGCGAGGACGGCGGCCGCATCGTGCTCATGGACTTCGGCTCGGTGCACGAGCTGGACTCCGGTATGCCGGGCGCCGCGCGCACCGGTACACCACTCTCGGCCGCGCCCGAAGTGCTCGCGGGCGAGAGCGCGACCGCGGCGTCCGACCTCTACGCGCTCGGCGTGCTGCTCTACCGGCTCGTGACCGGCACGTATCCCGTGCAGGCGAGCTCGCTCGCCGAACTGCGCGACAAGCTCGCGCGCGGCGAACGCACGCCGCTGCGCAGCGCGCGTCCCGACCTGCCCACGGCGTTCGTGAGCGCGGTCGAGCGCGCGATCGAGCCCGCGCCGCAGGCACGCTGGGCCGACGCCGCGTCGTTCGAGCGCGCGCTCGTGAACGCGCTCGAACTGGCCGCCGCGATGGCACCCGCCGATCCGCTGCCCGCGGCCGCGCGCGTCGCGCCGCGCCGCCGCCCGGTGTCGTTCAGCATGGTCGCGGTGCTCGCGCTGGCCGTGCTCGCACTGCTGTGGTCGCGCGGGGTGATCGGGCCGAAGCCCGCCACGCTCGTGGCCTCGCCCGATGGCGCGCCGCCGGCGACGGCGACCGCACCGCCGGTCGTGACGCAGGCGCCCACGCAGCCGGCCACGCCTTCGACGGCCGCGACTCCGGCCGCGCCCGCCACCGAAGCCATTCCGTTCGCGGAAGCCACGCTGTGGCGCGCGCGCGGCGAGGAGCGCTCCGCGCTCGTCACCGGCGCGAGCATCTCGCCCGGCGACCACCTGTTCCTCGAGTTCGAGAGCGCCGAGCCGCTGCACGTCTACGTGCTCGACGAGGACGAGAAGGGCGAGACCTACACGCTGTTCCCGGTCGCGGGCTCGGACCTGGCGAACCCGCTGCCGACGACGGCGCGGCACCGCCTGCCGGGCAAGCACGGCGGCTCGCCGTTCGACTGGGTCGTGACGAGCGCCGGCGGGCGTGAGCACGTGCTGATCGTGGCGTCGCGCAAGCCCATCGCCGCGCTCGACCAGCTGGTGGCGAGCGTCGCGGCGGCCGACCCGAGCCGTCCGGTGAACTACGCGAACGTGGGCGAGCAGACGTTCGCCACGCTGCGCGGCATCGGCGGCATGGAGGCGGCGCCCGCCGCGCCGAGCGGCCGCGAATCGAAGCTCGAATCGCTCGCGCGGCGGCTGCGCGCGAACGCCGGAAACGGCTACTGGGTGCGGCAGCTGACGCTCGAGAGCCGGTAGGCGTCCCGCTCCGGGAGGGCACGAGAGGGGCCGCGCGCGCCGCGGCCCCTTTTCGCGTCCTGTGCTAGATTCCCCGCCACTTTTGCCATACGGGGAACCCATGTTCGAAGCGCTCACCGAACGATTCCAGGGCATCGTGCGCCAGCTCGCGGGACAGGCGCGCATCACGCCCGACAACATCCGCGACTCGATGCGCGACGTGCGCCGCGCGCTGCTCGAGGCCGACGTGCCGGTGCAGGTCGCGAAGGACTTCGTCGCCAAGGTCGAAGCGCGAGCGGTCGGCGAGGAAGTGCTCAAGAGCCTCAAGCCGGGCCAGCAGGTCGTGGGCATCGTCCACGAGGAACTCATCGCCCTGCTCGGCAACTCGCAGGTCACGCTCGCCGGTTCGCCGCACGTGCCCACCGTGGTCGTGCTCGCCGGCCTGCAGGGCTCGGGCAAGACGACGTTCGCGGGCAAGCTCGCCAAGTGGCTCGCCGCGCGCGGCAAGCGCACGCTGCTCGCCTCGGCCGACGTCTACCGCCCGGCCGCGATCGACCAGCTCGAGCGCGTCGCCGGACAGGCGGGCGCGGGCTTCTACCGCGCGCCCGAGGGCACGCCGCCGCGCGAGATCGGCGCGCTGGCGCTGGACGACGCGAAGAAGCGCGGCTTCGACTTCTTCATCCTCGACACCGCGGGCCGGCTGCACATCGACGACGAACTCATGACCGAACTGGGCGACCTGAAGCGCGTCGTGCGCGCGCACCAGGTCGTGCTCGTCGTGGACGGCATGATCGGGCAGGAGAGCGTGCGCGTCGGCCAGACGTTCGCCGAGCGCGTCGGTGTGGACGCGCTCGTGCTGACCAAGATGGACGGCGACGCGCGCGGCGGCGCGGCGATCAGCCTGCGGCAGGTGACGGGCAAGCCGATCTGGTTCCTCGGCACGGGCGAGAAGCTCGACGGGCTCGAGGTGTTCAGCGCCGAGCGCCTCGCCGGCCGCATCCTCGGCATGGGCGACGTGGTCGGCCTCGTCGAGCGCGCGCAGGCGGCGGTCACGCAGGACGACGCCGAGAAGCTGGCCGAGCGCATGCGCAAGAACGACTTCACGCTCGAGGACTTCCTCGAGCAGCTGAAGAGCGTGCGCAAGATGGGCCCGATCGAGGACCTGCTCAAGATGATGCCCGGCGTCCCCAAGGACGCGATCGAGAAGCTCGGGCCGCAGAAGGACGTCTTCAAGCGCCACGAGGCGATCATGCTGAGCATGACCGTCAAGGAGCGCCGCAACCCGCGAATCCTCGACGGCAGCCGCCGCAAGCGCATCGCCGCGGGCAGCGGCACGAGCGTCCAGGAGGTGAACCGCCTCCTGAAGGACTTCGAGCAGGCCAAGATGATGATGAAGGCGCTCAAGAAGGGCCCGAAGGGGCTCGCGGGACTGCGCGGGAAGCTGCGGTAGGGGGCTTTTCGACCGCCCGCGACCGCCGCGGAGGACCGGGGTGCCCGGCCGGGGCGGAAATCCGGCCCTCCGGGGCCCTGCCGGGTTGCCTTTCCGGCCGCCAGAGGGCATGATGCGCGCCCTTTGCTGCCCCCTCGTGGGCGCGCTCCCGGTGTGATGCGCGCCAGGCGATCACGTGGGCTTCGGCAAGACCACTTACCTGTTGGGATCCACAGCGCCGCTTCGTGCGGACGCGCAATCGTTTCAGGAGGCAGTGAGCATGGCGGTCGTCATTCGCATGATGCGGGCCGGCGCGAAGAAGCGCCCCTTCTACCGTGTCGTCGTCGCGGACTCTCGCCGTCAGCGCGATGGCCGGTTCGTCGAGATCCTGGGCTTCTACGATCCGATGACCAAGCCCTACACGCTGAAGATCGACGAGGCCAAGGCCAAGGAGTGGGTGGAGAAGGGTGCGCAGCCGTCCGAGCAGGCCGCCTCGCTGCTCCGCACGCTGGGCATCGTCGCCGCCCGTCCGAGCAAGGCCCCGAAGAAGGCCGAAGCCGCTCCGGCCGGCAAGAAGAAGGCGGCCGTCGCGCGCAAGAAGCCGCGCAAGGTCACGGACCGCAAGGCGAAGAACAAGGCGGCTCGCGTCAAGAAGAAGGCGAACCCCAAGAAGCCGCAGCCCAAGAAGAAGTAGCAGCAAATCGCGGTCCCTCGGCCGCAGCGAACGCACACCTTCGATTCGACACAGCATCGGCCCCGCGCCCGCAAGGGTGGCGGGGCTTTCGCTTGCCAGCCGCCGGGCCGCGGTGGCATCGTCCCGCCCCTCATGAACCGCACGCTCGTTCTGCTCGTCGCCCTCGTGGCGCTCCACGCCGTCGCGCTGTCCTGCTCGCCGAAGTCGGAAACGCTGCCCGCGGCGAACCTCGACCCGGCCGCCCGCGCGCAGGCGCTCATCGACTCCGGCAACGCGTCGTTCAAGCGCGCCGATTTCGAGAACGCGGCCAAGCGCTACGCGAGCGCGACGCTGGTCAAGCCGGACGACCCCGCGGCGTTCTACGGGCTCGGCATGGCGCTCGCCAAGCTCGGCCGCGACGACGACGCGCGCGCGGCGTACGCCAAGGCGCGTTCGCTCTCGGGTTCCGCGGGCGACTCGGTCTTCGGCGGGCACTGACCGCCCGCCGCGCGGCTCAGTCCGCCGCGGCCGGCGCGCGCTCGGGCACGAAGCGCGTGACCACCTTCGTGATCACGAGGAACAGCGTCAGCCCGATCATGCCCATCACCGCCTCGGTGTAGAGCATGCCCGCCGGGCCGAACGTCTTGTGGCCCCAGCCGTCGAGCGTGGTCATGTACATGATGGGCGTGTTCGAGAGCGCGGCGTAGGCGTTGTACTTGGTCGCCGCCGCGCCGCGCCCGATCGCCTCGAGCACGAACGCCGTGAAGCCGGCGTACGTGAGCCCGGTGATGAACGCGTAGGTGAGCGTGAGCGAGATGTAGAAGTGCTCGGTGTGCGGCAGCGCGCCCATCGCCGTGGCGCACGCGGCCTGCGCGATGCCGAACCACACGTAGGCGGTCTTGCGGTCCATGCGGTCCGAAAGGAATCCGCCCGCCATGCAGCCGAGCGCGGACAGGATGCCGTTGCCGAGCCCGGTCGCGAACACGACCGTGTCGGGCGACGCCTTCCAGTCGCTCGCGACCACCGAGAACAGGTTGCTCGCGGCGCCCGAGCCGATCGGCAGGAAGCAGAGGATGAGCGCGAGCAGGCCCGAGCGTCCGGTGATCACGCTCCACACGTCGGTCGTGACGCGCTTGAGTTCGGCGGGAATGCTGGGGTGGCGGTCGTGACGCGAGGGCTCGACCGCGAACAGCAGGCCGCCCGCGCACGCGGCGCACAGCGCGCCGAGCACGATGCCCGGCAGGAACGGCTGCGCGGAGTGCTGCGCGATCCACAGCCCGAGCCCGCCGCCCAGTCCGTTGCCGCCGAGCGCGCCGGCCTGGAACCAGCCACCCGCGCGGCCCTTCTGGTGCTCGGCGGTGCCGTGCGCCATGAGGCTCTCGACGGACATGCCGAGGAACGTGACGGCGAAGTTCGACGCCAGGACCACGATGGTGAGCAGCGGCAGCGCGGCCGCCGTGTGCGGCACCATGCCGGTCGCGACGATGCCGGCCGCGGTGACGAGCCCGGCGAAGAGGTACCAGCCGCGGCGCGTGAACGTGATGTCGGAGATCGGCGCCCACAGGAACTTCCACGTGTGGGGCAGGTAGCTGGTCGCGATGAGCGCGGCGACGGCCTCGACCGAAAGGCCCGCCTGCTTGAGCTGCCAGCCGATCGTGACGGAGAGGTAGCCGCCGATCACGCCGAAGGGCAGCGCGAGGACGAGGAAGACGGCGGGGTGCGTCCAGCGCTGCGCGGGAGCGACGGGGTTCAGGTGGGTGGCGGCCATGGTCGCGCACCCTATACGAGCGGGCGCCGCGCGGCAGTACTTGATTTCGCGCGAGGACGCGCGAGGTCGGGGCGTCGCTCGAGCGCCGGGCGCCCGGAGGGCGCCGTCTTTCCACGAAAACCAAACCGGCGTGAGGAAGTGGCTTCCTCACGCCGTTTCGAACGAGGCGCGATCGGTCAGTGCTTGCCCTCGGCCATGGCGACCGTGGTCGCCGCACCGCTCGGCTTGCACTCGGACGGGCACTGCTTCGCTTCGGAAGCGCCGGCTCCGGAGTAGGGGCACGTCGCGCCGCTCATGTCGGCGTGAACGGTCGTGCTCGCCTGTCCGGACATCGCCGGGCATCGGCCCGCGTCGTCGCAGCGCTCGGGCGGACACCCCGGAGGGCAGTCGGCGTTCGAAGCGTGAGGCGTCGCCGCCGCCGTCCGGGCGGATGTCTTGCCCGGATTCTGGGAGGCCGTGCTCACGACCGTGATGGCAAGGGCCACGACGGCCGCGAGGAAGAGGACGGAGAGGATTCGCTTCATGAGGTCTCCTCCTGGGATGGAGTCAGGCCGCGGCATCCGGTTCGCCGCGCCGCCTTCGGATGCCGCGGGGGAGCGGGCGGATTCGAACGGACTCGGGGGGAGGCCCGGTGGCTTGCGCCCCCGCACGGTTTCGGGTTTTCTCACCCCGCCCGTTGCGTCATCCCGTGCGCGCCCTCGCTCGCGCCGCAGTCCCGAACCCGGCGGATTCCCATGCTCGACCTCAAGTTCCTCCGCAGCCACCGCGACAAGGTGGAAGCCGGCATCGCCCTCAAGGGCATGACGGTGGACCTCGCCCGCTTCTACCAGATCGAAGAAAAGCGCCTCGCGCTCCTGCACGAGACCGAGCAGCTGAAGGCCTCGCGCAACGCCGCCAGCGAGCAGATCGCCCAGCTCAAGAAGACCGGGCAGGACGCCTCGGCCCAGATCGCCGAGATGCGCGCCGTGGGCGACAAGGTCAAGGAGCTCGACGAGCAGCTGCGCATGCTGGAGGAGGAGAGCACGTCGCTCGCCGCGTGGTTCCCGAACATGCCACACTCGAGCGTGCCCCCGGGCAGCAGCGCGGAGCAGAACCAGGTCGTGCGCCACTGGGGCGACAAGCCGAAGTTCGACTTCGAGCCCAAGCCGCACTGGGAGCTGGCCACGAACCTCGGGCTGCTCGACTTCGAGCGCGCGAGCAAGATCTCGGGCTCGGGCTTCCTGCTGTTCACGGGCCTCGGCGCGCGGCTCGAGCGTGCACTCATCGGCTTCATGCTCGACTTCCACACGACGAAGCACGGCTACACCGAAATGTCCGTGCCGCACGTGATCCGGCGCGCCGCGCTGTACGGCACCGGCCAGCTGCCGAAGCTCGAAGGCGACATGTATCACATCGGTGAGGACGACCTGTTCCTCAACCCGACCGCCGAAGTGCCCGTGACGAACATCTGGCGCGAGGAGATCCTCGAGCCGGGCATGCTGCCGATCTACGCGACCGCGTACTGCGCGTCGTACCGCCGCGAGGCGGGCGCCGCCGGCCGCGACACGCGCGGCATGGTGCGCGTGCACCAGTTCGACAAGGTCGAGCTCGTGAAGGTCGTGGCGCCGGAGACGAGCTACGACGAGCACGAGAAGCTCGCGCGCGACGTGGCCGACATCTTCGAGGCGCTCGAACTGCCGTACCGCGTGCTGCTGCTGTGCTCGGGCGACATGAGCTTCGCCGCGGCGAAGTGCTACGACTTCGAGGTGTGGTCGCCGGGACAGGGCTCGTGGCTCGAGTGCTCGTCGTGCTCGAACTTCGAGGACTTCCAGTCGCGCCGCATGGGGCTGCGTTTCCGGCGCGAAGCCGGTGCGAAGGTCGAGTTCCCGCACACGCTGAACGCGTCGGGCGTGGCGCTGCCGCGCACGTTCGCGACGCTGCTCGAGAATCACCAGCGCGCGGACGGATCGGTCGCGATCCCCAAGGCGCTGCAGCCGTACCTGGGCGGGATGACGGAGATCCGCCCGGCCTGACGCGAAGCTCCGCGCCACACCCGGAGGAACACACTTGCCCGGAGCGATCGGACCCGTACGCCTCGACGTGAAGGCGCTGTTCAAGACGGGCCTGTTCATCGGCGGCGGCCTGCTGGTCGCCGCCGTGTTCCTTTTCACGCACCAGATGGTGCAGCGGCTCTCGACCGAGGTCGCCACCACGAGCCGCGTGCTCGCGCGCTTCTGCGCCGAAGCGTCGCTGCCCGCGACACGCAATCCCGAGCTGCGCCGGCTGCTCGGCGAAGTGCTCGAGAACGTGGACTTCCCGATCGTGATCACCGACACGACGGGCCTGCCGCGCGCGTGGCAGGACGTGGGCGTGCCGCACAAGCTCGTCTCCGAGGAGTCCATCGACTCGCTCGCCGCCGGGTGGCCGGTGTCCGACTCGACGAAGATGCTCGTGGACGGAGTCCGCGCGCGCATTCCCGACCTCGACCGCAAGAACAAGCCGATCCCCATGTGGCAGACGCGGCCCGACTCTCTGCGGCTCGGCTACGTGCACTACGGCGAGCCCGTCGTGCTGAACCGCCTGCGCTGGATGCCGTTCCTCGCGATCGGCGGCACCGGCCTGCTCATGCTGCTCGCGTTCGGCGGCCTCGCGGGCATCCGCGCCGCGGAGAAGCGCACGATCTGGGTCGGCATGGCGAAGGAGACCGCGCACCAGCTCGGCACGCCGCTCTCGAGCCTCATGGGCTGGGTCGAGCTGCTGCGCGCGAACGTCGAGAGCGCGCCGCCCGGCGGCGACGTCGCCATCCCGCAGGCCGAGCTCGCCGAGACGCTCGACGACATGGAAGGGGACATCGACCGGCTCAACAAGGTCGCGCAGCGCTTCAGCCACATCGGCTCGGCGCCGCAGCTGCACCTGCAGGACGTGACGCCGGTCGTGCGCGAAGCCGTGCAGTACATGCGGCGCCGCGTCTCGCAGCGCGAGGGCGGCATCGAGATCCGCGAGCGCTACGAGGAAGTGCCGCCGGTCAACCTCAACCGCGAGCTGCTCGAGTGGGCGGTCGAGAACCTGCTCACGAATGCGATCTCCGCGCTCGACAAGTCGCCGGGCGTCATCGAGGTCACGGTCGAGCGCCGCGCCGAGACGGAGGAGGTCGAGGTGCTCGTCGGCGACAACGGCCGCGGCATGTCGCGCGAGCAGCAGCGCCGCGCCTTCGAGCCCGGCTACACGACGAAACGCCGCGGCTGGGGGCTCGGGCTCGCGCTCGCCCGCCGCGTGGTCGAGGACTACCACGCGGGCCGCATCGGCATCCGCCACAGCGCGCCGGGGCAGGGCACGATCATGGTGATCCGCTTCCCCACGTAGCCCGGGGCGCGCCGGGGCCGCCCGGCGACGGACACACGGACGCCGCGGCGGGCTTCGGGCCCGCCGCGGCGTCTTCGCTTCCCGTCCTGCGTTACTCCGACAGCGCCAGCGTCAACCGTCCGTCCCCCGTGCGCAGCCGCAGCGGCGTACGCCCGCCGTTCAGTTCGCCGCGCAGCGTGTGGTGCGTCATGCCGCCCGAGACGTCCACCGGCAGGTCCACGTGCAGCGAGCCGTCGCGCGTGCTCGCGTCCAACATGGCCGCAAGGTCGCGCGGGATGCGCACGGTCACCGGGCCGTCGCCGGACGTCACGTCCCACGGCTCGGCGAGCTTCGATCCGCGCTGCGCCGAGACGTTCAGCGAGCCGTCGCCCGAGCGCAGCACGAGCCGGTCGAAGCGGCCACTCACGCGCACGCGGCCGTCGCCCGTGGACGCCGTCAGCGAGCCGTCGACGTTTTCGGCGTCCACACCGCCGTCCCCGCTCGAGAGGTCGAGCGTGCCGCGGTGCCCTTCGATCCGGATGTGGCCGTCACCCGTGTGCGCCTCGAGTACGCCCTGGCCGGGGGCGACGTCCACGTCGCCGTCGCCGGAGCGGATGTCGAGGTCGCACTGTTCGGGGACCTCGACGAGGATCGTGAACTCCTCGCTGATGCCGCCGAAGACCACCACGTTGCCGCGCTCGCGGCCGGTGATCCGGATGTCGTCGCCGTTCTGGGTGAGCTCGATGAGCGGCTCGCGCGGCTCCGAGTGCCAGCCCCAGACGCGCACCGTGTACTCGATCCGGGCGTGCACCGTGCCTTCGGCCACGCGGACGATGCGGATGTCGCCGTCGTTCGTGTTCACGTGGACGACGGGCCTGGCGCCGACCTTCCAGGTTTTCTCCCAGACGCGTGCGGATGCGTCGGTGGCGGCGAGCGTGGCCGTGGCGAGCAGTGCGGCGGCCAGGGTGGCGAAGCGCATGCGAAGAGTCCTCCGAAGCAGGAATGGGGGGCGAACGTACCGCCCCCTACGCCCGGCCGGTCCGAAGGGTTGCGCCGGGCGGGAAATCGGTCCCTGCCGCGGCGCCCGGTGTGAGGCGCCCGCGCCCCCCGGGGAAGGAGCGGCCACGCTGGCCCCGGCCAAGTGCCCACCCTATATTGTCGCCCCGACACCGGACCGCGCTTCCCACCGGACGAACAGGAGCACGACCATCGAAACGCAGCGACGGATTCTCTGGGCCGACGACGAGATCGACCTGCTCAAGCCGCACATCAAGTTCCTCGAGCAGAAGGGCTATTTCGTGCGTGCGGTCCCGAACGGCGAGGACGCGCTCGCCGCGCTCGAGGCCGAGCGCTTCGACGTCCTGCTGATCGACGAGATGATGCCGGGCCTCGGCGGCCTCGAGACGCTCGCGCAGCTCAAGGCGCGCGACCTCACGCTGCCCGTGGTGCTGATCACCAAGAGCGAGGAAGAGACGCTCATGGAGGAGGCGATCGGCAAGCGCATCACGGACTACCTCATCAAGCCCGTGAATCCGTCGCAGGTGTTCCTCGCGTGCAAGCGCGTGTTCGATTCCCAGAAGCTGCAGGACTCCCAGCGCGCCCGCGACTACGTCGGCGAGATGCAGCGCTGGCAGATGCTCGACACGCGCCGGCTCGACTGGGAAGGCTGGGTGCAGCTCGCGGTGGACGTCGCCCGCTGGGACGTCGGGCTCGACGGCGCGCCGGAGGCTGGGCTGCAGCAGGCGCACGGCGATTTCCGCAAGAGCCTCAACATCGACTTCGCGCGCCTGATCGAGGAGCGCTACCCCGGCTGGGTGCAGCGCGCGCACAAGGGACTGACCGACGGACGGCCGAATCTCTCGAGCGACGTCGTGCGCCACGCGGTCGTGCCGCACCTGAAGGCCGGCACGCGCGTCGTGTTCATCGTGATCGACTGCATGCGGCTCGACCAGTGGTTCACGCTCGAGCCGCTGCTCGAGGAGTGGTTCGAGATCCAGCGCGACTACTACCTGTCGATCCTGCCGACCGCGACGCCCTACTCGCGCAACTCGATCTTCGCCGGGCTGCTGCCCGCCGACCTGCACAGGAAGCATCCGGACCTGTGGCAGGAGAGCAGCGGCGACGAGCGGACGCGCAACCGCTACGAGCGCCAGCTGCTCGACTTCCAGCTCGAGCGCCTCGGCGCGATGCCGGCGACGAGTCCGAAGTACCTGAAGATCTACGAGGTCGAGGAGGCCCACAACACGCGCCGGCAGATCGGCTCGTTCTCGGGCGTGCCGCTCACCTCCATGGTCTTCAACTTCCTCGACATCCTCGCGCACGGCCGCAGCGAGTCCGAGATCCTGCAGGAGCTCGCGCCCGACGAGGCGGCGTTCCGCGCGGTGATGAAGGCGTGGTTCACGCACTCGCCGCTGTACGAGATTTTCCAGGCGCTCGGCACGCAGGACTGCACGGTCGTGGTGACGACCGATCACGGCTCGGTGCTCGGCAAGCGCGCGGCGCTCGTGTACGGCAACCGCGACACGTCCACCAACCTCCGCTACAAGTACGGCATCAACCTGAACACCGACGCGAAGCAGGCGATCATCGTGCGCAAGCCGATGGACTACCTGCTGCCGGACGACGGCGTGAACAAGAACTACGTGCTCGCGCGCGAGGACTACTACTTCGTCTATCCGACCAAGTTCCACGAGTACGAGCGCCAGTACCGCGGCTCGTTCCAGCATGGCGGCGTGTCGGTCGAGGAGATGATCCTCCCGCTCATGACGCTGCGGCCGCGCGCGCCGCGCCCCGGGACGTGAGCGGGGCGGACGCACGCCGGACAGACTCGGTGGAGGCGACCGAGCGTCTCGGCCAGGCGCTCGCGCCCGCGCTGCGGGCGGGCGACGTGGTGGTGCTGCAGGGCGATCTCGGCGCGGGCAAGACGCGCTTCGTGGCGGGACTCGCGCGCGGACTCGACCCCGGCGCGCGCGTGCGCAGTCCCTCGTTCACGCTCGTGAACGAATACCGCAGCCGCACGGGCGGCCTCACGCTCTACCACCTCGATCTCTACCGGCTCGGCACGGGCGAGGTGGACGGGCTCGGTCTCGAGGAGTACGCCGAGTTGGGCGCGCTCGCCGTCGAGTGGGGCGACCGTCTGCCCGCGGCGTGGAGCGAGGACGCGCTCACGCTCGCCTTCGACGTGCAGCCCGACGACGCCCGCGTGATCGCCGCGAGCGCCTCGCGCGGGCGCGGGCTCGCGCTGCTCGACGCCTGGCGCGGAATCCCGGAGGGCGCATGACCGGTCTCTCGATCGAGGCGGCGACCGACCACGTCGAAGTGGCGGTGCTCGAGGACGGCGCGGTGCGCGCGCACGTCGTCGAGGACGTCGGGCACGGGCACACGCGCCGGCTGACGGCGCTCGTACAGGGGGCGCTGCGGAGTTCGGATGTCTCGCCCTCCGGGCTCGCGTGGGTCGCGGCCGGCCTCGGGCCGGGTTCGTTCACCGGAGTGCGCGTCGGGCTCGCCACGGCGCGCGCCTACGCGTTCGCGGGCGGCGCCCGGCTCGTCGGCGCGTCGAGCCTCGCCTCGCTCGCTCATGCGACGCCGGCGCGGCGTGCGCTCGTCGTGCCTCTCGTCGGTGCGGGGCGGCGCGACGTCTACGCCGGTTTCTTCCGCGCCGACACCCGTGGACAGGTCCGGCTCCTCGCGGCGCCGCGCGTGATCG
>JBGANH010000083.1:0-15622 GCA_044222365.1 Candidatus Eiseniibacteriota bacterium
CGTGGCGTCACGAGACGATGCCGCTGGGCGAGGTGCACCAACCGTAGCTTCGGTGCTTCACCACGCACGAAGGCCCGGGCGATCGTCGTCGAACGCCCGGGCCTCGTGCTTTCGCGGCGCGCCGCGAGCGCCTACGCGCCCACGCGCTGCTTGTGCTGCTCGACGAGCTTGTCGACCACTTCGGGCTCGGCGAGCGTCGTGACGTCGCCCAGTCCCGTGTACTCGCTGCTCGCGATCTTGCGCAGGATGCGGCGCATGATCTTTCCCGAGCGCGTCTTGGGCAGGCCCGGCGCGATGTGGATCACGTCCGGCACCGCGAAGCCGCCGATGGCGTGCCGCACCTGTTCCTTGAGCGCACCCTCGAGCTCGCTCGCACGCGAGCCCGCGTAGTCCGACCCGAGGATGACGTACGCGTAGATGCCCTGGCCCTTGATGTCGTGCGGATAGCCCACGACCGCGGCCTCGGCCACGGACTCGTGCGCCACGAGCGCGCTCTCGACTTCGGCGGTGCCGAGACGGTGACCGGACACGTTGAGCACGTCGTCGATGCGGCCCGTGATCCAGTAGTAGCCGTCCGAGTCGCGCGTGCAGCCGTCGCCCGTGAAGTAGTGACCCTTGTACTGCGTGAAGTACGTCTCCTTGAAGCGCTGGTGGTCGCCCCACACGGTGCGCGCCTGGCCCGGCCACGGCGTGTCGAGGCACAGCGCGCCCGAGACGCCGTTGCCCTCGATGAGCGTTCCGTTCTCGGGATTGACGACGATCGGCTTCACGCCGAAGAACGGCAGCGTCGCGCTGCCGGGCTTGGCGGGCGTGACGCCGGGCAGCGGCGTGATGAGGATGCCGCCCGTCTCGGTCTGCCACCACGTGTCCACGACGGCGCACTTCCCGCCGCCGACCACGTCGTGGTACCAGCGCCAGATCTCGGGATTGATCGGCTCGCCCACGCTGCCGAGGATGCGCAGCGACTGGCGCGAGTAGCGCTTCACGTGCTCGTCGCCCGCCTGCGCGATCGCGCGCAGCGCCGTCGGCGCGGTGTAGAAGATGTTGATGCCGAGGTCGTCCACCATGCGCCAGTAGCGGCCCGGATCGGGATAGACCGGGGTGGACTCGAACATCACCGTGGTCGCGCCGTTCGCGAGCGGGCCGTACACGATGTAGCTGTGCCCGGTGATCCAGCCGACGTCGGCGGCGCAGCAGTAGATGTCGCCGTCGTGATAGTCGAACACGAGCTTGTGCGTGTACGCGGCGTACACCATGTAGCCGCCGGTCGTGTGCATGAGGCCCTTGGGCTTGCCCGTGCTGCCCGACGTGTAGAGCACGAACAGCGGATCCTCGGCGCCCATCCACGCGACGGTGCTCGTCGAGCGCTGCTTCTTCATCTCCTCGTCGAGCCAGTAGTCGCGCCCGGCCTGCATCGGCACGTCGTTCTCGGTGCGGCGCGCGACGAGCACGGTCTCGACCATGTTCATGCCTTCGACCGCGCGATCGGTGATCGCCTTGAGCGGGATGTGCTTGCCGCCGCGCATGCCCTCGTTCGCGGTGATCACGATCTTGCAGCGCGCGTCCACGATGCGGTCGCGCAGCGACTCGCTCGAGAAGCCGCCGAACACGACCGAATGCACCGCGCCGATGCGCGCGCACGCGAGCATCGCGTACACGGTCTCGGGAATCATGGGCATGTAGATGCAGACGCGGTCGCCCTTCTTGACGCCGTGGGCGAGCAGCACGTTCGCGAGGCGGCAGACGTTGTGCTTCAGCTCGCGGTACGAGATGTGGCGGTACACGCCGGGTTCGTCGGCGGCCCAGATGATCGCGGTCTTGTCGCCCTTGGTGGGCAGGTGGCGGTCCACGCAGTTGAAGCAGGCGTTCAACCGGCCGCCCGAGAACCACGAGAAGTCCACTTCGTCGTAGTCGGCGTCGAAGACCGTGGTCCACGGATGGAACCAGTCGATGCCCTTGGCCTGCTCCGCCCAGAAGCCTTCGGGATCCTCGAGCGAGCGCTTGTAGAGCTGCTCGTAGTCGTACATCGACTTCACGTGGGCGCGTTCGCGAATGTGCGGCTTGACCTCGTAGATGTCCTGGGACACGGCACTGCCTCCATCGAAGGGTGCGCGGACGGCCGTCCGCGGATCGTGTACGCCGACCGTCGAACCCTAGTCCCGCGAGCGGGCGGCAGGGAAGAGGGAGTTGCGGTTTTCCGGCCGTTCCGGCACGAGCGGGACGGCCCCGCTTGCCACGGTGGGCCGCGGCCCATAGCCTGCACGATTCGCCCCCCGCCGAAGCCTCAGCCGTCGCTCCCGCCGGAAAGCCCGCTTGGACACTCTGCCGCTCGACATCGCCCGAACGCTCTCCGCCCGCTCCGCGCAGGA
This sequence comes from Candidatus Eiseniibacteriota bacterium, assembly GCA_044222365.1. Classification (GTDB taxonomy): domain Bacteria; phylum Eisenbacteria; class RBG-16-71-46; order RBG-16-71-46; family RBG-16-71-46; genus CAIXRL01. The sequence goes on from JBGANH010000083.1 coordinate 2,370, forward strand.
ACTCGCCGAAGCGCTGCTCGCGTTTCCCGCCACCGTGCGCACCCGGGGCGAGGACTACGCGCTCGCCTCGCGCGTGACCGAGGAGAAGGCCGAGGACGACGGCGTCCGCGCGCGCGTGCGCGGCACACGCACGTACGCCGTGCGCTGGAACTGGAGCGACGACGGCGCCGATCCGCTGTGCTCGTGTCCCTCGGCGCCGATCTGCAAGCACGCGTACGCGGTCGGCATCCGCCTGCTCGCGGCCGCCGTGCACGAGGGCGTGATCGGCGATCCCGGCATCCGCCGCATGCTGCCGCTCGCGTGGCGTCACGGTCCGCACGAGCGTCCGCAGCCGCCGTCGTCGTTCCTGCGTCCCGCGAGCGAGCTGGCGCGCGCGCCCAAGGCGAAGCCCGAGGTGTTCGAGCCGCGCGTGCGCGCGATCCGCGAGGCCGAGACGACGTGGCTGCGCCAGCAGGCCGCGGCGCAGCTGCTGTGGCACTTCGGCATGTCGCACGCCGACGTGGCGCGGCTCGGGCTCGACCACCTGCTGCACGACGACGATCCGGACGTGCGCTGCTGGCGCCTCGCGAACGCCGTGGCGATCGCGAACCAGGGCCGCGTGCCGCGCGGGTTGCAGGCGTTCCTCGGCCGCGACGATCTCGCGAACAAGGCCAAGGAGCACAAGCGCCAGGAGGTCGTCGAGAAGCTGTCGAAGTGGGCGGCGTCGAACGAGCGGTCGCAGCGTCACCTGCGCGTGCTGCTCGGGCTCGCGGGCGACGCGCTCGAACCGCGCGTCACGCTGCAGGTGCGGCTCACGACGGCCAAGCTGCAGGACGAGCCGCGCTCGTCGAACCAGCTGCACCAGCTCGCCGGTGACCTGCGCCGCGATCCGCAGCTGCTCTCGCCGCCGCAGGCGCGGCTGCTGCGCATGCTCACCGAAGGCGAGCTGTCGTACGCGCTGCCGTACTCCGCGCAGCCCGCGGTGCTCGCGAATGCCCAGCTCAACGCGCTCATGGACCGCGCGGCGGGATCGCCGTTCGTGCAGTGGAGTCCGGACGTGCCCGCGACGCTCGCGGCGCGCGCCGGCGTCACGCCGGGCTCGCGCGTGGACTTCGAGGGCGACGACCTGCGCATGGTGCCGGAGTGCCATCTCGAGGAGGGCGAGCTGCGGCTGTCGCTCGCGCTCGTGAACGGCGAGGGCGAGGCGCGGCCGATGCCGGACGCGCTGCTGTGGGCGTCCGAGAACACCGGGCTCGCGTCGCACCCGACGATCGCGCTGATCGGCGGCGCGTTCCATCGCGTGGTCGAGGAGCCGCCGCGCGACGTCGTGCGCACGCTCGTCGAGATGCACGGCCTGCCGCTCAAGCGCGAGGACGGCGCGATGCTCGACCAGCTCGCGTCGCGCTTCTCGACCGTCGCCGGCGCGCTCGGGCAGCTGACGCGCGTGCACGACGCGCGGCCGATCGTCGCGCTCGACCTGCGCGAGTCCGACTGGCTGCAGGTGCGCGTGTACGCGCTGGCCGGCGATCCCGCGTGGAAGCCGGGCGGCGTGCTCGACGCGAGCGCGCGGCTGTTCGAGTACACGCCGCAGACGGGCTGGGAGCGCGCCACCGACGGCGCCGCGCCGCGCCCCGACGTGACGCTCGAACACATGCAGGCTCCCGCGGCGGACGCGAACGCCGCCGGCGGCGGCGCCGAGAAACGACGGGCGAAAACCGGTGCCGCGGCGGCGGACGAAGGCGTCGCGCTCTCGCCGTGGCGCGAGGTGCCGGAGGCCGCGCGCGTCGCGCCGGCGCTCGCGTGGATCGAGAAGCTCGGCGTCTCGCGCGGCGACAAGCGCGGCCCGGGCGGCGCGCCCACGCTCGAGCCCGACCCGCACACGGGCTGGTGGCTGCGGCTCAACCCGCGCACGGCGATGGCGCTCGAGGAGTGCTGGGCCGAGCGTCCCGCGGGCGTGACGTGGTACGGCAACCGCGAAGTGCAGCGCCTGCTCGAGGGCTCGCGCACGGTGCGCACGCGCGTGTCCGTGGTCGCGAGCGGCATGGACTGGCTGAAGGTGAAGGCGGAGTGGGAAGCCGAGGGCATGGCGCTCACCGAGGCCGACCTCGCCAAGCTGCGCGCGGCGCGCGAGGGCTTCGTGCGGCTCGCGAGCGGCTGGGTGCGGCGCGAGGACGCGGAACACCAGGACGCGGTCGCCGCGGCGCTCGCGGATCTCGGGCTCGAGGCCGACGGCATCGAGCAGCAGATCTCGGCGTGGCAGCTCGCGCAGGTGCGCGCGGGCAGCCTCGACGTGCTCGAGGAGGCCGGCGCCGACGAGCACACGCGCGCGAACGTCGCGCGCATCCGCGAGGCGATGGCCACGTTCGCGGGCGTGCCGTCCGCGGGAACGCCCGACGGGCTCACCGCGACGCTGCGTCCCTACCAGCAGGACGGACTCGACTTCCTCGCGTGGACGAGCGGCATGGGACTCGGCGCGGTGCTCGCGGACGACATGGGCCTCGGCAAGACCGTGCAGGCGCTCGCCTGGCTGCTCGAGATGCGCACGCGCGACGCCGCCGCGAACGGCGGTCCCGTCGCGCCGTCGCTCGTCGTGTGCCCGGCGTCGGTCGTGCACAACTGGGAGCGCGAGGCCGCGCGCTTCGCGCCGAACCTGCGCGTGCTCGCGCTCACGAGCGGCCGCGACCGCCGCGCGCGGCTCGGCACCGCGGGAGAGCACGACCTCGTGGTCACGAACTACGCGCTGCTGCGCCGCGACGCCGAGCGCTGGAAGGAACTCGAGCTGCACGCCGTGATCCTCGACGAGGCGCAGAACATCAAGAACCCGGACGCGGTCGTGACGAAGGCGGCGCAGTCGCTGCGCGCGCGTCACCGGCTCGCGCTCACGGGCACGCCGCTCGAGAACCGCGCGCTCGACCTGTGGAGCATCCTGTCGTTCGTGAACCCGGGCTATCTCGGGTCCCGTTCGAAGTTCGTCGCGCGCTACGACCGCCCCGACGCGCCGCCGCACTCGCGCCGGCTGCTGTCGGCGCGCCTGCGTCCCGTGCTGCTGCGCCGCCTCAAGGAACAGGTCGCGCAGGACCTGCCGCCGCGCATCGAGGAGCGCCTCGACTGCGAGATGACGCCGGGACAGCGCAAGCTCTACCTCGCGGAACTCGTGCGCGGGCGCGAACTCGTGCGCACGCTCGGCGCGGGCGAGCAGGGCATCGCGAAGCAGAAGATCGTGATCCTCGCACTGCTCACGCGGCTGCGGCAGATCTGCTGCCATCCGGCGCTCGCCGGCGGCGATCGCGCGCTCGGTTCGGGCAAGTTCGACGCGCTGTTCGAGCTGCTCGAACCGATCCTCGCGGAAGGGCGCAAGGTGCTCGTGTTCTCGCAGTTCGTCGAGTGCCTCAAGCTGATCGAGGAAGCCTGCCGCAAGCGCGAGGTGCCGTACCACATGCTCACCGGCAGCACGAGCACGAAGGAACGCGCGAACGTCGTGCAGGCGTTCGGCGACGACCCGAATCCGTGCGTGTTCCTGGTCTCGCTCAAGGCCGGCGGCACGGGCCTCAACCTGACCGCCGCGAGCGACGTCGTGCTGTTCGACCCGTGGTGGAACCCGGCCGTCGAGGCGCAGGCCATCGACCGGACGCACCGCATCGGGCAGACGCGCTCGGTGACCGCGTACAAGCTGCTCACCGAGGGCACGATCGAGGAGCGCATCTTCGAGCTGCAGCAGCGCAAGGCGGCCATGGTGAAGGACGTGCTGGGCGAGGACGGGTTCGCCCGGGCGCTCACGCGGGCCGACCTGGACTACCTGCTCGCCGACTGAGTCCGCGCTGGAGGCCGGCCGGGCCGCGGCCGATAACCGGGCCGCGACCCGATGGACCGAACGGTCGCATCGGTCAGGTCTTCGCCGGCTCCCCCTCGGGCCTGGCGCTCGACTCCCCGCAAGGAGGCGTCATGCGTCATGCGCCCTCGCGCGCTCCGTTCGCGCTGGTCGCCGCATTCGTGCTCGTGGCTCTGCCGTTCCTCGCGCCCCCGGCGCGTGCGCAGGCCGAAGACGAGCGCTTCGAACTTTCCGTCTTCCTCGCCCGCGGCATCGAGCGCATGCACGCGATCGGCGCCGACACGCTCGGGCTCTCGTACGGCACGTCGTTCACCGGCGGGCTCGACGTGGACTTCCGCGTGCTCGACCTGCCGCTCGGCAAGGGACGCAAGCCCGCGCTGCGGGTTTCCGGCGGGCTCGCGACGGATGAGCGCATCCTCGGGCCCGCGCTCGAAGGCATGCTGTACGAAGAGTTCCCGATGCTCGAGATGTCCTCGGGCGTCGCGCTCGAGCTGCCGCTCGAAGCGCTGATCAAGGGCAACTCCGGCGTCGCGTTCCGGCTCGGCTGGCGCGGGGCGTACCTGCTCACGCGGTCCGGCGGGCAGGAGTTCCTCACCGTCTCGAAGCTGCGCATGGACTTCGTGCGCACGAGCGGCGCGCTCGCGGGCTCGTCGCTCGGCTTCGGCAAGGGCCGCGACGAGACGTTCGGCTACGACGCCGCGAGCGGCCGCTGGGACGTCCGCATGTCGCTCGTCGGGTCGCTCATGCGGGTTCCGCCGCCACCGGCGGCGCCGGCTCCGGCGGCGAAGCCGGGCGCGAAGCCCGCGCCCAAGCCCGCGGTGGTCGAGCGCGCGCGCCTCGTCTGGGCGTTCCTCGACGTGGACGTGGACACCGACGGCAGCGTCGGCGCCGACGGCCTGCGCGCGAAGCTCGGGCTCGGCGTGAGCCTCGACGGCTTCGCGAACGGGCTGCGCAACAGCGCGAAGAAATAGCCGGCCCCGCAACCCTCGCGCACGTGCGCGCGTAGGCGTGCCTCCACCTGCATCCTCCGGAGGCTCCCCGTGGCGCTCGTGATCGAAGGTGTCGGCAAGCGTTATCCCGGCCGTGGCTGGGCGCTCTCGCAGTTCACGCTCACGCTCGAACCGGGGCTCACCGGCCTGCTCGGCCCGAACGGCGCCGGCAAGTCGACGCTCATGCGCATCCTCGCCACGCTCACGCGCCCGACCGAGGGCCGCGTCTCGTGGGACGGCGCCGACCTCGCGAAGCAGCCCGACGCGCTGCGCGACGTGCTCGGCTACCTGCCGCAGGACTTCGGCGTGTACCCGCAGCTCTCGGCGATCGAGTTCCTCGAGTACCTCGCCGCGGCCAAGGGCCTCGACGCGCGCGCCGCGAAGACGCGCATCGCGGAGCTGCTCGAGCTCGTGAACCTGACCGAGGCCGCGCACCGCCCGCTCGGCGGCTATTCGGGCGGCATGCGCCAGCGCGTCGGCATCGCGCAGGCGCTGCTCAACGATCCGCGCGTGCTGATCGTGGACGAGCCCACCGCGGGTCTCGATCCGGAAGAGCGCGTGCGGCTGCGCAACCTGCTCGGCGAACTGTCGGGCGAGCGCGTCGTGCTGCTCTCCACGCACATCGTGTCCGACGTCGAGGCGACCGCCGCGCACATCGCGCTCATCCACGAGGGCCGGCTCGTCGCGCACGGCACGCCGGACGAGCTGCTCGCGCGCGTCGAAGGGCGCGTGTGGGAGCTGGCCGTGCGCGCGGAGCACCTCGACGACGCGCGCCGCTTCTGGCGCGTGGGCGCGGCGCTGCGGCGCGGACCCGACGTGCTGCTGCGTGTCGTCGCGGACGAGATCCCGCGGCCCGACGCGAAGTCCGTCGCACCCACGCTCGAGGACGCGTACCTCGCGCTCGTGCGCGGCGAGCGTGAAGAGCGCGAAGCGCCCGCGGGAGCGCGGCCGTGAACGCGGCGCGCACCGCCCGGCTCGCGCTCGGCGACTTCCTCGAGCGCACGCGCAGCACCGGCTATCTCGTGAGCATGGCCGTCATGGTGTATCTCGGCGCGGGCATGCTGCCCGCGAACGGCTCGAGCTACCGCACGTTCGTGATGAGCGAGATGTACCGGCCGTCGTACGGCGCCGCGTGGGTCGGCACGCTGAGCGCGCTGCTCACCGGCCTCTACTTCATGATGGTCGGGCACTACCTCGTGAAGGGCTCGGTCGAGCGCGACCGCCGCACCGGCGTCGGCGCGGTGCTCGCGGCCACGCGCGTCGGACGGATCGAGTACCTCGCGTCGAAGACGCTCAGCAGCTTCGCGATCCTGATGTCCATGGCCGCCGTCTCGGCCGTGGCCGCGCTCGTGACGCAGCAGCTGCTCGGCGAGGACCGCCGCGTGGACGTGCTCGCGACGCTCCTGCCGTTCGTGCTGCTCACGGTGCCGGCCGCGCTGTTCGCGGCGGCGAGCGCCGTGCTCTTCGACTGCGTGCCGCTCCTGCGCGGCGGGCTCGGGAACGTCGCCTGGTTCTTCGCGTTCGGCATGCTGATGATGATGGGCGGGCTCGACACGCCCGGCGCGAGCCCGTGGCGCGACCTGACGGGCGCGCACACGGTGACGACACAGGTGTTCGAGGGGCTCAAGGCGTTCGACCCGGGTGCCGCGGCGAAGCCCGGCGACATGAACGTCGGCGTGAACGTGAACCCGAAGTACAAGGGCGTGCTGCTGAGCACGTTCCCGTGGAAGGGGCTCGCGTGGACCGGCGTGGCGGTGGGATCCCGCATCCTGTGGTGCGCGATCGCGGCGTCGCTGGTCGGGCTCGCGGGGGTCTTCTTCGACCGCTTCGAGAACGCGCCGCGCTCGCCGCTGACGCGCGGCGTGTCGCTGCGCTGGCCGTTCGCGCGGCCGCTGCGGCGTCCCGAGGGCGCACCGGCCGTCACGGCGGCGACACTGTCGCCCGCGCGGCGCGGCCCCGCGTTCCTCGGTGTGCTGCGCGCCGAGCTGCTGCTCGCGCTGCACGGACAGACGTGGTGGTGGTGGGGCGGCACGCTCGTGCTGCTCGGCGGGCAGTTGTTCGCGCCGATCGCGCACGTGAAGGCGGCATGGCTTCCCGTCGCGACGTTCTGGCCGGTGTTCGTGTGGTCCGCCGCGGGCCAGCGCGAACGCCGTGACGGCGTCGCGGGCGTGCTGTTCTCGTGCGCGCGCCCCGTGTCGCGGCTCCTGCCCGGCGCGTGGCTCGCGGGCGTGTGCGTCGGGCTCGCGATGGGCGCGCCGGCGCTCGTGCGCTTCGCGCTCGCGGGCGACTTCGCGTCCCTCGGCGGCTGGGCGCTCGGCGCGGCGTTCGCGTCCGCGCTCGCGACCGCGCTCGGCGTGTGGAGCGGGAGCTCGCGGTTCTTCGAGGTGCTGTGGCTGTTCCTCTGGTACATGGGCCCGATGCACGCGGTGCCGCTCTTCGACTACACCGGCGTCACGGCGGTGCGCAGCGGCCCATTGTGGGCGCTCTACGCGGGGCTCACCGCGGCGCGGTTCGCCGCCGCGTGGGCGGGGCGCGCTCGCCAGGTGCGCGCGTGACGGCTCACAGCGCCAGGCGCATCACGATCTCGTTCTTCGCCCCGACGGCGCCCGTCGGCAGGAAGCCGAGCCGCTCGTAGAACGCCTGCGTTCGCCTTCGCCCGGCACGTAGCCGAGCAGCAGCTCACGTGCGCCGAGCGCGCGCACGTGCTCGATGACGAGTTTCATCGCGGCCGTGCCCCAGCCGCGGCCCTGGTGCGCCTCGCCGATCAGGAACCGCCAGAGGACGTACTCCGGCTTCTCGGGCAGCACGCTCAGCATGATGAAGCCCACCGGGGTCTCGTCCGCGTAGATCGCGCGGAACACGCCCTGGGCGAGAAGTGCGCCTCCGCGATCGACACCGCGGCCGACGCGACGAAGCGCCGCTGGTGCGGAGCGACTCGGGACCGCGCACACGGCGCGGACGGTCGGGGTGATCCCGCGGAGCGAGACGTGTGCGTTCGGAGGGTCATGCGCCGAAACTGCCAGCGCGCCGCCGCGAGGGCAACTCGATGCGAAAGGCCCCGCCGCCCGGGACGGGAGCGGGCCTTCGTGCGCGCCGCTTCGTGCGCTCAGCGCGCTACTGCTTCTTAAGGCGGGCGCGCGGGACGCTTGACTGTTCTTCGGCAGCTGCTCGAGCGACCACTGGATCGCCTTCGAGCTGCAGGTCCTCGGGCCGTTCACCATGGACTCCGGGCGTGTTCTCGACCTCGATGTCCGGATCCACGCCGTGGTTCTCGATCATCCACTGGCCGTCGGTCGAGTAGATCCCGAAGTCGGGGATCGTCACCGAGCCGCCGTCCACGAGCGGCAGGTCGCGGCTGATGCCGACGAGCCCGCCCCACGTGCGCTTGCCGATCACCGGGCCGACGCCCTGCTGGCGGAAGTAGAACGGGAACGCGTCACCGCCCGAGCCGGCGTACTCGTTCGCGAGGATGCACTTCGGTCCGTCGATGCTCTGGCCCGGCGTGCGGAAGCCGGCGCCGTCGCGCGCCGACCAGTACGTCCACGTCTTGCGCATGAGGCGCTCGACGAAGAAGTCCGGGATGAAGCCGCCGCCGTTGAAGCGCTCGTCCACGATGATGCCGTCGCGGTCCACCTGCGGATAGAAGCCCTTGCTGAACTCCTGCATGCCCTCGATCGCGGTGTTCGGGACGTGCACGTACGCGATGCGGCCGTTCGTCGCCTTCTGCACCTTCTCCCAGTTCGCGCGCACCCACGCGACGTAGCGCAGGGAGGCCTCGTTGCCGATCGGCTTCACGGTGTACGTGCGCGCCTTCGGGTCGTTCGCCGAGGCGCCGACCTTGATCACGGTCTGCTTGCCGTTCGTGCCGATGAACGCGGCGTACACGTTCTCCGGTCCCCGCACGGGGCGGCCGTTCACCTCGAGCAGGTATTCCCCTTCCTTCACCGCGATGCCGGGCTCGCCCAGCGGCGCGGCGACGCTCGAGTTCCAGTCGCGTCCGCGGAAGATGCGGTCGAAACGATAGAGGCCGGACGCCGTGTCGTAGCCCCAGTCCACGCCGAGCAGGCCGACGCCGATGCGCTCGACCTGCGGCAGGTCGCCGCCGCTCACGTACGTGTGCGACGTGGACAGTTCGCCGATCATCTCGCCGAGCAGGTAGTTCAGGTCGCTGCGGTGCGCGACGTACGGCACGAGCTGGCGGTAGCGGTTGCCGACCGCGACCCAGTCGAGACCGGCCATGGCGGGGTCGTAGTACAGGTCGCGCTCGAGGCGCCACGCCTCGTCGTACATCTGGAGCCACTCGCGGCGCGGGTCCACCCAGGCGTTCAGTCCGCCGAAGTCGAGCTTGCCGTCGCCGGCCTTCTTGCCGCCCGCGAGATCGACGATGCCCGCCATGCCGTCCTTGCGGTACAGGACCTTGCCGCCGTCCTTCGAAAGCGAATAGCCACCGGCGACGCCTTCGAGCACGGTCTTCGTCTCGCGTTCGCCGAGGTCGAAGTAGCGGATGCTCGTGGTGCCCGCCTCGTCCGGATCCGCGGGCGCGTCCACCGACAGGAACACGAGCTTGCCCTTCGTGGCCGTGAGCCCCGCGTAGCGGCCCGCGGGCACCGGCAGTTCGGCCGCGCGCTCGCCCATGCCGGCGAGATCGATGCGCCAGGCCGCGTCGGCGGGCTTGTCCTTGCCCTTGCCCTTCGCGTCACCCTTCGCGTCGCCCTTGTCGCCGCCGCCTTCGGCCGCGTCGCCAGGTTCCTCGTCGCTCTGCGGCGCGACCGGGGATTCGATCGAGTCGCGCAGCGTCATCGCGTACAGCTTGTCCGTCGAGCGGAACACCATGTCGAGCTCGAAGCCGCCGAACTCGGGGCGGAACGTGCGCGACGAGGCGAAGAACAGGTACTTGCCTTCCGGGTCGAACGTCGGCGAGAAATCGTCCTGCATGCCGTTCGTGACCTGCGTGACCTTGCCGTCGGCGATCGAGTACAGGCGGATCGTGCGGAAGTTCGCGGGCGTCTGCTGCGTGAACGCGATCCAGCGCGAGTCGCCCGACCACGTGTAGTCGTGCATCTCGCCGCGGTCGTCGTGCGCGACGAGCGTGGCCTTGCCGGTCGCGACGTCGGCCCAGAACAGGTTGTTCGCGCCGTCGGAGAACGCGAGCTTCTTCGAGTCCGGCGACCACACCGGCTGGTAGCGGAAGCCCTTGCCGAGCTTCGTCACCTGACGGTCGGGCGACTTGCCGTCGGCGCCGATCACGTGCAGCTCGAACTCGCCGCTGCGATCGGACAGGTACGCGATCCACTTGCCGTCGGGCGACCACACGGGAGCGCGCTCGCGCACGCCGGGCGTGTTGGTCAGGTTGCGCGCGTCACCCTTCTCGGCGGGCACCGTGAAGAGTTCGCCGCGCGCCTCGATCACCGCGCGCTTGGCCGACGGCGAGAGGTCCATGCCGCCGAGCCATTCCGACACGTTGCGCAGTTCGGTGCGCGTCGCCGGACGGTCGTCGGGCACCTGCACGGAGATCTTCACGAGCTTCTCGCTCGGCAGGTCCATCACCCAGAGCCAGCCGCCGTTCTCGAACACGATCGCGTCCGAGCCCACGCTCGGCCACTTCACGTCGTACTCGGTGAAGTTCGTGACCTTGCGGTGCGTCTTCTTGTCGAGGTCGTACGCCCACAGGTTCGCGATCTTCGAATCGCGATCGGAGCAGTAGTAGACCGTGCGGCCGTGGAACATCGGCCACTCGTCCGGGCCCGCCCAATCCTTCGTCAGGCACTCGGACTTGTTCGCGGCGAAGTCGTACACCCAGATGTTCGGCGCGTTGCCGCCGCGGTAGCGCTTCCACGTGCGGCGGTCGTAGCTCGGGCTCACGAACGCGACGAGCTTGCCGTCCGACGAGAGGCTCGCGTAACCGGCCGTGGGCAGGGCGAGCATCTTCTCGAAGCCGCCGGACGCGCTCACCTGGAAGAACCGGTCGAAGCGCGTCGGCGCCGAGGCGCGCGCCGAACGCGTGAGGATGTTCGCGCCGTCGGGATACCACTCGGCGACGACGTCGGCGCCCGGATGGAACGTGAGCCGCGTCGGCTCGCCGCCCGTCGCGGGAATCGTGAACGCGTCCGTGTTGCCGTCGTACTCACCCGTGAAGGCGATCGTGCGGCCGTCGGGCGAGAACTTCGGGAAGAGTTCCTGGCCGTCGTGCGTCGTGAGGCGGACGGCCGCGCCTCCGGTGCGGGCGACGGTCCAGAGGTCCCCGGCGTAGACGAAAGCGATGCGGTCACCCTGGATGTCGGGCATGCGCATCAGGCGGCATTCCTCGAGGGCGGCGGCCGGAGCGGCCGTGGCCGCGAGGGCGAGAAGCGCCGGAATCAGGCGGCGGAACATGGGAAAGCTCCTGTCGAGCGGCGGAAGAAAACGGGGAAGGGGGAAACGGCCGCAGTGTGTGCAGCGCGCTCGGGGCGTACAAGCGCCGCCGCGCCAGCGCGGGAACCGGTCGCCCCGGCGCGGCGAGGGTCATGGCGGCACGCCCGGTCGAACGGGCGCGAACCGACCGCCAGCGCGTGCTCCCGCAAGGGCTTGAAGCCGATTCGCGTGCTCAAGATGACCGCCCGGAGGGCCGATAAACCCGGAGTCGGAAAGCCCAGTGGAAGGAACGATTCCTAAGGAGGGGTACCCCTCGTCGATGAGCGTCCTGTCTCGCACCGGCAAGAGCGGCGCGGCGAGCCCGCCCGAACGCACCCTCACGGACGCCTCCGTGAAGGTCGCGGCGGGCTGGATCGCCCAGTTCGCGCGCACGCTGAAGACCTGCCGGCTCTACGACGCCATGAACCCGACCGTCATCCGCTTCCGCGACGAACTCTCGCAGGCGGCGTTCGCGATGATGCGGGAACTCTCGACGGTCTCGTACCGGTTCGAATCCGACGACGTCACCGTGGACGGCGTGTCCGTGTACCCGGCCCGCTCGCGCGACGACAACCTCGCGTACCCGTTCCACCGCGACGGCGTGCGCGGCATCACGATCCAGCAGGGCGTGACCTCGCGCGAAATCGACTCGCTCGTGGACTGCGTGCTCGCCGTGACCGGGCAGAACCTCGACGGCGACGACCTCGTGACGCTGCTGTGGGAAGCGCACCTCACGCACATGGACGTGGACTACGTGCCCGCGCAGGGCGACGTCGGCGCCGGCGCGGCCACGCCCGAGGAGGGCGCCGGCGCGCTGATGCCGTGGCCCGCGGCGAACGACGAGCAGAAGCAGCCCGAGGAAGCGCCCGCGCAGGCGCCGGAGGGCGGCACCGGCAAGGGCCGCTCCGAGGATTGGACGCTCGGCGACCTGACGGTCGAGGTCGAGGCGAGCTTCGTGGAACTCGACGCGATGGCCGGTCACGAGATCGACCGGTTCCGCGCCGAATTCGCCGCGGAGCACCGCGTGTCGCCGGTCACCGCCGCGGTCGCGATCGCTCAGGCGTGCGTGAACGCCGACCCGACGATCGACGACCGTCGCGAGCTCGCGCGCTTCCTGCCGCGCGTGCTCCGCACCGCGCTGTCCACCGGTGCGTGGCTCGAGGGCCGCGAGACGCTGCGCATGCTGCGCGCGCTCGGCGCGCGCGAATGGTCGGAGGAGACCTTCCGGCAGGAGCTGCAGCAGCCCGTCACCGTCGCGCGCGTGGTCGAACAGCTCGATCGCCAGAGCGAGGCCGGCGTCGTGGAGTGGCTCACGCTCGCGGACGACCTCGGCGACGCCGGGATCGACTGGATGACGCTGGTCCTGTCCGAGAGCCAGCAGCGCGACGTGCGCCTCGGTGTCGCCGAAGCGCTCGCCGATCGCTGTCGCGAGAACCCGGAGCGGCTCGCGGCGTGGCTCGTCGACGGACGCTGGTACGTCGTGCGCAACATCGTGCACATCCTCGGCTGGATCGGCGGGCCGCAGGTCGTGGGCCTGCTGCAGGTCGCGCTGCGGCACCCCGACACGCGCGTGCGCGAGGAAGTCGTCGCGGCGCTCGGCAACGTCGAGCTGAAGCTCGCGCGCCCGCTGCTCATCCGCGCGGTGGACGGCGCGGAATCGAAGCTCTTCTGCCAGGTGCTCGCGCGCCTGTCGGCCGCGCGCGACGCGGCCACGGCACGCTGGCTGTTCGCGTTCCTCCAGCAGGAGCGGTTCGAACAGCGCCCGCCCGACGAGCGCCGCGCGATCTACGCCGCCCTCGCCTCGGTGGGCGGAGACGAGATCGTGCCCGAACTCGAGGCCGAACTCGTCCGCCAGAACTGGTTCGACCGTTCGCAGGAGATCCACCGCCACAACGTCGCGCGCATCCTCGCCCGCATCGCCACGCCGCGCGCGTGCGAGGCGTTGCGCTCCGCGGCGGAGTCGAAGCGCCCGCCCGTGCGGCAGGCCGCGCAGTCCGCGCTCGACTGGATGAAGGCCGCATGAGCACGAACCCGCGCGACACCGCGCACGCCCACGGGCCCGACGG
>JBGANH010000084.1:0-14216 GCA_044222365.1 Candidatus Eiseniibacteriota bacterium
CACCGCCATGCACTACGGCGTGCCCATGGGCAACGTCTGGCTGCACGCGCAGATCACCGCGACCGTGCTGCAGGTCGCGGCGCTGCTCGCCGCCGCGAACGGCCGCGCGTGGACGACCGGCGTGCTGCTCGGGCTCACCGTGCTCACGCGCTCCACGACCACGCTCGCGCTGCCCTTCGCCGCGTGGCTGCTGTGGTCGAAGCGCGAGCGCGACGGCGAGGCAACTTCGCCGCCGCGTGCGCTGCTGCCCACCGCGATCGCCGTGCTGCTGCCCGTCGTCGCGGCCGCCGCGCTGCATGCCGTGTACAACAAGGCGCGGTTCGGCTCTTACGGGGATGCCGGTTATCACGACATTCTGATGGGCGGCGAGTTCGAGGCGCTCGTGAAACAGTACGGCCGCTTCTCGCTCCACTTCCTGCCGCAGAACCTCTACGGCTGGCTGCTGCGCCTACCCACGTGGCAGAACGGGATGTTCCATCCCGACCCGCACGGCATGAGCCTGCTCGTGACCACGCCGTACCTGCTGCTCGCCGCCTGGCCGCGCAGGTGGTCGAAGCTCGAGGTGTTCGCGCTCGTGAGTTTCGTCGCGATCTCGGTACCGTCGCTGCTCTACTACAACGACGGCTGGGTGCACTTCGGCCAGCGATTCGCGCTCGACGGCATCGCGCTCGCGCTGGTCACGGCCTCGTACGGCGCGGCGAAGGCGCCGCGCTGGCTCGTCGTCGCGCTCACGGCCTGGGGCGTGATCGTCGGCGCGTGGGGCCTGCAGTGGTTCGCGGGGAACTTCCTGCACTAGAAAGGCGGCGCGCTTCCCGCGCCCGCGTCAGCGCAGCCGGAACAGCAGCATGCAGCCCGCGGGCCGCGCCTCGGGCTCGCGCGGCCAGAGCGCGCGGAAATCGAGCGTGATCGCCTGCTCGGTGCGGCCCTGCGACGTCGTCATGCGCTGCGACAGCCCGACGAAGTAGTAGCTCGAGATCGCGAGCCACTCGCTCTCCGCGCTCGGCTGCCCGCCGAGGTACGGCACGTAGTCGATGCCGTAGACCGCCGGATCCGCGGTGCCGTGGTAGGCGAGGTTCACCTTCGCGATCCCGCGCGAGCGCATCTCGTCGCGCAGCGCGATCAGCCCCTGGCCCCAGTCCACGTTCGAGTCGTTCACGATCCACTGGCCCTTCGCCGGTCCGCCCGCGAGCGCGTTGTAGAAGCTCAGGTGCCAGGGCGCGTGCGCCGCCATCTCGAGCCCCTGTGCGCACGCCAGCGCGATCGCGGCCTGCTTCCACCACGCCGCGTCGCCGCGGCGTCCGCTCGCCAGCGCGCCGAGCGCGACCGCGAGCAGCGGCACGATCGGGAACACGTAACGGATGCCGATGCCGAGCCGGCCCACGAACATCGCGATCCACAGGAACAGCGCCACGCCCGCGAGCGGCCACAGCAGGCGGCTCGCGCGCGGACGGCGTGCCACCGCGTACGCGAGCAGCAGCGCGAGCGCCGCGAGGAAGCCGAGCGGCCACTTCGCGGCGAGCGCCACGGGGAAGTACGCGAGCGGCGCGTCCGGGTGGACCGTGCCGAGCAGGTAGCTGGGGGTGCGGCCGGCCTGCGACTCGACCGCCTGCCGGTCGAAGCCCATCACGTACGTGTCGGGAAGCGGCAGCCGCAGCGAGGGCGCCTTCGCCGCGAGCGCGCGGAACGACTGCGACTCGAACGGCATCCGGGCCAGCGGCGTGAAGCTGGTGCGGAACAGGTAGCCCGCGTTCAGGAGCAGCAGGGTCGTCACGCCGAGCGCCACGAAGCCGATCGCCACGCGCTTCGCGTGCCGCACGCGCTTCGCCGCCAGTTCGGCGAGCGCGAGCACGAGCATCAGCGGCGGCAGGAACACCGCCGTGAAACGCACGAGGAACGTGAACGCGAGCGCGAGTGCCGTGAACACGAAGTCGCGCGTGCGCCCGGCGCGCACGAACGCCTGCCAGCCCATGAGCGTCGCCGCGAAGCCGAGCGCCGTGGGCACGTCCATGGTGACCACGCCCGCGTGCGCGAGCGCTTCGGGTGCCACGGCGAAGAAGGCGAGCGCCACGAGCGCGCCGCGCGAGCCCCACAGCCGCCGCGCCCAGCGCCACACGACGAGCGCGAGCAGCGCCGAGAGCAGCACGTTCACGAGCCGACCCGCGACGAGCGCGAGCAGCGCCGAAAGCAGCACCGTCACGAGCCGTCCCGCGACGAACACGCGCTGGTAGCGGTCGGCGTTGGCGCGCATGAACGCGAAACCGACGCGGCCCTGTTCTCCGTCGCCCATCGCTTCGTCGGACGGCACGCGCGCGCCGGCGGCGAGCGCCGCCGCGCCGGCCAGGGCCTTCACGAGCGGCGGGTTCACCGCCGAGACGCGCAGTTCGCCGCGCGCGGCCTCGAGCACCCCGGCGGGCAGGTGGAAGTTCTCGTCGAACGTGACGCTCTGCCGCACCGCGCCCCACGTCGCGAACGTCACGTGCAGCACGAGGAGCGCGATCACCCACGCGCGCTCGATCCGCGCGGGCAGCGGCACTCGGGAAGCGGCGCCCGCCGGGACGCGCGCCTTCTTCTTCGCGGACGCGGGGGCGCTCATGGGCTACTTGTGCCTCTTCACCACCATGACCGTCACGTCGTCCTCGAACGGCTTGCGCGGCGCGTGCTCGTCGAGACGGCGCATGAGGTCGTCCACGGCTTCCTTGGACGTCAGCTTGCGCGTGTCCTTGAGCCACTTGCGCACCTTCGCCATGCCGAACTCCTCGCCCCACGTGGTGCCGCGCTCGATCACGCCGTCGCTGTACAGCACGAGCGTCGCGCCGCGATCCACGTGCGTGAAGCCGAGCTTGTACGACGCCGCCGGATCGGGTCCGAGCACGATGCCGCCCACGGACAGTTCGTGGATGCCGCGCTCGTCCATGAGCAGCGCGGGCGGATGGCCCGCGTTCACGTACGCGAAGTTCCCGTTCGATTCGAGCTCGCCGAACAGCAGCGAGATGAACCGCGACGTGAGACCGCTGCGATGGATGACGCGGTTGAGCTTCTCGATCGCGGCGACCAGCTTGAGGTCGCGCTCGACGCCCATGCGCAGCCCGACCGCCACGTCGCGCGCCTGCAGCGCCGCGGGCAGGCCGTGGCCCGACGCGTCGGCGACCGCGAGGCCCATCGTGCCGGGCGCGACGGGGAGGAAGTCGTAGAGGTCGCCGCCCACGCTCGAGGCGGGAAAGCTTTCGGCGTGGATGTCGTAGCCGGCGAACTCGCACTTCGCCGGCGGCAACAGGCTCAGCTGGATCGCGCGCGCCTGCTCGATGAGGTCGTGCAGTTCGCTCTTCTCGAGGTGCTGGCGGATCGCGAACAGCAGCGAGTTGAGCGCGGCCGCGAACTCGGTGCGCGAAGCGCCCTTCTCGAGCGCGCCGCGCGCGGGCCCGAACATCACGAGCAGCGGGCCGTCCACGCCGCCCACGGCGAGCAGGCCGACGCGCTCGGACGACACGTCGCCCACCCACGGCAGTTCGCCGATGTGGTCGTCGCCCGTGCTCGCGAAGCGGCGCGCGAGATCGGCGCCCAGGTCGGCGCGCTTGGCGCCCCAGGTCTTGGGCGTGCCGAAGCCGTCCTTCCGGCGCTCGTAGAGGTGCACGGCGGTCACGCCGAGCGAGCCCTTCATGCCCTCGAGCAGCGCCGGCGCGATGCGCACGGCGAACGTTTCGCGCTTCTTCACCTTGCCCGCGGCCGCGAGGATCTTCTCGAGGCTGCGGTAGAAACTCTTGGTCTGGATCATGTCTCTTTCGTGCGGCCGTCCTGCCGCATTTCGGCCTGCTCGCGCAGCCCGTCGAACGCGAACTTCACGTTGGCGCGGTGCACGTCGTTCATGGAGTACGCCGCATCCTTGCCCACGTAGCTCATCTTGGCCAGCCGGTCCTGCGTCTCCTCGAGCGACGCGCCCAGCGTGAACGCGTTGCCGACCTCGCCCTCGAGGTGCAGCAGGTAGTCCATGTCGCGCAGCAGCCGCTTGTACGAATCCGTGCGCCCGTGCGCCACGCTGCCGTGGCCGGGCACGAGAAACTTCACCTGCTCCTGCTCGAACACCCAGTGCAGCGCCTGCAGGCTGCGGCGGTACACCCACGGCGGTCCGTCGAGCCACGGGATCTCGATGTCGGAGAGCGTGTCGCCCGCGACGAACAGCCCGAGTTCGGGAAAGTAGCAGGCGATCTGGCTCGGGGAGTGCCCGGGCACGTCGTACGCGAGCATCTCGAGCCCGCCGATGCGCACGCCGACCGTGCCGCGCAGCGTGAGCGCGGGCGCGAACGCCTCGAACGGGCGCGGCCACTTCTCGCCCTCGGACTCGACCCACTTCTTCGTGCTCGCCTCGATGTCGGCTGCGTCGCGTTCGACTTCGTCGGCGAACCCGACGTGCGCGACCGTGGCGGCGACCGGGAACCACGGCTTGCCGAGCACGTGATCCCAGTGCGGGTGCGTGAAGACGAGCGTGGTGTTCTCGAAGCGCGGCGCGTGGTGCTCGACCCTCGCGGCGATGTCCGCGATCTCGGAAGGCAGCACCCCGGGATCGAACACGATCGCGCTCCCGTCGTGGATCACGACGGTGGAGTTCATCTGGTAGCAGCGGCTCTGGCGGACGAACACGCCGTCACCGAGGTCGGTCCATGCGGACATGGGGCAGCTTTCGGGAAGGAATCCGAGGCGCGGTGCCGAGGGGGATGCGGCCGTCCGCGAGGCAGGGCGAGCGGAGATTGGCGCACGGGATGGGCGAGGGCAACCGGGCGGCGGGTGCACCCCGACGCGCGGGCCTCGGGGCCCGGCCGCTTCCCGTGGTGTGAGCCATTTCACCCGCGCGGCCGCCGCGTGGTGCGAGGACGCCGGATGTGGCCCGCCGATCCGGTGGTTCGCGCGCGAACGGGCGGGCCACTTGTGCGCACGCCGCGTGCTTCCCACCGGTCCGCGCAAGTTGGGCCTGCACGGCGGACGCGAAGTTTCCTACAATCCCATCGTACGTGCCCTCGCTGCTCACGCGTGGTCCGGTGAGTCCGCGAGCGCCGAGTCGAGAATCCGAGCGTCTGAAGATCCACCTGCTGGTGCAGGTTTCCCCCCCCCGGACTGGTCCATGAGTCGAGCCGCGAAGTCCCTTCGCTCCTGGAGCACGCGTGATCCACTGCCTCCGGCATTCGCCGAGGCGTGGCATGCGCGGCTCTCCCGCTCCCCGCACGGCAACTTCTCGATGCAGCTGCCCTACCTCGAGTGGGAGGGACGCCACGGGAGGCACGCCATCGCGGTGCTCGCCGAGGCGGACGGGCGTGTCGGCGCCGTGGTCCTGCGCGAGCATGCCGGCGAATGGCACAGCGGCTGGCCCTGGCGGTGGCAGTGCGTGATCGAGGACCCCGCACGCGACGGCCGGGTGGGCGTGACGGAAGACGAGACGCGCTGGCTGTTCCAGTGCGCGTGCGAGGCGGCGGGCGGCAGGCGGCTGCGGTTCTACGCGCCGTTCCCCGCGCCGGAGGCCGTGCCGGGCTTTCTCGCCGGAGGCACGCTCGTGCAGTCGCTGGAGCATCCGGACCAGGCGATCCTCATGGCGATGGACGCGACCAAGCGCCGGACGCTGCGGCGCGCCCGCGAGAGCGGCTGCGAGGTCGTGGACGGCGCGGTGCCCGAGTTGTGGAAGGCGTTCGCGCAGGTGCAGGTGGACACGAAGGGCCGGCACGGCGTCTCGGCCGAGCCCGTCGCGCAGGACCCGGCGCCGGGCGAGCAGTGGCGCGAATGGGAGCTGCCGTGGATGTGGCTGCTGCTCGCCGTGCGCGAAGGGCGCGTGGTCTCGGGCTTCGGCCTCGGGCTCAGTCCCGGCGGCATGCTCGAAGGGCGCACGAGCGCGACGAGCGAAGAGGGGCGCAAGATCGGGGCGTTCCCGCTGCTCGTCTACGAAGCCTCGCTGCGCGCGCGCGATCGCGGCTACCGCTGGCACAACAACGGCGGCGACACGTTCTTCAAGCGCGACATGCTGGGCAAGCTCGCCGAGCGCGTCGAACTCCACTGCTGGCTCGGGGGAGGGCTGATGTGGGCGCTGCCCAATCACGGAGAGGCGTGGGGTCGCGTGACGGCGCGGCGGGCGCGGCGGCTGCAGAAGCGCCTGCTCGCCGCGAGGAGCGCGCGCCGGTCCTGACCACGCCGCCCACGAACGAAATCGCCCCGCCGGCCGTCGAGGCCCGCGGGGCGATTCGTTTCGGCGCGTCACCGCGCCCGCCGCGCTACTCCGTGGTGCTCGGCACCACGATGCGGCCGGCGACGATCTCCGCGGCCAGCGAGTCCACGCGCGCCTTCACGGCGTCGGGAATGAGCGCCTTGTTGTGCTCGTCGTACACCCACTTCACGCCGTCTTCCTTGAGGCCCAGGTGCTGCACGCCGCCGACCAGCGTGCCCTGCTGCGTCGCGCGGATCGCCTCGAACACGGCGGTGTCCACGACCTTCACCATGGACGTCAGGATGAAGCCGGGCGCGTCCTCGTACTGGTCCTTGTCCACACCGATCGCCAGCTTGTTCAGCTCGCGCGCGGCTTCGAACACGCCCAGGCCGGTCGAGCCCGACGCGTGGTAGATCACGTCGGCGCCGGCGTGGTACTCGGCGAGACCGAGTTCCTTGCCCTTCGTCGGGTCCTTGAACGCCGCGCCGGAGTTGCCCGCGTACTTCACGAGCACTTCGATCTTCGGGTTCACGGCCTTCGCGCCGGCCACGTAGCCCGCCTGGAACTTGCGGATGAGCGGCACGTCCATGCCGCCCACGAAACCGATCTTGCCGGTCTTCGACGTCATCGCCGCCAGCGCGCCCACGAGGAACGAGCCTTCCTCTTCCTTGAACGTCAGCGCGACGAGGTTCGGGGGCAGCGTGTCGCCGGGGTTCACGGTGAAGTCCACGCACGCGAACTTCTTGTCCGGGAATTCCTTCGCCAGCGCGCGGATGTCGTCCGAGAACAGGAAGCCGACCCCGAAGATGATCTTCGCCGGGCCGGCCGCCAGCTGGCGCAGCTGCACTTCGCGGTCCGCGCCCTCGCTCGTCTCGAGCGTGGTGAAGTGCACGCCGAGTTCCTTCTGGGCGCGCTCGAGGCCCGCGTACGCGGCGTCGTTGAACGACTTGTCGCCACGGCCGCCCACGTCGAACACGAGGCCGACTTCGAGCGGAGCGTTCCCGTCGGCGGGCTTGTCAGCGGTCTTGCTTGCGCACCCGGCGAGGAGCAGCAGGCTTGCGGCGAGCGCGAGTGGCGCGGCGAGCAGTTTGCGGACGAGCATCGGTCTCTCCCGTGAACTCGTGGATCGGCGCCATGGCCTGAGCCCGGCGCCCGAGGTCGAAGCAACGGCGGCAGCGCGCTTCGTACAGATCGGCGCCGCCCACCACCACGCGGCCGCCCTTGGCGACCTTGCGGTAGGTGCGGTTGGCCGGCGAGCCGCACACCATGCAGATGGCGAGCGTCTTGGTGATGTATTCGGCGATCGCGAGCAGCTGCGGCATGGGCTCGAACGGCTGGCCCATGTAGTCCTGGTCGAGGCCGGCCACGATGACGCGCTTGCCCTGCCGCGCCAGGCGCTCGACCACGTCGAGCAGTGCCGGCCCGAGGAACTGGCCTTCGTCGATGCCGATGACCTGCGCCTCGTGCGCCCAGCGCAGGATCTCCTTGGCGGTCTTGATGGACCGCGAGGGAATGCGCAGTTCGCTGTGCGAGACGATGTGGTCCTTGGCGTAACGGTCGTCGATGATGGGCTTGAAGATCTCGACGCGTTGGCGGGCGATCTGGGCACGGCGGAGTCGCCGGATCAGCTCCTCCGTCTTGCCGCTGTACATGCTGCCGACGACGACTTCGATCCAGCCGGAACCCGAGCGGGGTGGAATGTGTTCATCCATGGTGGGCGCAGGCTAGGGTGGGGTCGCGGAGGGTGTCAATCGCTCCGGACCCGCACGTGACCGGGAACGCGCGCCCGGCTCGACGCCGCCGCACACGCTCTTGCACGCCGCCTCTTCATCGCCGCATTCGCCCTTTCCGCGGCGCCGGCGGCGCGCCCCGTCGTCGTCCGCGCGGCGGACCTGTCCTCCAGCGACCGCGCGCTCGAGGGCATCTGGCGATTGGACCGCAAGCGCTCCGACGATCCCGCGAAGGCGATGCCGCGCGGTGGTCCGGAGGGCCTGCGTCACGCCGTCCCCGGTGGTCCCGGCGGTCCTGGCGGCATGGGCGGCCCGCCTCCGGGCGGTGGGCCCGGCGGCCGTGGCGGCCCGCCCGATCGCGAGGGTGTGAGCGAGCCGGACGAGAGCGACGCCATGCCCGGTGAGGAGCGCCGCGAGGACCCGATGCGCCGCGTCCTGCGCCCGGGCGCGCAGATGGTGATCTTCGTGCTGTCCGAGAACGTCGAGGTGACCGAGGACGAAGCCCCGCCGATCACGTTCGCGTTGCAGGACTCGCTCGACGCGCACGGACGCATCCAGGAGCTGCCCGGACCGGTGGCGCGCTGGAAGAAGTCGGCACTCGTGACGACTTTCCCGCTCGGGCGCTCGGGCTGGCTCACCGAGACCTACGAGGTCTCGGCCGACGGCCGCACGCTGACCGTGCGCGCCCGGGCCACCGGTGGTCCGCAGGGCGCGCCGCCGCTCGACCTCAAGCGCATCTACGAGCGCTACGAAGGCGAGTAGCGGGTTGTGCTCGGAAGATTGGTGAGGATCTCGGGCGGTCACTGCTGCGGTGGCCGCCCGAGCCATTGCTCTAGGCGGCGTACTTGAGCGCGTGTTCGCGGCCGATCGGAATCTCTCGCGACTTCACCTTCCCCCAGTAGTACTCGCTCCAGCGCTCCGGTAGCCGCACTCGGCTCGGGAACAGTCTCACCGCCAGCACCTCTTCCGGTTTCAGGCGGTGGTCGGTCAGCCCCAGCCGCATGGCCGGCGTGTCGTGCCGCCTTCGCTCCGATGCCCACTTCATGTAGTTGCGCCACACCATGAACACCGCCATGCGCCAGATCGCCATCTGCCTTCGCTTGGGGAACGCGATCGTTTCGCGCTTGTGGTTCGCGCCCGAGTGACGAGTCAGCATGTCGTTCAGGTTCACGCAGAAGATCGGGTTGCTCGTCGTGCGAGCCGCGCGTGAGCTGATCGTCCGGTGCGTGATATCCAGGTGCGCCGCCCGCGCGATGGCGCGCGGATAGTCCTGATGCTCGTCCGTGTAGAGCGCCAGTGGCTGCGGCCTGGGCGCCACGATGCACAGCAGCTCCGCACAGTCCTTTTCGGTCCCGCGCGGATCGGGCTTGCCCAGGCGAGCCTCGTTCTCCTTGCGATATGCACGCTGGGCCGGCGTCATCGAGCCCGAGCGCCGCAACTCTGTCACCGTGAACCCGTGCAGGAAGTAGCTCTGGCGGCCGACGAGCACATTGTAGCTCGTGGGATGGAACTGGCTGTACTCGAACGAGAAAAAGCCATCCATGGCCACGGGCTCGGCGATGCCGTCCTTGGGCCGCAGCTGTTCATGGAAGAGCTGGCAGTGCCGACCGAGCCGATTGGCATGAAGCAGCACGGTCTGCGGCGAGCACTCATGGGCCCGAGCGATCTGGCGCAGACACGAGCACGAGAGCAGTCCGTGGAAGACCGGAAGCAGCAGCGCCGGGCGCTTCAGCCAGTACGAAAGCCGGAACGTCTGCTCGCTGAACCGTCGTCGGCACCGACAACAGCGGTAACGCTGGACACGGTGCGGCGCAGCCATGCGCGAGTGGTAGCCGTCGCGCTGGTAGCGCCAACCCTCTGGCGCGGTGTGGAATGGGCATGCGGGGTTGGGGCAGAACGGGGGCGCCTGGGGGGCAGGCGTCGTGGTCATGCAGGGTCATCCCTGCACGAGCCGTTCCTTCACCAATCTCCCGAGCACAACCCGCATTTTCGTGTGCCCGGCGAACGCGGGTTGCGACACAATCGTGGCGGTTCGTTCCCGCTCCCTTCGGCCGGAGGCCCGATGAGCCGTTCGCACTTCGCCCGATTCGCCGTCGGTGCCGCCTGCGCCGCCGCGCTGCTGCTGCCCGCCGCCGCGCCCGCCTTCGCGCAGTCCACGCCCGGCCTCGTGCCGCTCACCGACATGGGCTCGGGCATCTATCGCGGCTACGACGGCGGCCTGTACGGCGGAGGCAGCAACACGCCCCCGCCCGCGCACCTCGCGGCGGCGCTCGCGAAGGCGTCCGAGATCGTGCCGCGCGACGCCGCCGGCGCGCCGGACCCGAACGGCTGGATCGGCTTCATCGCCGTCGGCATGTCGAACACGACGCACGAGTTCGGCGCGTTCGAACGCGACGCCGACACCGACACCACGCGCAACGCGCGCGTCGTGCTCATGGACACGGGCTTCGGCGGCCAGTCGGCCGACGTCATCGCGAACCCGCTCGCGCCGTACTGGACGACGATGAACCAGCGCGTCGCCGCGATGGGCCTCACGGCGGCACAGGTGCAGGTGGCGTGGCTCAAGGAGGCGATCCCCGGCCCGGCGAACGACTTTCCCGTGCACGCGCTGGCACTGCGCGATTCGATGGCGCGCATCGTCCGAAACCTGCACGACAAGTTCCCCAACCTGAAGATCGTGTACCTCTCGAGCCGGATCTACGGCGGCTACCAGCAACAGGGCGGCACGAGCCCCGAGCCGCAGGCGTTCGAGACGGGCTACTCGGTGCGCTGGCTGATCGAGCAGCAGATCGCGGGCGACCCGCTGCTCAATCACGACGCCGCGGCGGGGACCGTGCGCGCGCCACTGCTGCTGTGGGGGCCGTACCTGTGGGCGAACGGCACGGTGCCGCGCGCCGACGGACTCACGTGGCCGATCACCGATCTCGAGACCGACCGCGTGCACCCCGCGCCCTCGGGCGAGCAGAAGGTCGCGGCGCTGCTGCGCACGTTCTTCGCCGGTGAAGTCACCGCGGCGCCGTGGTGGCCCGCGCAGCCGGGCGCGCGGCTGCGCGTGTTCGACGCGACCGATGACGCGCACGTGAGCGGGGCGTTCCCCACCACGAACTACGGCGCCTCGACGCTGCTGTACGCGTCGCAGGGCACCGACGTGCGCTCGATCTACCTGAAGTTCGCGACGGCCGGTGCGCTCGCCGATTCGGTGCTGCTCGCCAAGCTCAGCCTGCGCGTGCTCACGGTCGGCGGCGGGCAGTTGCGCCGGCTCGACGATCCCGCATGGAGCGAGGGCACGCTCACGCAGGCGGGCGCGCCCTCGATGGGCCCGCTGCTCCTGAGCCTGCCGCAGTCGTCCCGCGACGGCACCTGGGGCGCCGACGTGACGGGCACGGTGCGCGCGGATTCGACCGGCACGGTCGGCTTCGTGCTCACGACGCCGGCGATCAATCCGACCGACTACTGGAGCAAGGATGGCGGGCACCCGCCGCGCCTGGTGCTGGTCGTCGCGGCGCCGGCGAACGTGGGGGTGAGCGGCGCGCCGCCACTCGCGGGGCTTCGCTTCGGCTTCGCCTCGGCGCATCCGGCCGTCTCGCGCGTCGCGATGTCGTTCGAGCTGCCGTACGACGGCGAGCTGGTGCTCGCGATCCACGGGATCGACGGGCGGCTCGTGCGGACGCTCGCACGCGGCCCGAGGCTCGCGGGACGTCACGAAATCGTGTGGGACGGCCGGGACGAGCGGGGCGTTCCCGTGGCGGCGGGTGTGTATTTCGCTCGGGTTTCCGCGGGGAACGCGCACGCGTCGCGCAGGGTCGTGCTGCTCGGGCGCTGAGACCCCGGGCCGGACGACGGGAGAATCGCGCTGCGGGAGTAAGCTGCGCGTGCCGATTCCTCCGGAACGAACCCTTCGATCTTCCCTTCGCGCAGGAGAGCGCCATGAGCGACCCCGCGATCACCTATCTGCTGAAGCAGCTTCATCACAAGCTCGAGCTCACGCCGGAAGTGAGCGACAAGGACCGCGAACTGCTGCGCCAGCTCGCCGCCGACATCGACGCGGTGCTCACCGAGGGCAAGGTGCCCGCGGCGCACCAGATGCCGCTGCTCGCTCGCGTGCAGGACGCCATCACGCAACTCGAGGCCGAGCACCCCGGCGTCACCGCGATGCTCGACGGTGTGAGCCGCAAGCTCTCGGACATGGGCATCTGAAACACGAACGGCCGCTCCCGGAGGAGCGGCCGTCGTGCTTCCGAGCGCGGACGCGTCGCGTCAGCTCTTCTGCGACACGAGCGAGAACATCGCGCCCTGCGGATCCATGCAGTTGGCGATGAAGCTGCCTCCGGGCACCTGCTGCGGCCCGTGGATCACCTGGCCGCCCCGCGCCTTCGTGCGCTCGAGCGCTTCGCCGAGCGACGGGACCGTGAAGTAGAAGGTCCAGAACGGGCGCGGCGACTGAGCCATCTTCGTCATCATGCCGCCCACGGGAGCGCCGCCGGTGGCGAACGTCTGGTAGACGCCGATCGGCCCCATGTCCACGGCCATGTCCTTGGTCCAGCCGAAGAGCGACGAGTAGAACTCCCACGCCGCCGCGCCGTCGCCGGCGTGCAGCTCGCGCCAGCCCACGTGACCGGGCGCGTCCGGCGCGACGACCGGCAGCGGCTCCTTGCTGATCGGCGTCATCAGGAAGAAGGCGGCGCCGTGCGGATCGGCGACCAGCGCGAAGCGGCCGACGTCCGGGATGTCGGCCGCGGGCATGAGCACCGAGCCGCCCGCGGCCTTCACCTGCTCGATCATCGCGTCCACGTCGGCGACGCCGACGTAGCCGAGCCAGCACGGCGGCGCGCCGGCCGTGCACATCTCGGGCGTCTGCTGCATGACGCCGCCGACGTTCACGCCACCGTGGGACAGCAGCGTGTAGGGGATGCCCGACGACGGCATCGCGGCCGCCGACCAGCCGACGACGTGGGAGTAGAACTCGATCGCCGCGGCGCTGTCCGGCGTCGCGAGTTCGTACCAGATGAAGACACCGGCGGGACGGGTCGTGCTCATGCGTGACTCCTGGGGTTCGAGGTGAGGGGCGCGACTTCGAAGAGGACGCGGACCTGCGCGCCTACGCGCCGTCCGGGATCTCGGGTTCGACGAGGTGCGCGAGCGCGGCGAGCGACTCCTGCCAGCCGAGGTAGCAGAACTCGACGGGGATCACGGCGGGAATGCCTTCCTGCACGATCTCGAGCTCGGTGCCGCAGAGCACCTTCTTCAGCTTCACGGTGACGTTCATCTGGCCCGGCAGGCTCGGATCGTCGAACTGGTCGTTGTAGCGGAGCAGCTCGCCGGGCACGAGCTCGAGGTACGTGCCGCCGAACGACTGGCTCTTGCCGGTGCCGAAGTTCGTGAACGACATCTTGAACGTGCCGCCGACGCGCGCGTCGCAGTGGTGCGACTTCGCGGTGAAGCCGTGCGGCGGGAGCCACTTCACCTGCGCGTCGGGATCGAGGAACGCGCGGTACACGCGATCGGGCGGACAGCGCAGCACGCGGTGCAGCCGCACCGTTCCGGTGGTTTCGGACATGCTCAGAGCTCCTTCGGGTGGTTGGGATGGAACAACAACTCGACGTAGCGCTTCAGGTGATCCACGGACTCTTCGGCGATGCTCGCGCTGCCGCGCGCCTTGGCGAGGATGAACGCGCCCTGCAGCACGGCCTGCGTGTGCAGCGCGAGGCTCTCGGCGGTCCAGGGCGCGTCGGGTACGTACTTCTCACGCGCGAGCGCGATGTCGCGCGCGACTTCGGAGGCGTGCCCGGAGATGCTGCGGTCGCAGGCCTCGCGGATGGCGGGCGCGGTGTCGTACGTCTCCTGCACCATCGTGCCGACGAGGCACGTGAACTCCGGGACGCGGCCCATGAGGATGGACTTGCGGAAGTCGAGGTAGCCGAGCACGCGCGCGAGCGGGTCCTCGGGAGCGTGATAGGGAGCCGCGGCGAAGAATGCATCGGTCACCTCGGACCAGTGCCGGGCGGCCGAGACGGCGAGGTCTTCCTTGCTCGAGAAGTGATGAAAGAAGCTGCCCTTGCTCAGGCCCGCCTCGGCGCAGATGTCCTCCACGCGCGTGGCGGAGTAGCCGCGCGTGCGGATGATCTTGAGCGCGGCGTCGAGCAGCCGGGTGCGGGAATCGGTCGCGGGGGCGTTCATGGGCCGGAACCATACCGACCGGTTGGTATGTATGGCAAGCACAATTAAGAAGGGCGGCCACCCCAGCCGGGGATGGCCGCCCTGGTGCTGCCGAAGCTCGTCCTACTGCAGTCGAGCCAACCGATCCG
>JBGANH010000085.1:0-14298 GCA_044222365.1 Candidatus Eiseniibacteriota bacterium
CGCTCCCAGCGAGTTGACGCGCTGCGCGTAGATGTCGCCGTCGGCGCCGCGAAAATCCTGCCATGCGATGATCGCTCCGCCCGCACCGTCGCTCGCGATCGTGGGCAGGAACTGCGAGGCCGCCTGCGTGCAGACGCCCAGGCCGTTGGCGGTCCACAGCGCGGTGCCGTTCGCGTCGAGCCGCTGCACGTAGATGTCCGCGGCGCCACTGCGGTAGTCCTCCCATGCGGCGATCACGCCGCCGGCGCCGTCGGGAATGCACGCGGCGAATCGCTGGGTCGCGGTCGCCGTGACGACGGGCACCCCGTTCGCGGGCCAGAGCGCGGTGCCGGTCGCGCTCACGCGGCGTGCCTGCAGGTCCCACGCGCCGGTACGCCGGTCCTCCCAGACGAAGATCGCGCCCCCCGCGCCGTCGCTCACTCCCACGGCCGACCACTGATCGTCGCTCGCGGTGCAGACCGGCAGTCCGCCGCCGTATGGATCGTGCGGCCAGTCGGCCCGGGCGGTGGCGGCAGCGGCGAGCGATGCGGCGGCGAGGCAGAGGGCGAGCGCCCAGGGGGCACGAGCGGACATGACGGACTCCGATGGCGAGAGGCGTTCGGGGCGAGCTTCCACTTCTCATGAACGCCGGCGGGCATCGCATTCGCACGGAGAATGCGTTTCGCCCTAGTTCCGGCAAGATTCGGGCGAACGGAACGATTTGCCGCCCCCCGTGGGCCGACCGCCGCCCGGCACGGCCTTGAGTTTGCCGCAATCGAGTGCGTGCGCTTTACCATTCCTTCGACGTTAGCCGAACAGACCCCATCCGGAGGCTTCACACATGCGCGTCACTCATGCACTCCTGTTCGGCGCTCTCGTCGCACTCACCCAGCTCGCCCCCGCCACGGCTCACGCCCAGTGGGTGACCGCCCGCAGCACGGACAACATCGTCTGCGACGCGGCGTGGAACCAGAACCACCTGGTCACCGTGTCCGACGGCGCGGGCGGGTTCGTGAGCGTCTGGCAGGACCAGCGCTCGGGCGCGCGCGACGACATCTACGCGCAGTCCTTCGACGCGAACGGCTTCGCGCGCTGGACCACGAACGGCGTCCTGGTGGACGCGACCCTGGGAACCCCGTTCGATCTGAAGGCCTGCCCGGACGATTCCGGTGGCGTGATCGTCTCGTGGGTGCGCTCGGGCGGCCCGGTGTCCGACCGCATCTGCGCGCAGCGGATCGACGCCAACGGCCAGCGGCGCTGGGGCGTGGGCGGCATGCGAGTGAGCACCGCCGAGATGACGCAGAACATGCCGCGCATCTCGAGGGACGAACAGGGCGGCGCGATCGTGGTGTGGGCGAACTGGAAGGCCTCGAACGTCGCGAACGTGTGCGGCCAGCGACTCGACCGCGACGGCAACCGCCTGTGGAGCGCGAGCGGCGATTCGCTCGTGGCGCGCGGCGAAGTGCGCAGCCTCACGGCCACCCGGCGCCCCGGCGGCGGCGTGTTCATCGGCTACTGGTACACGTTCGGCCCACTCGGCATGGTGGCGGTGGACAATGCGCGCACGCGGGTGATGTCGGACACGATCACGACCGCTCCCTGGCTGTACTCCCCGCCCTCGCTGCACAGCGCGACCGCCGGGAATGGCGCGTATCTCATGATGACGGGCGCGGACAACATGAACATCCGCTGGTTCGGCGCGAACGGTGACCGCTGGCCGGCGTCGCAGCGCGTCGTCGCCGGGGTCTACCCACAGGAGCAGGTGAAGCTCGTGGGCGGCGGCCCCGACGGCAGCGCGCTGCTCGCGTGGCGCGACAGCAGGCCCACCGGAGGCGGCATCTTCGCGCAGAAGATTCGCCCGGACGGCACGCACCAGTGGGGCACCGGCGGACGCTTCATCACCGCCGACGTCACCTGGAATGGCGGCGGGCACGCGATCGAGGAAGACGGCATGAATGGCGCGTGGATCGTCTGGAGCCAGAACGTCGACCGCGTCGCGCAGCACGTGAGTTCCTCGGGCGACTTCTGGCTGCCGCCGGCCGGCTCGGTCTTCTCGGACGCGAACAGCAGCAACTTCCGCTACGACGAAGCGGACATCGTGCTCGGGGTGCAGAGCACGGCCATCGTCGTGTGGGCGACGACCCAGGACCCCGGCACCTACAACGACATCCATGCGAAGCGCATCTTCGGCGACGGCTCGCTGACGACGGCCGGTGTGGGTGACGGATTCACGCCGGGCGCCGGAGTGGCGCTCGCCGCGGGACCGTCGCCGGCGCGCGCGAGCGTGACGCTTCGTTTCGCGCTGCCGCACGCCGGGCACGCGACGCTCGAGTTGTTCGGCCTGCGGGGCGAGCGCGTGGCGACGATCGCGGACGGCGCTTTCGCCGCGGGCACGCACGCACGCACGATGGACGCGTCGGCGCTCGCGCCGGGCGTGTACCTCGCGCGGCTGACGACGAGCGAAGGCGTGGCGACGGCGAGGATCGTGCGGGTGAGGTAGGGCCGGGTGGGCGAGTGCGGTCACGCGGCCGCGCTCGCCGACTGCCCCTGCGGCTTCGAGAAATCCTGCTTCGTCGCGAGCCGCGCCGTCAGCACTTTCAGCGCCGCCCGCACTCTCGCCTCGAGCGGACCATCCGCGAGGTCCTTCGTCGCTTCCGCCGCGCGTGCCGCCTGCTCCGGCGTGAACTGGAGCGACTTGAGCGCGCTCAGGAGATCGGCGTCGCGCTCCTGGCTCGCGGCCCTCTCGGCGGCGAGTCGCGCCTTCTCCTCCGCGGCCCGTGCCTTCTGCTCGCGGGCCGCCGCACGCGCAGCTTCACGCGCCTTCGCCTCCTGATGCCTCGCGCGCTCACGCTCCGCACGCTCGCGGGCGCGAGCGACGCGGTCTTCCCCCAGCACGCGCTCGGCCTCGAACAGGTTGTGCGCGCGGCAGAGCAGCCGGACGTTCGCCAGCGTGCTCTCGCCGCCCAGTGCGACGGGCACACGATGATCGAACTGCAACCAGCGGCGCTCGCCGCAGCGGTGGCCGTCGGCGCTCACGAACGAACAGCATCCACCGTCGCGCTGCCACACCGCGCTGCGCACCGCCTTCGGGATGCGGCGGCCGTTGCCGACGGTGTCTTCGGTCTGCTCGCTCTTCTTCGCGCCGAGCTTGTCTTTCAGCAGGCGCTCTTCCAAGAGCTCGATCGCCTTCGCGTAGATCGCCGCCGGGTCCTGCGCCCAGTCGGTGTTGCTCAGCAGGTCCTGCACTCGGCGCAGCGCGTCGCGCTCCTGCTGAGTGAGCGTGAGGCGCACCTCGTGTTCGCCCGGCGCGCCGAGCGCGATGACGCCGCGCTTCTTCGGAGGAAGCGGCGCCGCCGACTCCTGCGCGAACGCGATGAACGCGAGCGCTTCGGGGCCGGCTGATTCTTGGCCACTTACATGCCCCGGGGCATGTGATGGTGACGTTTCGTTGACAGACGGAGTCTCCGACGCGCTCGTGGTCACGACAGGCGTCGAGCGCGACGCGACCAACTGCAGGATCTCCGCGCGTGTCTTGTTCGCCGCCGCCGCGAGCAGCTCTTCCGAGTTCTCGACCTTCAAATGCGGCGCGAGCGCGACGACCGCACCGAGCGTGAGCCGACCGTCCGACAGGTAGTCGAAGATCGTCGTGAAGCGCGCCGCAGCCCGCGCCGCCTGGAGCCGCTTCGACGCGCGATCCGGCGTCATGCGCAGGTGCTGCTCGCAGTACGTCTTCATGCAGGAGTAGCCGGCGGCGCGGAAGTCGCGGCGCGAGTCGATCAACGCGATGAGCGCGAGACCCTCGGCGACGCGATGGTGTTCCTCGCGACAGATCAGATCGAGGCGCGCGCGAGCTTCTTCCGGCGAGAGGTGCGTCGGCAGGCGAAAGCGCATGGTGCATGTACCGCGGGGGCGCGTGTACTTCACGCGGGGGCGACCTGCACTTTGTATCACGCGTGCTTTCGAGCGCCGCATTCGAACGCACGCGCAAGAACGACGCAGCAGACAGCAACTCGCGAACGCAACCGCGCGCGGCGCGAACATGCCCGAACCTCGGGCGATTGCGAGCGAGCGGCGCGAACGCCACGACCGAGCGACACATTCGCGCCCCGAACCCGTCAATCGAATTCCTTCGCGAACCATCGCCGAGCGAGCGACGCACGTGAATCGCCGATCGCGGTCGAGCCGCGCCCGGAGCGGCAAGGGGCCTGCAGCGGGACTCAGCGGCACGCGGAGCCAGGATGGCGGGAGCGGGTCGCTGCGTCAGCGAGGCCCGGCAGGAGCCGGGCTGAGCGGCCGCGAAAGGCCCCTTGCTGCGCAGGGTAAGGCGACGCAGAACGAAGCATGCTCGCCGTTACGCCAAACCCCGCCTCTTCCTCGTGTACACCTGCACGTAGTCCAGATGCACGACCAGCTTGCAATCCGTGCAGTCGTCCTCGAGCTGCTCAGGCGTGACGGCATCGGCGACGACTTCGAAACCGGACTCTTCGTACAAAACCACGAGGTCCGGCACTCGAGCACGCTCGATCACGAAACGGCGCTTCCAGCCGTCCGCGAGACGCGCCGGATCGGGCGTGATGCGCTCGAGCGCCGCGTCGCGCATCGCCTCGGCACGGACCAGCGAGGTGAGCGAGCGCTTGGCGCGCTCGCCCACCTCTTCCGCAGTGCGGACCGCGTCCGGATCCTTGCCGTCGCTCACGAGGTCAGGCCGTGGCCTTCGCGGCGCCGCTCGTACCCAGCACGTCCAGCCGGCGCTGCGCCAACAGGCCCGCGCCGTAGGCCGACACGTACTGCACCAGATCACCCTCGGGCACGTTCACGTCGGACTTGAGCGCCTCGCGCACCACGCGGCCCATCGCCTCGAACCGCAGGATGCCGCCGATGAGCGTGAACTCCGGCTCGAGCTTCACGCGCTTCATCAACTGCACCGACCGGCCGACGAGCGACACGATCGCGCCGTGCATGATGTCCGCGGGCGCGACGCCCTGCGACAGATGATTGATGACCTCGGACTCCGCGAACACCGCGCACACGCCCGAGATGCTCGTGCTGCCCTTCGACGTGTCCACGAGCGGCCCGATCTCTTCGGTCGAGTAGCCCATGTAGCGCGCGGTCTTCTCGAGGAACGCGCCGGTGCCGGCGGCGCACTTGTCGTTGAGCCGGAACGAATGCACCTTCGCGTCCGGCGTCAGGCGCGTCGCCTTCATCGTCTGCCCGCCGACGTCGAGGATCGTGCGCGTGTTCGGGAACAGCTTCGTCACGCCGCGCGCGGCGGCGGTCAGGTCGGTCACCTGGATGTCGGCGAACGACGCCTGGTGCCGCCCGCTACCGGTCGCGACGACGTACGCCACGTCGTTCGCCGAACGCCCCGCCGCGCCGAGCGCGCTCGCCAGCGTGGCGCTCGCCACCTCCGTGAGCCGGAAGCCGGTCGGCGCGATCGCGCGCCCGATCATGGCGCCGTACTCGTCCACGATGACGGCCTTCGTGTAGGTCGAACCGACGTCGATGCCCGCGGTGATCCTCACGCCGTCACCCCCCTCGTCGCGGCCGGCGTCCGGCTCGCGAAGATGTGATCGAGCGCGAACAGCGCCGCGCCGAGCGCGCCCATGTAGTGCGAATCGTCGCTCACGTTGACCTTCATCCCCATCGCCTTCTCGAGCGACTCGATCATCGCGATGTTCTTCGCCACGCCGCCCGTGAACGTGACCTCGGGCTCGATGCCCACGCGCCACGCCAGACCGGTCGAGCGTCCCGCGATCGACTGGTGCACGCCGAGCAGGATGTCCTCGATCTTCTTGCCCTTGCCGAGCCAGCTGAGCACTTCGGACTCGGCGAACACCGTGCACGTGGTGCTGATCTTGACCGGGCGCTCGCCGCGCAGCGCGGTGTGACCGAGCTGGTCGAGCGGGATCTCGAGCGCGGACGAGGCCGCGCCGAGGAAGCGCCCCGTGCCGGCGGCGCACTTGTCGTTCATGCAGAAGTCCACGATCTCACCGCGCGCGGACACTCGGATCGCCTTCGTGTCCTGCCCGCCCATGTCCACCACCGTGCGCGTGTTCGGGAACATGTGCACGGCACCGCGGCCGTGGCAGCTGATCTCGGTCACCTGCGTGTTGCCGAACGTCACCTTGTAGCGGCCGTACCCGGTGCCGACGACGTACTCGACCTCTTCCTCGCGCACGTCGCCGTCGGCGAGCGCGATCGCGAACGCCTCCTCGGCGGCCCGCGTCACGTTCGCGCCGGTCATCGTGAGCGCGCGCCCGACGATCTTGCCCTGCTCGTCGATCACGACCGCCTTCGTCTGGGTGGAGCCGACGTCCACTCCCGCTGCGTAAGCCATGTGTGGGATCTCCCTCGCTCAGGCGATGCCGGCGGCGGACTGGTTGCGGCGCGACTCGAGGCCCTCGAAGAACGCGTCGATGCGGTTCTTGAGCTGCGCTTCGGACACGACGCGGCGGTCCATCATGTCGGACTCGATGAACAGGCTGCTCACGTCGCGCGCGGCCATGAGGGCGCGGCGGCTGTCGGCCTGTCCGGTGGACGTGGTGCGGCAGCTCTTGACGGGGTGGTACACGACGCCGTCCACGGCGAAGTCGTCCACCATCTTCACGAGCGCGTTCGTCTGGAAGAACATGCTGTCCATCGCGTCGCTCACACCGGTGAGCAGACCCTCGGCGAGCGACTCGAGCGGATCGGTGAGTTCGTACTCGAAGCCGAGGTTCGTGCCGCCCGAGGCGAACCACAGGTACGTCGAGTTCACGAACGTGCCGCCGTGTTCGCTGAACAGTTCGGTGAAGCGGCGGAAGATCGGGTAGCACGGCACGCCCACGAACAGCAGCCGGTGCTTCTCGTCCACCAGCGTGCCGATGCCGTTCGCGCGCTTGTACTCCATCTCCTCGACGAGCTCGTCGAAGTACTTCGCGCCGGCCTCGTGCCCGCGGAAGCCGTTGCACACACCGAGGTAGATCGTGCCGTCCGAGAGCGCGTTGAAGAGCGAAGGGCGACTCTGGTTCAGCTCGAGCACGCGCTTCCAGCCGCGGCTCATCGTGTTCGCGTGCTTCATGGTTTCGCGCAGGCGGTCGATGTCGAACTTCCTGCCCGTCACGCCCTCGAGCACGCCGATCAGTTCACGCAGCTGCGCGGCGACGTACTGGCGGTCGCGCTCGAAGCCCGGCGTGTGGCGGTTCACCGGGTGCCCGTCCTGGCGCGACGCCGGAATGTCGAGCACGTACGCCGGCATCTTGTACATGCGCTCCCAGATCTCGGCCCACTTGATGTACGTGTTGCAGGCGTTCGTGAGCACGGCGATCGACGGCTTCGGGATGCGCCCCATGGGCAGCATGCCCCCGCGCCGCTGCGTCGCGACGTCGGCCTTCACGTAGCCGCAGATGTCGGGCGAGTAGCCGACGTCCTCGGCCTCGTTCAGGTAGTCGTGCGCCTGGTGGCGCACGGCGGTCTGCAGCGAGTTGATCTCGGGGAACACGAGCGGCAGGTCGAACGTGCTCAGGAGTTCACCGAGGCTGCCCATGACGAACACGTAGGCGCCCCCGCGATTCTCCTCCGCGGCCTGGCCCAGTCCGTCGAACCACTGGCGGAACAGTCGCGCGCCTTCGCGATTGCCCCGACCGACGATGCCTTCCGTTCCGGCGGTCTCGCTCACGGCGTCCTCCTCAGACGAACAACAGGTTTTCGACGAAGGTCTCGAGCTGGATCTCGAGCGTGTCGTAGCTGGTCATGTTCTCTTCGAACTCGGTGACGAAGTACGGCAGCTTCGCTTCGTCGAGCGCATGCACGTACGCCACCTGTTCCTCGAGTCCGGGCTCGCACATCTTGGCGGCGGCGAGGATCACGGCCGACGCGTTCGACTCGCGCACGCGCTTCAGCAGCATGTCCTCCTTCTGCTTGCGCGGGTCGTGCTGCACGGGGCTGTAGCTCGAGCGCTCGAGGTAGCCCCACGCGAGCGCGTCGAGCGGGTCACCGGTCACCGGCAGGTCGGCGAGGATCCAGCGCAGGCCGATGAGCAGGTCGTCGTCCACGACGTAGCACGAGCGGCCGATCGCGCGGATCAGCTCGAACGGCGGCTGCTCGCAGAAGCCGCCCTCGAACACGACGCGCACGCGGTCGTGCTTCTTGCGGTCGCGCGTCTCGAGCAGCGGCAGCACCGCCTCGAGCAGTTCGTTGTGCTCCTCGCGCGGCATGAGCCCGCCGACCGCGACGAGCGCGTAGGCCTCGTGCATCGCGACCTGCCACGGCGTCTCGCGCTTGATCGCGTACAGCTTGCGGAGCAACTCGCGGTTCCGGTTGAACACCGCGATCGAGTTCCTCAGCGCGTCGTCGGTGACCGTGACGCCGGCGATCCGCCCGCACAGCTCGCGCACGCGCGCGTACTCGCCCGCGAGGTAGGTGCGCGCCGCGGGTGAGGTGGCGTTCTGCGGCAGGTAGAGGATCTGGCACGGGTACGGGAAGTTTCGTCCGAACACCGCCGCGAGGTTGCGCGCCGCGTCGCAGATGGGATGCGTCACGAACAGCTCGAGCTCGACGCGCTTGCTCACGACCAGCTCGAGCGACGTCTTGAGGATCGAGCAGAGGTACGAGCCGAAGTGCGAGTCCGCGTGCTTGGGCTCGATCGGCGCGCCGCGCATCTTGAACGGCAGCATGCCGGCGGCGTGCGCGATCTCCTCGGGGAAGTAGACCTGGAAGTGCCCGACGACCTTGCCACCGGCCTCGCGCCAGCGCTTCACGGTCGGGAACTCGGTGTCGTCGAGGAGTTCGACGACGGCGTGCAGCATGCCGTCGAGGTCCTTGCCCCGCCATTCGGGGAACACGCGGATCGCGCTCACCGGTGCCTCCACTGTGCCGGACGCTTCTCGAGAAAGGCGTTGAGCCCCTCGAGCGCGTCCTCGGTCTTCATGAGCTTCGTGACGTAGTCGTCGCTCGCGGCGCGCAGCGCCTCGCCGAGCGGCTTCACGGCGGATTCGAGCAGCGTCGCCTTGGTCGCGCGCAGCGCCGCGGCGCTGTGACGCGCGATGCGGCGCGCGATCGCGAGCGCCTCGTCCTCGACCGTCTCGTCGGGCACGACGTGCTGGACGACGCCCGCGGATCGCGCGCGCGTCGCCGACACCGCGTCGCCCGCGAACAGCAGCTCGGCCGCGAAGCCGTGCTGCGAGAGTCGCGGCAGCATCACGCACGCGACCGGCGCCGTGACGCCGAGCATGATCTCGGGCTGGCCGAACGTGGCGCCTTCGCCCGCGACGATCACGTCCGCGGCCATCGCGAGCTCGAAACCGCCGCCGAGGCAGCGCCCGCGCACCGCGGCGACCACCGGCAGCGGGAAGCGCGCGAGCCGCTCGATCGTGTCGCAGAACTCCGGGATCAGCTCCTGGTACTGGGGCGGCAGGTGCTCGCCGACGTCCGCGCCGGCCGAGAAGTGCCGGCCCGCCGCGGTGAGCCGCACGACGCGCAGCTCCGGAGTCGCCTCGAGCGTCGCGAGCGCCGTGCGCAGTTCGGCGAGCACGGCGCGCGTGAGGATGTTGAGCGGCGGTGCGTCGAGCGTCAGCGTCGCGACGCCCTGCTCGACGTGGGTCTTCCAGCTCATGCCGTGGCTCCCTTCGGGGCTTCGAGCGTGTAGTCCACGCGGATGTCCTCGACGTCCTCGTGCAGCCGCGGCGTCACCTGCAGCGGCATGCCGATCGCGAGGCTCTCCTCGGGGACCGACGCGCCGATCCAGGCGAGCGCGCGGCCTCCCTCTTCCAGATCCACCAGTCCCAGCGTGTACGGCGCGACGTCCTCGAATCCGCGCGGCGCCGCCGTGATGCGCGTCCAGGTGTGCAGCGTGCCGCGGCCGCTCACCGGGACGAACGTGAACGCGCCGTGCAGGCACGCCTCGCAGTCCGCGCGCGGCGGGAACGACACGTGCCCGCACGCCTCGCAGCGCGACGCCATGAGCCGGCCCTCGCGCAGGTGCTGTGCGAACGCGGCGACCTTCGTGTGCGGCGCGTGATTGACCCTGCCGAACCACTTGAACATCACTCGTCCCTCGTGAGGACCTGCACGAAGCAGTACTGGCCGATGCCGCCGACGTTGTGCGTGAGGCCGACGTCGGCGTTCGGCACCTGCCGCTCGCCCGCGTCGCCGCGCAACTGCTTCACGATCTCCGTGGTCATGGACACGCCGGTCGCGCCGATGGGATGCCCCTTCGCCTTGAGTCCGCCGTCCACGTTCACGGGCGTGCTGCCGCCGACGTACGAACGTTTCTCCGAAATGAACGCGCCACCTTCACCCTTGGCGCAGAACCCGAGGTCCTCGTACGCGAGCACTTCGGCGATCGTGAAGCAGTCGTGCACGTCGGCGACGCGAACGCGCTTCGCGTCCACACCCGCCATCGCGTACGCCTGCGCGGCCGCGGCCTGCGCGCTGCCCAGCCCGGTGAGCGAGGGCCGGCGCAGCACCGACATCGTGTCGCTCGCGCAGCCCATGCCCGCCAGCCACACGGGCGGCCTTCGCAGTCCGCGCGCGCGCGTCTCCGCGGCGAGGATCACGCACGCGGCGCCGTCGGCGTTCGCGCAGCAGTCGAACACGTGGAACGGCGTCGCGACGTCTTCGGACGCGTTCGCCTTCTCGGCGGTGATCTCCTTGCGGAACATCGCGAGCGGGTTCTTCGCGCCGTAGAAGTGGTTCTTGATCGCCACGGAAGTGAGCTGCTCGCGCGTCGTGCCGAACTCGTGCATGTGGCGCCGCGCGAACATCGCGTAGTAACCCGGGAACGTGCTGCCGAAGCTCGACTCCCACTGCACCTCGCCCACGCGCCCCATGAGCGCGAGGATCTCGGCCGTCTCGAGTTCGGTCATCTTCTGGCAGCCGATCACCGCCACCACGTCGTGCACGCCGGCCTTGATGCTCATCCACGCGGTGCGGATCGCGGCGCTGCCCGACGCGCACGCCGCCTCGGTGAGCCACGTCGGCTTCGGCGTGAGCCCGAGGTATTCCTGCACGACGCCCGGCAGCGAGCGCTGCTTGTGGTACTCGGGGACCGAGCCCACGACGACGGCGTCCATGTGGCCGCGTTCGAGCCCGGAGTCGGCGAGCGCGGCGCGGAACGCCTCGGCCGCGAGCTCCTGCACGGTCGCGTCGCCGCGGCGCCCGAACGGCGTGTGCCCGATGCCGACGATGCCGACGCGGCCGCTCACAGGTACTGCCCTCCGTCCACCTGCACGACCTGGCCGGTCACGTGGCGCGCGGCGTCCGAGCACAGGAACGCGACGACGGCCGCGCAGTCGCGCGGATCGGCGAGGCGCCCGAGCATGGTCTCGTCCACCGCCTTCTCGATCACCTCGGGGGGCAGCACCGCGGCCATTTCGGTGCGCACCATGCCCGGCGCGACGACGTTCACGGTGACGCCGAACTTGCCGAGCTCGCGCGCGAGCGTCTTCGACAGCGCGACCATGCCGCCCTTGGACGCCGCGTAGTTCGCCTGCCCGAACTTGCCGCGCAGGCCGTTGATGCTCGCGATGTTCACGATGCGGCCGGCGCGCGCGTCCTTCATGAGCGCGCCCGCGGCGCGGCAGTAGGCGAAGCAGCCCTTCAGGTTCACGTCGAGCACGCGGTCCCACTGCGCCTCGGTCATCTTCCACGACAATGCGTCGTCCGTGACGCCGGCGCAGCAGACGAGCACGTCGAGCTGGCCCGCGGCCGCGGCCACCTCGTGCACCGTCCGCTCCGCCAGCGCGAAGTCACGGACGTCCGCCGTGTGAAACGTCGCGCGTACGCCCGTGGCGGCGATCGCGGCGAGCGAGGCTTCCGCCTTCTCGTCGCGGCGCACGTCCACGACCGCCACGTCGCATCCTTCGCGCGCCAGTTCGAGCGCGATCGCGGCGCCGATGCCCGCCGCGCCGCCCGTCACCAGCGCCGTACGACCCTTGAGTCCGAGGTCCACGCGTGCTCCGTTCGCGAACGCGCGGTCAGCGCGCCGCGGTCTCCGCCGTGCCGGCCGGCGCGATGGCGCGCATGAGGTCCTCGTTCCACGGATGACCGGTGGCGAGCAGCTGGCGGAGCTTGATGAAGTCCACCTCGCGCTGTTCCTTCGGCCCTTCGTTGAACGCGCGGAAACCGGCGCGGCCCTCGGTCATCATGTTGAGCGCGAGCCACTCGCGGTTCGTGATCGAGTTCGCGTCCCAGTGATGCTGTTTGTGCTTGCGCACGCTGTTCACCGTCTTGCTCACGCAGTCCGGCATGAGCATGAGCAACTTCGTGCACATGCGCTCGACGGCCTCGTCGAGCGCGGACAGGTCGCTCGTGCACTGCGCGAAGAGCGCCTTGCCCTCGGCGGCCGCGGCGCCCGTCTTGAAGTCGCCGTACACGACCCTGCCCCACTCGTCCGCGACCTTGTCGGTGACGACGAGCGGGTTCGGCACCCACTGCCCGTCCTTCTTGAGCACGGGCACGACTTCGTTGATCAGCCCGAGCCACGACGCCTTGTGCGCGCTCCACGCCTCGCACAGCACCGCGCTCTCCATCGCGTGGCCGAAGCCCACGTAGAGCGGCAGGAAGTCCGTGCTGCCGCCGTCGGGCGCCGAGCCGTGCTTCGGGCCCGCCTGGCCGAAGCGCGCGGTGTCGACCGCGACCGAGAAGTCGCACGCCATGCCGATCTCCTGCCCGCCGCCGATGCGCATGCCGTTCACGCGATTGATGACGGGTTTGTCGCAGCGCAGGATCGAATCGATCATGTCGTTGAAGATCCGCATGTACTGCTTGTATTCCTGCGGATTGCCCGCGTAGTACTCGGCGTACTCCTTCGTGTTGCCGCCGGTGCAGAACGCGCGGTCGCCCACGGCCGTGAACACGACGCACACGACGCTGCGGTCCATGCTCGCCTGCCGGAACGCGAGCACGATCTCGCGCGCGGCTTCCGTGGTGTAGCTGTTCAGCTGGCCGGGGTTGTCGATGATGATCCAAGCGTGGAACAGGCCCTCGACCTTCGCGCCCTTCGGGTCGCGCGCGGGACGCAGTTCGTAACCGATGTGCTCGAACTTGTAGCCGTCGACGAGAACGTGGCTCTTCATGGAAGCGACTCCGTCGTGCATGGGGGTCAGCGCGGCGCCGGCTCGAGGATCGCGCGGCGGTGGATTTCGTGGTCGGCCACCCGACGGACGACTTCGGGGCCGTTCGCGAGCGGGTGGCGCTCGATGAACGGCTTCAGCGTGACGCGCCCGCTCGTGACCATCGCGAGCGCGTCCGGGTACAGCTCCGGCCGGCACCCCCACGTGCCCTGCACGGTGGCGTCGAACGCCATCAGGTTCGACAGCCGCACTTCGATCTTGCCGAGCGTGAAGCCCACGACCATGAGCGTGCCCGCGTGGCCGAGCAGGCCGTACGCGGTCTCCTGCCCCGGCGTGGAGCCCGAGCACTCGAACACCTTGGCGCCGTGCGAGGGGCAGCCCCACTCCTTCGCCTTCGCGCCGATCTCCTTCTTGAGCGTCTTGAAATCGGTCGTGCGGCTGTTGAACGCCGCGTGCGCACCGTACTGCGCGATGAGCGCGAGCTTCGCGTCATCCACGTCGATCGCCACGACCTTCGCGCCCATCGCGCTCGCGATCTGCACCGCGTACCCGCCCACACCGCCCACGCCGATCACGATCGCGAGTTCGCCCGCGGCGAGACCGCTGCGCACGACCGCCTGGTACGGCGTCGTCACGGCGTCGGCGACCACCGAGAGTTCGGAGAGCGCGTAGCCGCCGCGGTCCGTCACGTGGCAGAGCCCGCGCGCGGGCACCACGATGCAGTCCGCGAAGCCGCCGTCCATGTCGTTGCCCGGCATGAGCTGCGCGCGGCAGGCGTTGCCGCGGCCTTCCCGGCACAGGTCGCACGCGCCGCACGAGATGACGGCGGGGACGATCACCTCGCGGCCGATCCATTCGGCGGCACCGTCGCCCGTGGCGTCCACGGTGCCGCTCACTTCGTGACCGAGCGTCAACGGCAGCGCGCGGCGCGTCGGTACGCCGTCGCGCCAGAAGCCGATGTCGGTGTGGCAGACACCGCAGCCCGCGACGCGCACGCGCACTTCGCCGGGTCCGGGAACGGGATCGGGCAGGTCTTCGAGCGTGAGCGGCGAGCCCACGGCGTTCAGTCGGACGGCCTTCATGGCTTGGTCTTGCTCCGGGTGCGAGGCCGCGCGGCGCGCGGCTTCGGGCTGCGCACGAGGCGCGGACGCGGCAGGGGCCCCAACCCGCCCACCAGGTGATCCGAGAACTGCCGGCCGAGTTCGGCCGTCGAAAGCGCGCCACCGGGCCGCCACCAGCGGGCGATCCAGTTGATGGCGCCGAGAAT